>NZ_JAVWXA010000112.1:0-12756 GCF_036662295.1 Stenotrophomonas sp.
AGTCAGGGGGGCGCGCCGAAGGCGCGGGGGTCGGGAGGCTACGTCCGCACGGGGCCCACGGTTTGCACCGCAAACCGTGGGGCGTCAGCGCGAACGCGCTTACGCCCCGTGCGCTGCCAGCTGGCCCAGGCGCTGGACCGCCACCGACACGGTCGGGTAGTCCAGCGTCTTCTGCTCGGCCAGTTCCGCCAGCATCGACAGCGTGAAGCGCAGGCTGCTGTCGTCGCGACCGATCCACGCGGCCACCTTGGCCTCGGCACTGCCCCCCTTCATCGACAGCACCTGGGCCGCCAGGTTGCGGTGATGGGCGGCCAGCTCGTCGCGCAGCACGCCACGGGCCACCGCATGCCAACGCCCGTTGACCTCCAGCGCGTCGATCTGCTCGAACAGCCACGGCAGCTGCAGGGCATCGCCCAGGCGGAAGTGGATCTTGGACACGTCCACCGGCTTCAGCTTGCGGCCGCGTGCCAGTTCGATGATGTCGAACGCCGGCTCCAGGAACTGCAGCTCGGACAACTGCTGCGCCAGTGCCGGCGGCAGGCCCTTATCCTTCCACTCGGACACGCTGGCCTCGTAGGCCGGGCGCTGCGAATCGGGCAGCACGCCGGAGGCCACGCGGATGTCGTTGAACGCCGCCTGGTAGCGGTTGACCGCCTCGGTGATGCCCGGCATCGCACCCGGGCGCGACAGCAGCCAACGCACGAACGAGCGCTGCAGCTTCCAGATCACTTCCAGCGCGTCGATCTGCACCGATTCGGGCAGGGTGCCGTCCAGGGCGTCGATCTGTGCCCACAGGGCGCGCGCGTCCAGCGTTTCACGGCTGATCGTGTACGCCTTGGCCACCTCGGCAATGGAGCGGCCGGTGTCTTCCTGCATGCGCATCAGGAAGGTGGCGCCCATGCGGTTGATGGTCTGGTTGGTCACGGCCGTGGCGATGATTTCGCGCTTCAGGCGGTGACGCTCCATCGCATCGGCGTACTTCTTCTGCAGCGGCGTGGGGAAGTAACGCTGCAGCTCCTTGGACAGGTACGGATCTTCGGGGATGTCCGAATCCAGCAGCTGGGCGAACGCCACCAGCTTGGAATAGGACAGCAGCACCGACAGCTCCGGACGGGTCAGGCCCTGGCCACGCGCCTTGCGCGCCGACAGCTCCGCATCGGACGGCAGGAACTCGATCTGGCGATCGAGCAGGCCCTGCTGCTCCAGCGTGCGGATGAAGTGCTGCTTGGACCCCAGGCGCTTGACCGCCATCCGCTCCATCAGGCTCAGGGCCTGGTTCTGGCGGTAGTTGTCATTGAGCACCAGCGCGGCCACTTCGTCGGTCATCGAGGCCAGCAGCTTGTTGCGCTGTTCCACGGTGAGCTTCTTGGCCCGCACCACGTCGTTGAGCAGGATCTTGATGTTGACTTCGTGGTCGGAGGTATCCACACCGGCCGAGTTGTCGATGAAGTCGGTATTGAGCAGCACGCCGGCCTGGGCGGCCTCGATGCGGCCCAGCTGGGTCATGCCCAGGTTGCCACCCTCGCCCACCACCTTGCAGCGCAGCTCGCCACCGTTCACGCGCAGGGCGTTGTTGGCGCGGTCGCCCACGTCGCTGTGCTGCTCGCTGGCGGCCTTGACGTAGGTGCCGATGCCGCCGTTCCACAGCAGGTCCACCGGTGCCTTCAGGATCGCGCTCATCAGGTCGTTCGGCGACAGCGCCTTGACCGTCTCGTCGATGCCCAGCGACTCGCGCACCTGCGGGGTCAGCTCGATCGACTTCAGCGTGCGCGGGAAGATGCCGCCGCCCTTGCTGATCAGCTTGGCGTCGTAGTCGGCCCAGCTCGAACGCGGCACGGTGAACAGCCGCTCGCGTTCAACGAACGTGGTCGCCGCATCCGGGTTCGGGTCCAGGAAGATGTGGCGATGGTCGAAGGCGGCCACCAGGCGGATGTGGCGCGACAGCAGCATGCCGTTGCCGAACACGTCGCCGGACATGTCGCCGACCCCCACCGCGGTGAAGTCCTGGCTCTGGCTGTCACGGCCGAGTGCGCGGAAGTGGCGCTTCACCGACTCCCATGCACCGCGCGCGGTGATGCCCATGCCCTTGTGGTCGTAGCCCACCGAGCCGCCGGAGGCGAACGCATCGCCCATCCAGAAGCCGTGCGCGATGGCCAGGCCGTTGGCGATGTCGGAGAAGGTCGCGGTGCCCTTGTCGGCGGCCACCACCAGGTACGGGTCGTCCATGTCGTGGCGGACCACGTCCACCGGCGGCACGATCTTGTTGTTGACGATGTTGTCGGTGATGTCCAGCAGGCCCTGGATGAACAGCTTGTAGCAGGCCACGCCGTTGGCGAACACCGCATCACGGTCGCCGCTGGCTGGCGGCATCTTGGCGAAGAAACCGCCCTTGGCGCCAACCGGCACGATGACCGTGTTCTTGACCATCTGCGCCTTGACCAGGCCCAGCACCTCGGTGCGGAAGTCTTCGCGACGGTCCGACCAGCGCAGGCCACCACGGGCCACCGCGCCGAAGCGCAGGTGGGTACCTTCCACGCGCGGGCCGTACACGAAGATTTCGCGGTACGGGCGCGGCTTGGGCAGGTCCGGCACCAGCGCCGAATCGAACTTGAAGCTGATCACGTGGCCGTGCTGGCCCTCGGCATCGGTCTGGTAGTAGCTGGTGCGCAGGGTCGCATCGATCACGCCCATGAAGCTGCGCAGGATGCGGTCTTCGTCCAGGCTGGAGACACGGTCCATCAGCTTGAGCAGCGCCTCGCGCGCGGCCGCCATCTGCGCGGTGCGGTCGCCCTTGCGGGCATCGACCACGGTCTTGAGCACCTTCAAGGTGGCCTCGTCGCCGCCGGCCAGCACGGTCAGGTGCGCGCGCAGCTGCTCCTGGCCCTCGGCGATGGCGTCCTTGCTTTCGTGCCCGGTGGCCGGGTCGAAGCGGGCTTCGAACAGTTCCACCAGCAGGCGCGCCAGCAGCGGGTACCGGGTGAAGGTGCCTTCCACATACGCCTGCGAGAACGGCACGCCGGTCTGCAGCAGGTACTTGCAGTAGCCACGCAGCATGGCGACCTGGCGCCAATGCAGGCCGGCGGCCAGCACCAGGCGGTTGAAGCCGTCGTTCTCGGCATCGCCGTGCCACACGCGGGCGAAGGTCTCACCGAAGGCGGCATCCACGCGCGGGGCGTCGATCGCACCGGCCACCGATTCCACTTCGAAGTCCTGCACGTACACCGGGGCGTTGTCCACGGTGAGGCGGTACGGGCGCTCGGCGATCACGCGCAGGCCCATGTTCTCCATCATCGGCAGCGCGTCCGACAGCGGGATGTCATCCAGCTGGCGGTACAGCTTCAGGCGCAGGCCGTCGCCGCCTTCGCGCTGCACGGCCTGCAGGCTCAGGCGCAGGTCGTCCGGCCCGGTCAGCGCGTCGAGCTGGCTGACGTCGTTGGCGGCGATCTCGGTGCTGGAGTCTTCGATGTAACCGGCCGGCAGTGCCTTGCCGATGCGGGCGGCGATGCGCAGCCCTTCGCTTTCACCGTGGCGGGCCACCAGCGCTTCGCGCAGGTCGTCCTGCCAGTTGCGCAGCACCTGGGCCAGCTTCTGTTCCAGCGCGCTGGTATCCACTTCCAGGGTCTGGCCAGCCTTGGGGCGCACGATCAGGTGCACCTGGGCCAGCGGCGATTCGCCGAGCACCACCGAGCTGTCCACGTACTCGCCCTGCAGGGCGTCCTTGAGCATGGCTTCGATGCGCAGGCGCACATCGGTGTTGAAGCGTTCGCGCGGCAGGTAGACCAGCGCGGAAATGAAACGGCTGTACTTGTCGCGGCGCAGGAACAGGCGGCTGCGCACGCGCTCCTGCAGGCCCAGCACGCCCATGGCGGTGCGGAACAGCTCGTCCTCGCTGGACTGGAACAGCTCTTCGCGCGGCAGGGTTTCCAGGATGTGGCGCAGGGCCTTGCCGCTGTGGCTGCTCGGGGCCAGCCCGGACTGGGTCATCACGTATTCGTGGCGCTGGCGCACCAGCGGGATCTCCCACGGGCGGCGGTTGTAGGCGCTGGAGGTGAACAGGCCCAGGAAGCGCTGCTCGCCGATGATCTTGCCCTTGGCGTCGAATTCCAGCACGCCGATGTAATCCATGTAGCCGGCGCGGTGCACGCGCGAACGGGCATTGGTCTTGGTCAGGATCAGCGCGTCCTTCAACCCGGTGGTGGCGTTGAGGCCCTGCGCGGCCAGCGTCTTGACCGGGCGCGCGGCGGACTTGTCCTTGCCGCGCATCAGGCCCAGGCCGCTTTCATTGAGCGGGGCCAGCACGTCTTCCTTGCCCTGCTTCTCCACGCGGTACTCGCGATAGCCGAAGAAGGTGAAGTGGTTGTCGGCGGCCCAGCGCAGGAATTCCTGGGCTTCGGCGCGCGAGGCGGCATCGATCGGCAACTGGCGGGTGCCGAGGTCGTCGGCCAGGCCCTGCGCCTTGTTGCGCATGGCTTCCCAGTCGCTGACGATGGCACGCACCTCGTCCAGCGCCTTGACGATGGCCTGTTCCACATCGGCCATGGCCTCGGCCGGCTGGCGGTCGATCTCCAGCAGCATCACCGACTCGGCGTTGCCTTCGCTCACGCCGCTGAGCTTGCCGGCCTTGTCACGCGCGAAGCGGATGACCGGGTGGCCCAGCACATGCACGCCGATGCCGTGCTCGGCCAGCGACATGGTCACCGTGTCCACCAGGAACGGCATATCGTCATTGACGATCTGCAGCACGGTGTGCGGCGATTCCCAGCCGTTGCCCTTCAGGCTCGGGTTGAACACGCGGACATTGGCCTTGCCCGGCTTGCGGACACGCGCGAACTCCAGCGTGTCGGCGGCCAGTGCGGCCCACTCCTCGGCGGTGTGGTGGGGGAACTCGTCCGCCTCCATGCGCTTGTAGAAGTCGGCGGCGAACGCCACTGCCTCGGCCTGCCCGGCCGCCGGGTAGCGCTTGCGCAAGGCCGTGTACACCGGCTCCAGCGAGAAGCCCACTGGCGAAACAGTCTGCGTATCGGCTGGTTTGGATTTGTTTTTCACGGTCTTGGCTGCTGGTTTTTGCGGTTTCATGGCAGAGCGGTGCGTGTTGCTCAGTTGGGAAAATGAAATTGTAGGCCTACCGCACAAAAATACCTTGCTGCAGGACGGAATAAGGCAAATCGGGTTGGTTGGCGTTTACATCGCGAAGGTCAATCCGCATCAGTACGGACACGCGCGTAGGCCAACCCCGCACGCCAGCATCGGCCGCTTCTGTGGCAACTTGACGATGGCGATCAGTCCCCGGGCGAAGACAAGGCTTCTCCAATTCTGAACTGGACGGTATAGTCCACCGCGTGAATCCCCCCCACCCCGCCGCCAGTTCCCTGGATGCGCGCGACCAGCGCGTGTTCGATGCCGTGCGCGATCTGTTCGCCACCCAGGGCATGCAGATCAGCATGGATGCGGTGGCCCAGCAGGCCGGGTGTTCCAAGCAGACGCTCTACAGCCGCTATGGCAGCAAGCAGGAACTGCTGCGCCGGGTGATGCAGCGGCACGTGGCGCGTGCCACCGCCGGGCTGCACAGCCTGGACCAGGGCGACCTGCGTGGCAGCCTGCTGCAGTTCGCCACCGACTACCTGGAACACTGCAGCCAGCCGCACGTGGCCCAGGCCCGGCGCATGATCGCCGCCGACTCGCCGCAGTTCCCCGACGAGGCCCGCGCCCTGTACCGCGACGGCGCCGGGGCGCTTGCCCTTCACGTGGCTGAATGGCTCCAGGCGCGCAGCGCGCTCGGCCAGCTGCGCCATGACGACCCGCACTTCATGGCCGAACTGCTATTGAGCATGATCACCGGCCTGGATGTCGAAAAGCAGCGCTTCCATACCCCCCACCGCGCTGACGCCACCGTGCGCCGCCGCTGGGCAGAATTCTCCGTTGACAGCTTCCTGCGCGCGTTCGCCACGCCGGAATCCGCCGCGGCAATGCATTCAAACCAACACCGGAGTTTTTCCTGATGATCGCCCCACTCCGCAGCCTTGCCCTGACCTGCGCAGTCGCTGTCGCCCTGACCGCCTGCAAGAAGCCGGAGCAGCAGACGCCCCCGCCGCCGGATGTGGGCGTGATCGAGGCCAAGCCGCAGACCCTGCCGCTGCAGCGTGAGCTGGTCGGTCGCCTGTCGCCGTACCGCAGCGCCGACGTGCGCGCCCGCGTGCCCGGCGTGCTGCTCAAGCGCGTCTACCAGGAAGGTGCCGACGTCAAACAGGGCCAGGTCCTGTTCCTGATCGACCCGGCCCCGCTGCGCGCTTCGTTGAACGCCTCGCAGGCCGAGCTGGCCTCGGCCCAGGCGACCTACGCCAATGCCAAGGCCGCCGCCAACCGCGCCCGCTCGCTGGCCCCGCAGAAGTTCGTGTCCAAGTCCGACCTGGATACCGCCGAAGCCGCCGAGCGTACCGCCGCTGCCGCCGTGCAGCAGGCCCAGGCCGCCCTGACCAGCGCGAAGATCAACCTCGGCTATGCCGAAGTGACCGCGCCGATCAGCGGCCGTGCCGGCAAGCAGCAGGTGACCGAAGGCGCGCTGGTCGGCCAGGGCGATGTGACCCTGCTGACCACCGTGGACCAGCTGGACCCGCTGTACGTCAACTTCTCCATGAGCGTGGACGAGCTGACCCAGATGCGCGCGGCCCAGGCCAAGGGCCAGCTGGCCCTCAGCGGCGACGGCAAGTCCACCGTGCAGGTCAAGCTGTCCGACGGCACCGTCTACGACCAGCCCGGCACCCTGGACTTCTCCTCCACCACCGTGGACCCCACCACCGGCGCGGTGTCGCTGCGCGCGGTGCTGCCCAACCCGCAGCAGATCCTGCTGCCGGGCGCGTTCGTCAGCTTCCAGGCCACCCTGGGTGAGCGCAAGAATGCCTACCTGGTGCCGTTGCAGGCGCTGCAGCGCGATACCACCGGCGGCTATGTGCTGGTGGTCGGCGCGGACGGCAAGGTGGCCCGCAAGAACGTCAAGAGCGAGGGCCAGCAGGGCAGCAACTGGCTGGTCAGCGGCGGGCTGGAGGCCGGTGACAAGGTGATCGTGGCCGGCGTGCAGAAGGTGAAGGAAGGCGCGACGGCCACGGCCAAGCCGTGGGATCCGGCCAGCGCCAACGCCAACGGCCAGGCCCCGGCCGGCGCCGGCGCCGCCCCTGCTGCCGCCGCGACGGCGCCCGATGCCGCCGCCAAGCCCGCCGATGCCAGCGCCGACAAGGCCGATGCGGCCCCGGCTGCTGAATCGAACAAGCAATAACGGGAACCGTCCGTCATGCCTAAATTTTTCATTGAACACCCGGTATTTGCCTGGGTGGTCGCGATCCTGATCTCGCTTTCGGGCGTGATCTCGATCCTGGGTCTGGGCGTGGAGTCCTACCCCAGCATCGCACCGCCCCAGGTGACGGTGAGCGCCACCTACCCCGGCGCCAGCGCCGACACCACCGAAAAATCGGTCACCCAGGTGATCGAGCAGCAGCTCACCGGTATCGACCACCTGCTGTATTTCAGCTCGTCCTCGGCCTCCAATGGCCGGGCTTCGATCACCCTGACCTTCGAGACCGGCACCGATCCGGACATCGCCCAGGTCCAGGTGCAGAACAAGGTGTCCCTGGCGACCCCGCGCCTGCCCACCGAAGTGACCCAGCAGGGCGTGGTGGTGGCCAAGGCCAACGCCGGCTTCCTGATGGTGGTGGCCCTCCAGTCCGACAGCGCCTCGATCAACCGCGATGCGCTCAACGACATCGTCGGTTCGCGCGTGCTCGACCAGATCTCGCGCATCCCCGGCGTGGGCAGCACCCAGCAGTTCGGTTCCGAGTACGCCATGAACATCTGGCTCAACCCGGAGAAGATGCAGGGCTACGGCCTGTCGGCCAGCCAGGTGCTGGCCGCGATCAAGGCCCAGAACGTGCAGTTCGCCGCCGGTTCGCTGGGCTCGGACCCGTCCCCGGAAGGCCACTACTTCACCGCCACGGTCTCGGCCGAA
This sequence comes from Stenotrophomonas sp., assembly GCF_036662295.1. GTDB lineage: Bacteria > Pseudomonadota > Gammaproteobacteria > Xanthomonadales > Xanthomonadaceae > Stenotrophomonas. Next base: position 7,997 of record NZ_JAVWXA010000112.1, read on the forward strand.
GGGCGTTTCAGCTCGCCGGAGCAGTTCGAGAACATCATCCTGCGTGCCAACGCCGACGGCTCGCGGGTGATGCTCAAGGACATCGCGCGCATCGCCTTTGGTGCCAACAACTACGGCTTCGACACCCAGTACAACGGCAAGCCGACCGGCGCCTTCGCCATCCAGCTGTTGCCCGGCGCCAACGCCCTGAACGTGGCCAATGCGGTCACCGCCAAGATGGACGAACTGTCGCCGAGCTTCCCGGCCGGGGTGAGCTGGTTCTCGCCGTATGACAGCACCACCTTCGTCAAGATCTCGATCGAGGAAGTGGTCAAGACCCTGATCGAAGCGGTCGTGCTGGTCTTCCTGGTGATGCTGATCTTCCTGCAGAACTTCCGCGCCACCCTGATCCCGACGCTGGTCATCCCGGTGGCCCTGCTCGGCACCTTCCTGGGCATGAGCGTCATCGGTTTCACCATCAACCAGCTGACCCTGTTTGCGATGGTGCTGGCGATCGGCATCGTGGTCGATGACGCGATCGTGGTCATCGAGAACGTCGAGCGCATCATGACCGAGGAGAAGCTGCCGCCCAAGGCCGCCACCCAGAAGGCCATGACCCAGATCACCGGCGCGGTGGTGGCCATCACCGTGGTGCTGGCGGCGGTGTTCATCCCCTCCGCGCTGCAGGGCGGTGCGGCCGGCGAGATCTACAAGCAGTTCGCGCTGACCATCGCCATCGCGATGGCGTTCTCCGCGTTCCTGGCGCTGGGCTTCACCCCGGCGCTGTGTGCGACCTTCCTCAAGCCGACCCACAGCGACAAGCCCAACGTCGTCTACCGCACCTTCAACAAGTACTACGACAAGATCAGCGGCACCTACGTGGGCCACATCACCTCGGCGGTGCGACATGCGCCGCGCTGGATGATCCTGTTCGTGGTCCTCACCGCGCTGTGCGGCTTCCTGTTCACGCGCATGCCCGGCAGCTTCCTGCCCGAGGAAGACCAGGGCTACGCGCTGGCGATCGTGCAGTTGCCGCCGGGCTCGACCAAGGCCCAGACCAACCAGGCCTTCGCGCAGATGCGCGGGGTGCTCAAGGACCAGGAAGGGTTCGAGGGCATGCTGCAGGTGGCCGGCTTCAGCTTCGTGGGTTCCGGTGAAAACGTCGGCATGGGCTTCATCCGCCTCAAGCCGTGGGCCGACCGCAAGGTGACCGTGCCGGAGTTCATCCAGAAAATGAACGGTGCCTTCTACGGCATCAAGGAAGCACAGATCTTCGTGGTCAACCTGCCCACCGTGCAGGGCCTGGGCCAGTTCGGCGGCTTTGACATGTGGCTGCAGGACCGCGGCGGTGCCGGCTACGAGCAGCTCACCCAGGCGCGCAACATCCTGCTGGGCAAGGCCGCCCAGGAGAGCGACCTGCTCACCGGCGTGCGTCCCAACGGACTGGAAAACGCGCCGCAGCTGCAGTTGCACGTGGACCGCGTGCAGGCGCAGACGATGGGGCTGTCGGTGTCGGACGTGTACAGCACCATCCAGCTGATGCTGGCCCCGGTGTACGTCAACGACTTCTTCTACGAGGGCCGCATCAAGCGGGTGACGATGCAGGCCGACGGCCCGTACCGCACCGGTGCCGAATCGCTCAACAGCTTCTACACGCCCAGCAGCCTGCAGACCAACGCAGACGGCACCCCGGCGATGATCCCGCTGAGCACGGTGGTGAAGTCCGAGTGGGTGTCCGCGCCGCCGTCGCTGAGCCGCTACAACGGCTATTCGGCGGTCAACATCGTCGGTTCGCAGGCACCGGGCCGCAGCTCGGGCGAGGCGATGCAGGCGATGGAGCGGATCGTGAGCGACGACCTGCCGGCCGGCTTCGGCTACGACTGGTCGGGCATGAGCTACCAGGAAATCCTGGCCGGCAACGCGGCCACGCTGCTGCTGGTGCTGTCCATCGTGGTGGTGTTCCTGTGCCTGGCCGCGCTGTATGAAAGCTGGTCCATCCCGGTGGCGGTGCTGCTGGTGGTGCCGCTGGGCGTGCTGGGTGCGCTGGCGTTCTCTCTGGCGCGCGGCCTGCCCAACGATCTGTACTTCAAGATCGGCCTGATCACGGTGATCGGCCTGGCGGCCAAGAACGCGATCCTGATCGTGGAGTTCGCGGTGGAGCAACGGGCCGCCGGCAAGAGCCTGCGCGAGGCGACCATCGAGGCCTCGCGCCTGCGCTTCCGTCCGATCCTGATGACGTCCTTCGCCTTCATCCTGGGCGTGGTGCCGATGGCGATCTCCACCGGTGCCGGCGCCAACGCCCGCCACGCGATCGGTACGGGCGTGATCGGCGGCATGGTGTTCGCCACCTTCCTGGGCCTGCTGATGATCCCGGTGTTCTTCATCGTGGTCCGCCGCATGCTGGGCGACAAGCTGGACGAGCCGTCCAAGGAGTTCCTGGAGCGCCAGGGCGAAGCCAACCAGGCCCACCGTCCGGATCGTTGATCGGGTGGTGAGCTGAAATGAAAAGCCCCGGTGCGAGCCGGGGCTTTTTTGTGGTTCTTCGCCCATCTGCGGGTAAGGCTTCGCTGAAGCACGCGCGTGCCTGCGTTGTCGCTTGGGGCGGGTACGGGCGGTGCGCACGGAAAAAGCCGGTAGTGCCGGCCGCTGGCCGGCATCCCGCAGCTACCTTTGTTCCCCAACGACCACCGACCAACCGCCGGTGACGTGGCCGTTGATCTCCTGCCGGCGGGAGAAGAACCTTTTTTGTGGGCGGTGGCTTACCGGGGGACGTCATTAGCCGGCGGGCGCTTGTCGTCCGTCGCGTGCCGACCAACGGTCGGCACCCACCCGCGGTGGACGCGTCATGTCGCCACCGAACGTGGAGCCTTTACGTGCAGTCGACCAAGGTTCGACCCTACCTCCGGTGCCCCGACGCCTGTCCACGCGCGCGCGGATCTTGCTCCGCAAGCCAGCCGGGATGGTAGGGTCGGTTCCCAAACGACCGCCGATAGCACACGTCGGCGCTGTAGCGCATGACCTCCGAACGCAGCAGCATCGTAGGTGGATCCAGCCCGATCTCAGCGCAGCAGCGCCACCGCGGCGCAGGCGAGCACAATCACCAGCGACGGCCACTGCATCGGCACGAAGAAAAAATGATGACGGGCGCGCTCACCCGGCGCGCGCGGGCCGCGATTGAGGACCAGCCCCAGCAGCACATTGATCGCCGCACCGGTGCCGAATCCGACGAGAAGCTGGGTCAGCGAGGTATTGCCCTTGGCAACGGCAGGATCCGGCCAGAACCACATCAGCAGCAGCAACGTGGCAACAGGCGTGAGCAGCGTCAGGAAACCTGCGCCTCGGTAAATGAGCATGGGGATGTCCTGCAAAACGGGCGAATATTTTGCCTCAAACGTTTGGCGACCAACGGTCGGCACCTACCGATGATGTCGGCGTCGATCGGGATGGGATGTGGATGTCGGACGGGCCTTTGATGTCGGATGGGCCGTTGATGTCGGACGGGCCGTTGATGTCGGTAGTGCCGGCCGCTGGCCGGCAACCAGGCGGCGCATGGCCGGCTACGCGTCGTGATCGACACATTGTCACGCATCTGCAGACCCGCGCACGGTCCTGGGGAGCGGGTAGAGATACAAGAGACGCTCACGCGATCCACGCCGGGTGAGCGGCCTGTCGCACCCAACGGGAGAGAAGGGTCATGAAGCACCGCGTTTCCGCTACCACCTGGCGGTCGCTGCTGCTGGCAATCGCACTGTTCCTGGCAATCACCGCACACGCCGGTGGACTGGTCGTCTGCGACAACTGCGCCAATCCATGCCAGATCGCCGCGCGCTCAGGCCCTGGAACCACCCTCGTGGTCGACCTGGCCCAGGTGAAGCTCCATGGCTTCGAGGTCGAGTACGACCGCGAGCTCAAGCGCTACAGGGCCATCCCCACGGCCGTGCCGGCGCAGGTATCCAGCGCCTTCCATCGCATCATGGGCCTTGCCAATCTGGATGCATCTGCCCCGTCGATGAGCAAGCCGCTGGCCGCGGACAAAGGGGCGGTGATCCCAGTCCACCCCGTGCGCCCACGGTGATCAGGCGGCGCCCTTGCGGCGCCGCCCATGGCCTGCTCAGCGCAGCCCGGTCTCGTTGCGCGCGATCACCAGGCGCTGGATCTCCGAGGTGCCCTCGTAGATCTCGGTGATCTTGGCATCACGGAAGTAACGCTCCAGCGGCATTTCCTTGGAGTACCCCATGCCGCCATGGATCTGCACGGCCTGGTGGGTGATCCACATCGCCGCTTCGGAGGCGGTCAGCTTGGCGATCGCCGCCTCGTTGCTGAAGCGCTTGCCCTGCCCCTTCACCCACGCCGCGCGCAGGGTCAGCAGCAGTGCGGCGTCCAGCTTGCACTTCATGTCGGCGATCTTGGCCTGGGTCATCTGAAACGTACCGATGGCCGCGCCGAAGGCCTTGCGGTCCTTCACGTATTCCAGGGTCGCTTCATAGGCCGCCCGGGCGATGCCGATGGCCTGCGACGCAATGCCGATGCGGCCGGCGTCGAGCACGCCCATGGCGATCTTGAAGCCCTCGCCTTCCTTGCCCAGCACCTCATCGGCGCCGGCCACGTAATCCTGGAATTCGATCTCGCAGGTGGCCGAGGCGCGGATGCCCAGCTTCGGCTCGGTCTTGCCGCGGTGGAAGCCGGCCTTGTCGGTATCGATCATGAAGGCGGTGATGCCGCGCGCGCCCTGCTCCGGGTCGGTCATGGCAAACAGCACGATGTACCTGGCTACCGGGCCG
>NZ_JAVWXA010000113.1:0-12563 GCF_036662295.1 Stenotrophomonas sp.
GGGGGGGGTCGGGGGGGGGGTGCGGGACTTGCAGCGTGTCCCGCGAACCCGCTCACCCCCACCCCGCGCGACGGAGCCGGCACTCGCAAGGCTTCATACGCCCCGACGACATAACCCCGCAGATGGGCGAAAAACCTTTTTTGCTTCGCTTGGAGTGGGGCACGGCAACGGATTGGGCGGGGGCGGCTTGGCTCTGGTGGCGCGCGCGCGTCCGGGGCCCCTTGGCGGCCGGCAGACCCTTGTGCAGTGTCCCCCGGCCGCCTGCGGCGACCTCCTCCTTTATTTTGCCAAGGGCCTGCCGGCCGCCAAGGGGCGCTGGGTGGTGAGGCAAACGGCGGGCCTCACGCGCGCGTTTTTCGTTTTCCGGTCCTGAACCGATGCCCGGGATGGCGAGAGCGGTTTGACCGTGGGGCGTCATTTGCGCTAATGTAATAGCACGCTATTACATTGATACGATGAAACTACGTCCTGCTCCCCGTGAAAAAGATGCCCAGGCCGACCTGGCCCGGCTCGCCGAGGCCTTTGCGGCGCTGTCCAGCCCGGCGCAGGTGACCGCGTTCCTGCGCGATCTGTGTACGCCTGCCGAGCTGGAGGCGCTGGCCGACCGCTGGAAGGTGGTGCCGTTGCTGCAGCAGGCGGTGCCGTATCGCGAGATCCACGAGATGACCGGTGTGAGCGTGACCACCACCGGCCGCGTGGCGCGTTCGCTGGAGCATGGGAACGGCGGCTATGCCGCCGCCATCGCCGCCACCGCCCCGCCTGCCGCCCCCGAATCCAAGTAAGAGAGCCTCCCCCATGAGTGCAACCCAGAACGCCCCGGCCCGCGACCGGCTGCGGATCGCCATCCAGAAGAGCGGGCGGCTGGCCGAGCCGGCGCGCAGCCTGCTTACCGCCTGCGGCCTGAGCTGGCGGCAGAGCCGTGACAAGCTGTTCTGCTACGGCGAGTCGTTGCCGGTGGACCTGCTGCTGGTCCGCGACGACGACATCCCCGGGCTGATCGCCGATGGCGTGTGCGACTTCGGCATCGTCGGCCGCAACGAGCTGGACGAGCAGGGCGCGGCGCGCCGCCGGATCGGGCTGCCCGATGCCTACCAGGCGTTGCGCGGGCTCAATTTCGGCCAGTGCCGGTTGATGCTGGCCGTGCCCGATGAGTGGGAATGGACGGGGGTGGAGCAACTGGCCGGCAAGCGCATCGCGACCAGCTACCCGGCGATCCTGGCCGACTGGCTCGCCGCGCGGCGGGTGCAGGCGCAGGTGGTGGAGCTGTCCGGGTCGGTGGAGATCGCCCCGCGCCTGGGTACGGCCGACCTGATCTGCGACCTGGTCTCCAGCGGTGCCACCCTGGCCGCCAACCAGCTCAAGCCGGTGGAAACCCTGTTGGAGAGCGAGGCCGTGCTGGCCGGGCCGGTGAAGACGCCCGACGACGCGCGCGCCGGGTTGATGGCGATGCTGCTGCGCCGGCTGGATGGCGTGGTCAAGGTGCAGGACAGCAAGCTGTTGATGTTCCGTGCCGCGCTGGACCGGGTCTCCGAACTGACCCGGCTGCTGCCCGACGCCGACCCGCTGGTGCAGTTGCCCGATGACGGCGGCCACCTGCGTTTGCAGACGATGTGCCATGGCGCGTTGACCTGGCAGCGGTTGGAAGAACTGGAGCGCGCGGGCGCGCAGGGCCTGATGGTATTGAGCGTGGAGCGGTCGTTGGCATGAATCGTCTGTCGTGGTCCCAACTGGATGCCCGCGCCCAGGCGCAGGCGCTGCAACGCCCGGTCCAGGCCGTGGCGCAACGTACCCGTGAGGCGGTGGCGGGCCTGATCGCCGCGGTCCGCGAAGACGGCGATACCGCCCTGCGCGAGATCAGCCTGCGCTTCGACGGCGTGGCACCGGCGGCGTTCGAAGTGGACGAGGCCGAGTTCGCCGCGGCCGAACAGGCGGTATCGGCCGAGCTGCGCCAGGCCATGCAGGAGGCCGCCACGCGCATTGCCACCTTCCACCAGGCGGGCATGAGCCAGGGCTATGCGGTGGAGACCGCGCCGGGCGTGCGCTGCGAGCGCGTGGTGCGGCCGATCAGCCGGGTGGGCCTGTATGTGCCCGCCGGCAGCGCGCCGTTGCCGTCCACCGCGCTGATGCTGGGCGTGCCCGCGCAGTTGGCCGGGTGCCGGCAGGTGGTGCTGTGCACGCCGCCGCGCAAGGACGGCAGCGCCGATCCGGCGGTGCTGGTGGCCGCGCGCCTGACCGGCGTGCACCGCGTGTTCAAGCTGGGCGGCGCGCAGGCCATCGCCGCGATGGCCTACGGCACCGACAGCGTGCCGGCGTGCGACAAGCTGTTCGGCCCGGGCAACAGTTTCGTCACCGAGGCCAAGCAGCAGGTGGCCCAGGACGGCGCGGCGGCCATCGACATGCCGGCCGGTCCGTCGGAAGTGCTGGTGATCGCCGATGCCGGGGCCAACCCCGCCTTCGTCGCCGCCGACCTGCTGTCCCAGGCCGAACACGGCCCGGATTCGCAGGTGATCCTGCTCACCGATGACGCCCGCCTGCTGGACCAGGTGGCCGCGCAGGTGCAGGCGCAGCTGGCCCGGCTGTCGCGGGCGGACATCGCCGCGCAGGCGCTGCAGGCATCGCAGTTGATCCTGGTGGCGTCGCTGGACGAGGCGTTCCGGATCAGCAACCGGTATGCGCCCGAGCACCTGATCCTGGCCCTGCGCGAGCCGCGCGCGTGGCTGGCCCAGGTGGAGGCGGCCGGTTCGGTCTTCCTCGGCGACTACACGCCCGAGGCACTGGGCGATTACTGCAGCGGGACCAACCACGTGCTACCCACTGCCGGTGCCGCGCGCGCCTACAGCGGCGTGAGCGTGGCCAGCTTCCAGAACCTGATCAGCGTGCAGTCGGCCACCGCCGAGGGCATCGCCGCGATCGGCAGCTGCGCGCGCGTGCTGGCCCGCGCCGAGGGCCTGGATGCGCATGAAAATGCCGTCACCCTGCGCATGGAGGCCGCCGCATGAGCACGTTGCCCTCGGTGATGGCGCTGGTGCGCCCGGACCTGCAGGCGTTTGCCGGCTACAGCTCGGCGCGCAGCAGCGCGTTGGTGGGCGATATCTGGCTCAATGCCAATGAATCGGCCTGGGCCAACCCGGCCGACGGCGAAGGCCGCGCGCGCCGTTACCCCGATCCGCAGCCGGCGGCGCTGCGTGCACGGCTGGCCGAACTGTATGGCTGCGCGCCCGAGCAGCTGTTGATCGGCCGCGGCAGTGACGAGGCCATCGACCTGCTGGTGCGCGCATTGTGCGAACCCGGCCGCGATGCGGTGCTGGTCACCCCGCCGGTGTTCGGCATGTACGCGGTGTGCGCGCGGCTGCAGAACGCGCCGCTGCTGGAAGTGCCGCTGTGCGAACAGGGCGATGCGCTGGGTGCCGACATCGAGGCGGTGATCGCCACCGCGCTGGCGGGCAATGCCAAGCTGGTGTTCCTGTGCACGCCCTCCAACCCGGCCGGCAGCACGATCACGCTCGCGGAGATCGAACGGGTGGCCACCGCATTGCGGGGCAGGGCGGTGGTGGTGGTGGACGAAGCGTATGGCGAGTACGCCGCCCAGCCCTCGGCGGTGACGCTGCTGGCGGCCCATGACAACCTGGCCGTGCTGCGCACCTTGTCCAAGGCGCACGCGCTGGCCGCCGCGCGCATCGGCAGCCTGATCGCCACGCCGCCGCTGGTGGCGCTGCTGCGCCGCTGCCAGGCCCCGTATCCGATTCCCGGCCCCTGTGCCGAGCTGGCGCTGGCCGGCCTGAGCGACAGCAACCTGCAGCTCACCACCACCCGCGTGGCGCGGATCAAGGCCGAGCGCAGCCGCATGCAGCAGGCGCTGGCGGTGCTGCCCGGGGTGCGCCGGGTGTATCCCTCGGAGGGCAACTACCTGCTGGTGCGCTTCACCGACGCGCAGCAGGCCTTCGATGCCTTGCTGGCCGCCGGGGTGGTGGTTCGTGACCAGCGCGCTGCGCCGCAGCTGGGCGATGCCCTGCGCATCACCCTGGGCACCACGCTGGAGAACGATCGCGTGCTCAGCGCGCTGGCCACGCGGAGGGTCGCCGCATGACGCCCATCCTGTTCGTGGACCGCGACGGCACCCTGATCGAAGAGCCGGCCGACTTCCAGATCGATGCCTACGAAAAGATCCGCTTCGTGCGCGATGTCATCCCGGCGATGCTGAAGCTGCGCGATGCCGGCTACCAGTTCGTCATCGTCAGCAACCAGGACGGGCTGGGCAGCGAAGGCTACCCGCAGGCCAGCTTCGATGGCCCCAACGACCTCATGCTGCAGATCTTCGCCAGCCAGGGCATCGTGTTCCGGGATGTGTTGATCGACGGCACCTGGCCGCACGACAACGCGCCCACCCGCAAACCGGGCATCGGCATGATGCTGCCTTACCTGCAGGACCGCGGCATCGACTGGGCGCGTTCGGCGATGGTCGGCGACCGTCCCACCGACATCCAGTTTGCCGGGAACATGAACATCCGCGGTTTCCAGCTGCGCACCGCGCAGTTCGGCGGCGAGTGGGACTGGACCGCGATCGCCCACGAACTGGCCGACGCACCGCGCCGTGCCATCGTGCAGCGCAATACCAAGGAGACCCGTATCCGGGTGGAGGTGGACCTAGACCGCACGGCCGAGCCGCAGACCCACACCGGCCTGCCGTTCTTCGACCACATGCTGGAGCAGATCGGCAAGCACGGCGGTTTCGCCCTGCGCGTGCAGGCCGAGGGCGACCTGCACATCGACGAGCACCACACCATCGAAGACACCGGCCTGGCACTGGGCCAGGCACTGCGCGAGGCGCTGGGCGACAAGCGCGGGATCGGCCGTTATGGCTTCACCCTGCCGATGGACGAGACCCTGGCCAGCGCCGCGCTGGATTTCAGCGGGCGCCCGTATTTCGTGTTCACCGGCGAGTTCAAGCGCGAGCGGGTGGGCGACATGCCGACCGAGCTGGTGCCGCACTTCTTCCGCTCGCTGTGCGATGCGGCCGGGCTCAACCTGCACCTGAGCGTGCACGGCGACAACGACCACCACAAGGTCGAGGCCTGCTTCAAGGCGCTGGCGCGCGCGCTGCGCCAGGCGCTGCCGCGGCAGGGCACCGCGCTGCCCAGCACCAAGGGGGCGCTGTGAGCGAGGTCGCGCTGATCGATGCCGGCGGCGCCAACCTGGGCTCGGTGCGCTATGCACTGGAGCGGTTGGGCGTGCAGGTGCGGCTGGTGCGCGACGCGCAGGGCCTCAAAGGCGTGCAGCGGGTGATCCTGCCGGGCGTGGGCGCCGCGCCGCATGGCATGGCACGCCTGCATGCGCAGGACCTGGTGCAGCCACTGCGCGATCTTGACGTGCCGCTGCTGGGCATCTGCCTGGGCATGCAGCTGCTGTTTGAAGGCTCCGAGGAGGGCCACGTGGAATGCCTGGGGCTGATGCCCGGCGTGGTCCGCCACCTGCACCCGGCCACCGGCATCCGGGTGCCGCACATGGGCTGGAACCGGCTGCTGCCGCTGCGCGAATCGAGCCTGCTGGACGACGTGCCGGCACGCGCCAGTGCGTATTTCGTGCACAGCTACGCCGCGCCGCTGGGCGAACACACCGTGGCCGCCTGCGACCACGGCGGCCTGTTTGCCGCGGTGGTGCAGCGCGGCCGCCACAGCGGTGCCCAGTTCCATCCCGAGCGATCGGCCGCCACCGGCGCGCGGATCCTGCGCAACTTCATCGAGAACCCGCCCACATGAGTTTCACCGTCTATCCCGCCCTGGACATCCGCGAGGGCCGCGTGGTGCGGCTGCTGCAGGGCGACTACGCACAGCAGACCACCTATGGCGACGACCCGGTGCCGCGCGCGCAGGCCTTCGCCGATGCCGGTGCGCGGTGGATGCACCTGGTCGACCTGGACGCGGCGCGCGCCGGCGGCTACACGCTGGCACCGCTGCTGTCTGCGATTGCCGGCGGAACCGGCCTGCAGGTGCAGACCGGCGGTGGCGTGCGCTCGCGCGATGACGTGGCGCGTCTGCTCGATGCGGGCGCGGCGCGCGTGGTGGTCGGCTCGGTGTCGGTGCGCGCGCCGGACACGGTGATCGGCTGGCTGGCCGAGTTCGGTGCCGACCGCCTGACCATTGCGCTGGATGCCCGCCAGGCCGACGATGGCCGCTGGCTGCTGCCCGTGCATGGCTGGACCGAGACCGCCGAGGACACCCTGGACGTGCTCGCCACGCGCTACGCCGAGGCGGGCATGGCGCACCTGCTGTGCACCGACATCGCGCGCGACGGCATGCTGTCCGGCCCCAATATCGAGCTGTACCGGCATCTGTCCGCGCTGCTGCCGGAGGTGGCCGTACAGGCCTCCGGCGGCGTGCGCAGCGTGGCCGACGTGGCCGAGGCCCGCGCAGTGGGCTGCGGCGGGGCGATCCTGGGCAAGGCGCTGCTGGAAGGCCGCATGCGCCTGGACGAGGCGCTGGCATGTTGAGCCGCCGGCTGATTCCCTGCCTGGACGTGCGCGACGGCCGCGTGGTCAAGGGTGTGCGCTTCCGCGACCACGTGGACATGGGCGACATCGCCGAGCTGGCGCTGCGCTACCGCGACCAGGGCGCCGACGAGCTGGTGTTCTACGACATCGGCGCCAGCCCGGAGGGCCGCGCGGTGGACGTGGGCTGGATCGAGCGGATCGCGCGCCTGATCGACATCCCCTTCTGCGTGGCTGGCGGCATCGGCAGCGTGGAGACCGCGCGCCAGGTGCTGTATGCCGGCGCCGACAAGATCTCGATCAACTCCCCGGCGCTGGGTCGCCCGGCGTTGATCGAGGAGCTGGCCGACGCCTTCGGCGTGCAGTGCGTGGTGGTCGGCATCGATTCGGTGCGTGAGGCGGACGGGGAATGGCGGGTGCGGCGCTTCAGCGGTGACCCGGCCAAGACCCAGGCAGTGCCGCTGCGCACCCTGGACTGGCTGGTGGAGGCGCAGCGCCGCGGCGCCGGCGAGATCGTGCTCAATTGCATGGACAGCGATGGCGTGCGCCGCGGCTACGATGTGGCCCAGCTGCGCCAGGCGCGCGCGCTGTGCCAGGTGCCGTTGATCGCCTCCGGCGGTGCGGGAGAGATGCAGCACTTTGCCGATGTGTTCGACCAGGCCGATGTCGATGGCGCCCTTGCCGCCAGCGTTTTCCACAGTGGCGCCATCGCCATTCCCGCGCTCAAGCAGTTCCTGCGTGCGCAGCAGATCGAGGTTCGAGATGTCTATTGAAGTACTGCCGTCGCCCGCCGCGCTGGACGGCCTGGACTGGAACAAGGGCGATGGCCTGCTGCCGGTGGTGGTGCAGGACGCCGACACGCTGGCGGTGCTGATGCTGGGCTATGCCAACGCCGAATCGCTGGCGCTGACCCTGGCCACCGGCCACATGACCTTCTACAGCCGCAGCAAGCAGCGGCTGTGGACCAAGGGCGAGTCGTCGGGCAACGTGCTGGCGGTGGTGGCGGTGCGCATCGATTGCGACCGCGATACGTTGCTGGTCAGCGCCCGCCCGGCCGGACCGACCTGCCACACCGGCAGCGACAGCTGCTTCGACCGTGCCCCGGGCACGTTCCTGGGCCGGCTGGATGCGCTGGTCCAGCAGCGTGAGCAGCAGCGCCCGGCCGGCAGCTACACCACGCGGCTGTTCGAGGACGGCATCCGCCGCATCGCGCAGAAGGTGGGCGAGGAGGGCGTGGAAACCGCGCTCGCCGGCGTGGTCCAGGACGATGCCGCCCTGCTGGGCGAATCGGCCGACCTGCTGTTCCACCTGATCGTGCTGCTGCGCGCGCGCGGGTTGTCGCTGGACGATGCGGTGCAGGTGCTGGCCACGCGCCACGCGCGCTGAGCGCGGCCGTTTAACGTCGGTGAAACGCGGCACCAGCGATGATGTGCCGCTTTACAATCACCCACCCCCGAACGGACCGTCCCGATGACCCGCACTGCTGCCTGGCTGGCTTGCCTGCTGTTGACCTCTGCACCGGCCTGGGCCGCCGAGGTGACCGTGACCGGCAAGGTCTACCAGGAGCGTGACGGCAAGCCGGGGCGCGGCCCGACCGATCCGGGCCTGGCCGGCGTGCAGGTCTCCAACGGCGAAACCATCGTGCGCACCGCCGCCGATGGCGGCTACAGCCTGCCGGTGCGCGAGGGCCAGACGGTGTTCGTGATCAAGCCCGACGAATACCGCTTTCCGGCGGCGGCCAACGGCCTGCCCGCGTACTGGCGCCACTACGCGCCGCAGGGCTCGCCGCGCCTCAAGTACAACGGCATCCACGCCACCGGCAGCGCCACCCGCAACTGGGACTTCGCGCTGGAGCCGGCCAAGGGCAGCGATGCGGCGCGCGCCGGCTTCGAGATGCTGGTGTTCACCGATTCGCAGACCGCCAGCCTGCAGGACATCGGCTATTACCAGCGGGCCATCGTCGAGCCGATCATCGGCAAGCACCCGGCACGCCTGGGCACCACGCTGGGCGACATCGTCAACGACGACCTGTCCCTGTACCCGGCCATCAACAAGGCCACCGCGCAGCTGCAGGTGCCGTGGTTCCACGTGCCGGGCAACCACGACCTGGACATGGACGCCGGCGACGACCGCCATTCGCTGGACAGCTGGCGCGCGGTGTATGGCCCGGACACCTATGCGGTGGAAGAGGGCGGGGCCAGCTTCGTGTTCCTCGATGACGTGATCTACGACCCTGCTGCCAAGCCGCGCTACATCGGCGGCCTGCGGCCGGATCAGTTCACCTTCCTGGGCAACTACCTCAAGGGCCTGCCACGTGACCGGCTGGTGGTACTGGGCATGCACATTCCGCTGTTCGACGCCGCGCCCGGCCGCGAAACCTTCCGCCATGCCGACCGCACGCGCCTGTTCGCGCTGCTCAAGGACTTCCCCAACGTGCTGGTGCTCAGCGGCCACAGCCACACCCAGCAGCACTACTACCACGGGGCGGCCGAGGGCTGGCAGGGCAGCACGCCGCTGCACGAGTACAACGTGGGCGCGGCCTGCGGGGCGTTCTGGTCCGGGGTCAAGGACAGCAACGGCATCCCCGATGCCACCATGAGCGATGGCACGCCCAACGGCTATGCGCTGCTGTCGGTCAAGCCCGGCGGCGAGTACAGCCTGCGCTACTACGTGGCCCGTGCCCCGGACGACTACCAGATCGCGCTGCACGCGCCCAAGGTCCTGCGCAAGGGCGCGTATCCGGCGTGGGGCGTGTACGCCAACGTTTTCATGGGCCAGGCCGATACCACCGTGGAATACCGCGTGGACGCCGGCCCCTGGCAGGCCATGAAGCGGGTGGAGCAGCCCGATCCGCGCCTGCTGCTGGAAAACGTGGCCGACGACGAGGCCGAGCGCCTGCGCGGGTTTGATCGTTCGCCCGAGGCCACGCCGTCGCCGCACCTGTGGCGTGGCGCGCTGCCCACCGACCTGTCCGCCGGCGCGCACAAGGTGGAAGTGCGCGCGGTCCAGGCCGATGGCGCGGTGGCCACCGCCAGCACCAGCTACCGCCTGCAGGTAGCCAGCCCCTGATGCGGCATACGCCCCTGTACGGTACGACGCGCTTTGCAAAGCCCGGTCGATGGCCGAAAATCGCACCGAGTTATTCGATCCCAGCCAAGGCCTGCGAGTGAGCGTTGCGGTACCGTTTCCGGAGCACACTCCGGCCCCTTCCGGCCTGTCGCCTGCGGTCCCGCCAGGTCCGGCCGCGTCGGTTGCCCCGATCATCGTCGCCGACGTCGGCGGCACCTTCGCACGCGTGGCCCTGGCCGAGCTGCGTGCCGGCCAGCCGCCGCGCCTGAGTGGGCTGCGGCGCTACCAGTGCGCCGGCTATCCCAGCCTGGCCGCGATCCTGGCCGATTTCATCGGCGCCGCCGGGCAGCCGCTGGACACTGCCGTGGTGGCCATCGCCGGCTTGCTGGAGGGCGACCACCTGGTCAACACCAACCTGCCGTGGCCGGTGTCGGTGCAGGCCACGAAAGCCGATGCCGGCCTGCGCGCGCTGGACCTGATCAATGATTTTGAAGCCGTGGCCCATGCCATTCCGCACGTCCAGGCCGAGACCCTGGTCGCGCTCAACGGGCACCCGCCGGTGGCCTCGGCGTGGCCGGCGCTGGTGCTGGGCCCGGGCACCGGGCTGGGCGCGGCGCTGCGTTTCCAGGGCGGCGAACAGCCGGTGCTGGCCAGCGAAGCCGGGCATGCCGCGCTGACCGCCGGCAACGCGCTGGAGCTGGAGATCCTGGGCCGCATGCAGCAGCGCTGGGCGCACGTGGACCAGGAGCGCATCCTCTCCGGCAGCGGCCTGATGAACCTGTATCCCTGCCTGTGCGACCTTCGCGGCAGCGTGCCGCGCTGGGATTCCACCGAAGCACTGATCGCCGCCGCGCATGCCGGCGAGGATGCCGTGGCGGTGGAGACGCTGGAGGTGTTCAGCGCCTGGCTGGGCAGCCTGGCCGGCGATCTGGCCATCACCTTCGGCGCGCGCTCGGTGTATCTGGTCGGCGGCATCCCGCCGCGGATCGCCCATTTCCTGCATGCCGGCGGCTTCCAGGCGCGTTTCCTGGCCAAGGGCGTGATGGGCCGTGTGCTGGCGCAGGTGCCGGTGTGGCGGGTGGAGCATGGCGAACTGGGCATGCTCGGCGCGGCGGTGTGGCATGCCGCACGTCGCGAACGCGCGGTTGCATGATGCGAGGCCGCCCGGTGCCGGGCGGCGTACCGAAGGCAGGTTGAGGAGACCGTTGAGATGACCCATCGCAGGCAATTCCTCCAGGCCGGTGCGCTGGCCATGGGCGCGCTGGCGTTGCCGCGTGCCGGCGCGCAGGGCGGCAGCGGCGGCGCGCGCGTGGTGTCCACCTGGGATTTCGGCGTGGGCGCCAACCAGGCGGCCTGGGCCATCCTGTCCGCCGGCGGCAGTGCGCTGGACGCGGTTGAAGCCGGTGCACGCTGGGCCGAGAGTGAGCTGTGCAACCCCACCGTGGGCCGCTGTGGCAATCCCGACCGCGACGGCGTGCTCAGCCTGGATGCCAGCATCATGGACGGCGATGGCCGGTGTGGCGCGGTGGCGGCGCTGGAGGACATCCTTCATCCGGTGTCGGTCGCGCGCAAGGTGATGGAGAACACCCCGCACGTGATGCTGGTCGGCGAGGGCGCGCAGCAGTTCGCCGTGGCGCAGGGCTTCGAGAAGCGGAAGCTGCTTACCCCGGCCGCGGAAAAAGCCTGGCGCGACTGGTTGAAGAGCGCGCAGTACACGCCGGAGATCAACGTCGAACGGCGGGGCCGGCCCGGCGACAGCCACAACCACGACACCCTGGGCATGCTGGCCATCGACGCCCACGGCCGCCTCGCCGGCGCCTGCACCACCAGTGGCATGGCGTGGAAGCTGCACGGCCGCGTCGGCGACAGCCCGATCATCGGCGCCGGCCTGTACGTGGACAACGAGGTGGGCGCTGCCACCGCCTCCGGTGTCGGCGAAGAGATGATGCGCAATGCCGCCTCGTTCCTGGTGGTGGAGCTGATGCGCCAGGGCCGCTCGCCGGCCGAGGCCTGTCGCGAGGCGATCGCACGACTGGTGCGCAAGCGTCCGGAAGCCAGCAGGACCTTGCAGGTGTGTTTCCTGGCGATGGACGCGCAGGGCCGCGTGGGCGCCTATGCGCTGCACCGTGGCTTCGTGTATGCCGTGTGCGACGGCCAGCGCCAGGATGACCTGCGCGACTCGGCCTCGGTCTACACCAGCGAGCAGACCTGAACATGGCGCGCCGGGTGCTGGAGATCGCCGCCAATTCGGTGGCCTCCGCGTTGGCCGCGCAGGCGGGCGGCGCCGACCGGGTCGAGCTGTTCGACAACCTTGCCGAGGGCGGCACCACGCCCTCGGCGGGCAGCATCGCCGAGGCGCGCGCGCAGTTGGCGATTCCGCTGTTCGTGCTGATCCGGGCGCGTCCTGGTGATTTCCATTACAGCGCGCTGGAGGCGCAGGTCATGCTGCGCGACATCGCCGGCTGCCGGCAGTTGGGTTGCGATGGCGTGGTGATCGGCGCGCTGGATGCCGACGGCGGCATCGACCTGCCGCTCTGCGCTGCGCTGGTGCAGGCCGCCGGCCCGATGCAGGTGACTTTCCACCGCGCCTTCGACGCCGCCGCGGATCGGTCGGCCGCGCTGGAGGCGGTGATCGGCCTGGGGTGCCAGCGCGTGCTGTCCTCCGGCGGCCAGGCCAGCGCGGAGGCGGGCGCGACGCAGCTCGCCGCGCTGGTGGCACAGGCCGCCGGGCGCATCCGCGTCATGGCCGGGGCAGGGCTGCATGCCGGCAACATCGCCGACGTGGCCGCGCGCAGCGGTTGTCACGAACTGCATGCGTCGGCCAAGGCCGTGCAGGCCTCGACCATGCGCCATCGCAATCCGGCATTGATCGGGCTGTCGCCGGACTGGACCGCCACCGACCCGGCCACCGTTGCCGCGCTGCGCGCCGCCCTCGACGCATAACGCCGCCGTGGTAGAGCCACCCCATGGGTGGCTGCGCTTTTCGATCAGGCGCCGCGTGCAGCCACCC
>NZ_JAVWXA010000114.1:0-12462 GCF_036662295.1 Stenotrophomonas sp.
GTTGCCGATCAGGGTGGCACCCTTCACCGGCGCGGTCACCTTGCCGTCTTCGATCAGGTAGGCCTCGGTGGCCGAGAACACGTACTTGCCGCTGGTGATGTCCACCTGGCCGCCGCCGAAATTGACCGCGTACAGGCCCTTCTTCACCGAGCGGATCATCTCTTCCGGATCGTGCTGGCCGGCGCGCATGTAGGTGTTGGTCATGCGCGGCATGGTCATGTGCGCGAACGATTCGCGGCGACCGTTGCCGGTCGGGGCCACGCCCATCAGGCGCGCGTTGAGCGAGTCCTGCATGTAGCCGACCAGGATGCCGTCCTCGATCAGCGTGGTGCACTGGGTGGGATGGCCCTCGTCATCGATGTTCAGCGAGCCGCGGCGCCCGTCCAGGGTGCCGTCGTCGACGATGGTCACCCCGGGCGCAGCGACGCGCTCGCCGATGCGGCCGGCATAGACGCTGGTGCCCTTGCGGTTGAAGTCGCCTTCCAGGCCGTGGCCGACCGCTTCGTGCAGCAGCACGCCGGGCCAACCGGGGCCCAGCACCACCGTCATCACCCCGGCCGGGGCCGGGATCGCCTCCAGGTTGACCAGCGCCTGGCGCAGCGCTTCGCGCGCGAAGCGTTCCGGGCGGTCGTCGGCGAACAGTTCGGCATAGCTGTAACGGCCACCGCCACCGGCATAGCCGGATTCGCGGCGCCCATGCTGCTCCACGATCACCTGCACGTTCAGCCGCACCAGCGGGCGGATGTCGCCGGCCAGCACGCCGTCGCTGCGCGCGACCAGCACCGTGTCCACGCCACCGGACAGGCTCACCATCACCTGCTGCACGCGCGGGTCGGCCGCGCGCAGGTAGCGGTCCAGGCGCTTGAGCACTTCCACCTTGGCCTCGTTGCCCATGCCATCGATGGGGTCCAGTGCCGGGTACAGCGTGC
This sequence comes from Stenotrophomonas sp., assembly GCF_036662295.1. Taxonomy (GTDB): domain Bacteria; phylum Pseudomonadota; class Gammaproteobacteria; order Xanthomonadales; family Xanthomonadaceae; genus Stenotrophomonas. The sequence goes on from NZ_JAVWXA010000114.1 coordinate 930, forward strand.
GCCCGTGGCCGCGCACCAGCGAGCGCGCCTGCTGCGCCCCGCCCTCGCGGGAGATCGCGCGCGCCGATTGGGCCGCGGCCAGCAGCGCCTCGTGGTGGATGTCGTCGGAATAGGCAAAGCCGGTCTTCTCGCCGGCGATGGCGCGCACGCCCACGCCCTGCTCGATCGAATGCGCACCGTCCTTGACGATGCCGTCCTCCACGCTCCAGCTCTCGCGCCGGGCATGCTGGAAGTACAGATCGCCAAAATCGATGCCCGGCCCCAGCAGGGTGCCGAAGGTGCGGTCCAGGGTGCCGGCGTCCAGCCCGGCAGGCAGCAGCAGGCGGTCGTTGGCGAGGGTCAGGGCGTTGTCGGTCATGTCATCTATCTGAGGGCGCCGGGCGCGATCGCAACCCGGGCGCGGAATGGGGGTCAGCGCACCGGCGGCGGCAGCGCGGCCGGTGCCGGCCGCGGCGGCGGGGCGTCGTCACGGTCAATCACCTCGACCTTGGGCTCGGCCCAGGGCCCGGTGACGCGGTAGGTCTTGGCGCCGATCGCGCCCAGCGGCTTGCCGAGCACGGCGTTGGCGGCCGCGCCGACCGCCGCGCCGACCGGCCCGCCGGCGACCGCGCCGACCACGGTCAGCAGGTTGCCCGCGCGCGGGTTGACGTCGATGGTCTGGTCGAACTGCTGGCGGCGCAGGTCGGTCTGGCCACGGATGCTGATGTTGGCGGCCGGGCCCTCGATCAGCACCTTGTCGGTGGTGGCCATGCCATTGCCGAAGGCCAGCACGCCCTCCACCTGGTTGAAGGCGAAGCCCTTGGAGAAGAAATCGCGGAAGTCGAACATCAGCCGCCGCGGCAACTGGGTGACGCTGAGCAGGCCCAGCACGCGGCCGGCGCCGGGCTCCAGTTCCAGCAGCTGGCCGTTGCGCGCATGGACCTGCATCTGGCCCTGCAGCGCGCCCAGCTGGAAGTCAGACGGGCCGCCCTGCCAGCCGGCGTCCAGGCTGATCTGGCCCTGCCCGCCACGCAGCTGGCCACCGTAATCCAGGTTCTGCATCAGCCCGCCGAGATCCTCGCTCTTCACTTCCACGTTGACCTGGGTGCGCGCGGCATCGCCCATGCCCAGCCAGCGGCCCTGGATGTCGATGGCCTGCTTGGGCGCGCGGAACTGCAGCTGGTCCACGCTCAGGCCATTGCCGAACGGACGCGTGCGCAGCACCGCCTGGCCCAGCCGGGCCTTGCCGAACTGCAGGTCCTCGATATCCAGCGCCAGCGGCGGAATCTTCGCCGGGTTGGTGTCATTGGCACTGGCCTGCACCCGCGCGGGCAAGGTGGCGTCGCTGGGCAGGGCGATCAGGCTGCCGTCGGCAGGCACCTTGGCCGGGGTCGGCAGCGACTGCCAGTGCACCCGGCTGAGCTTGCCCACGATGGTGCCGCCGTCGGCATTGGGCACGCTCAACGTGCCGGCCAGCGACGGCCCATCCAGGCGCACCTCCACCGAAGACGGCGACGGCCGCAGCTGCAGGCGGGTCTGCGCGAACACCCCGCCGGCCAGCAGCAGCTGGCCGACCTGCACATCCACCTGGCGCAGCGGCATCGGGTCCTTGTCATCGCCGCCGTCGGAGCCGCGCGCCAGCGCGATCCAGTCCAGCGCATCCAGCGAGCCGCTGCGACCGTTCACGGCCAGGCCACTGGCCGGCGGCTCGCGGTCGACCTTGTCGCTGCCCAGGGTGACCTGCACCCCGGTCTGGTTGTTGTGGGTGCGCGCGGCCAGCGCCAGGCGCTGGCCGAACGCCACCTCGACCCGGCCGCTGCCCATCGGCAGCTGCGCGTTGACCGTGGTCGCCAGCGGCACGCCGGCCGCCTTGTCCAGCGGCGCCGGCAGGTCCAGGCGGGTGCCCACCAGGTCCGAGCGCAGGGTCAGCAGCGTGGGCGGTTCGGTCTTGGCGCCAGCGGCCACCTTGGGCAGGGTCACCCCGATGGTCCAGCGCGAATTGCCGTCGATGTAGGGCTTGAGCCAGTTCAGTTCCGGGGCGCGGTCCAGCAGCAGGCCGGCGTCCATCGAGGCCACCAGTTCCGACTCGAAGGCCTGCTGCGGGTCGCGCACGTAGCCGCCGGCACGCAGGCTGAGCTGCCCGTCCTGGCCGAGGTGGCGCACGCCGAGGGCATTGGCATCGAACCCGTCGCGGCTGTAGCGGGCCTGCCCGCGCATGCCGTCGAAGGCCAGGTTGAAGCGTTTCTCGGTGAGGGCCACGCCCTCCAGGTCCACCGTGCCCTGCAGGTGGCCGCCGGGCTGGTCGGCGTGCAGGGGCTGCAGCAGGTCGAAGCCGACCTTGGCCGGGCCCCTGGCGGTGAGGTTGTCCAGCGTGTCGCCGTAGGTGGCATGCAGCGGGCTCTGCTTGAGCATGGCCAGCAGGGCGCCGGTCTCGGCCTGGGTGGTGGCCTTCACGTACAGCGGGGTCTGGCCGAAATCGACGATGCCGGCATCGAAATGGTTCACCGCCACCCCGGCCAGGTCGCCGCGGCCGTGCAGCTCGAAGCCCGGCCCGATGAAGGCGATGTCCGCATCCACCTTGCCCATCGCCGGCCAGTCGTGCTGGAAACGGATGGTGCCGTTGGTGATGTGACCGGTAGCCTCGAAGCGGCCGTTGTTGCGGTCGAACGGCCAGTCGTCCAGGTCGCCGCTGACCAGGCCCACGCCGTTGCGCACCTGCCCGGCCACCAGCGCCGCGTCCAGCCAGTCGGTGGCGCCCTTGCTCATCTGGGAGTGGATCCAGAAGCGCTTGGCGGCGGTCATCGGCACATCGTCGATGCGCGCGGCCAGCTGCAGCCACGGGCGCGTGCCATCGCCCTGGAACCACACATTGCCGCGCACGTCGGCGGCGTAGTCGGTGCCCTGCACGCGCAGCGCCGGGGTGCCGAAGCGCCAGCCGCCGGCCTCGTCGCGCCAGCCCACCAGCTGCCCGGCCAGGCGCACGTCGTGGCGCTGGCCAAACCCGGTGGGCCAGTCGAAATGCATCACCCGGTCCGGGCGCAGCGCCAGCGCGAAGCCGTCGGCGTCGCCGCTGAAGCGGCCGCCCACCCCGCTCAGGCCGGGGGCGTGCCCGACCGGTGCAAAGCCGATGTCGGCCAGTTCGCCCTGCATCGACAGCGCGCCACCGCGCTCGCCGGCGATGCGCACCTGGGTCATGCGCGCATGCGGGGCCGCGCGTTGCAGCCACTGGCGCAGGTTGGGATCGATCCGGTCGGTCAGGGCCAGCCCGCGCAGCAGCGCGGTGGCGTCGATGTTTTCCCCGGCCAGCGCCAGGTGCTGGCCGCCGGCCAGCAGCAGCCCGTCCAGGCGCTGCACCTCGCTGTTGCCGGCCAGCCCGATGCGCAGGCGCGGCGCATCGGCGCGCCAGCCGCCCTGCACCCAGCGCCAGCGCGCGCGCAGCTGCAGGGTGTCCAGCTGCAGTTCCGGGCGGCTGCCGGCAAGCGGCGCGCCGCGCAGGCGCAGGTCCTGCAGGTCGGCATCGGCGGTGACCATCACCGGGCGGTGGTCGCGCAGGTCCACCCACGCATTGAACCGGCCGGTGCCCTGCTGCAGCGAGACCCCGGCCACCTCCAGCAGCGGCGACCAGGCGCGGAAGTCGGCCGGCTCGGCCGACAGCCAGGCCTGGCCATCGCCCCGGCGGCGATCGAAATCCAGCACCGCGGTCAGCGGCTGGCCGGCGCTGTCGGCCCAGGCACGCGCACCCACGCGCAGGCGCTGGCCGTTCACGCGCAGGCGCAGGTCGATGCGCGGCAACTCGGCCTGCACGCCCAGCGAGGGCGCCTCCACGCGCAGGCGGCCGCCGATCACCTGCAGCTCGCCAAGCCGGCGCAGCGCGTCCAGCGGATCGCCGCTGCCTGCTTCGGGCAGGCCGCGCACCGACCAGCGGCCATCGTCGGCACGCTGCAATACCAGGGCCAGGCCGCGCAGGCGCAGCTCGGTCAACGAATGGCCCGGCAGCAACCCTGCATACATGGACACCAGCACGTCGGCCTCGCCGATGGCGATGCCCTGCCCTTCGCCGATGCGCAGGCCCTTCAGCCCCAGCAGCGGCCCGCGTCGGGTCCAGGCGGTATCCAGGTGGTCAAACCGCACCGGCTGCCCGGCACGCGCACTCAGCCAGGCCGCCACCTTGTCCGGGTGGCGCTCGGCAAACGGCAGCAGCTGGCTGACGCTGCCCACCAGCACGGCCACGCCCACCAGCAGGATCGCCATGGCGTAGACGGCATGGCGGCGAATCCTTCGCAGTCGCAGTCGGAGCGGCGTGCTCATCGGGACAGGCAGGCACCGGCGCGCGGGCGCGCCAGCGGGCGGGATTCAGAGCAGCACGACATCGAACTGCTCCTGCAGGTACTGCTCGTCCGCCTGGAAGCGGATGCTCTTGCCGAGGAATTCCTCCAGCTCGGCCACCGCCGCCGATTCCTCGTCGGTGATGCGCGCCACCACCTTGGTCGAGGCGATCACCAGCAGGCGCGCCGCATCGAACTGACGCACCGCGCGGGTGATCTCGCGGAAGATCTCGTAGGTGACCGTCTCGGTGGTCTTGATCGAACCGCGCCCGCTGCACTCCGGGCACGGCTCGGACAGCTGCCGCTCCAGGCTCTCCACGGTGCGCTTGCGGGTCATCTCGACCAGGCCCAGCGGGGAGAAGTCGTAGACGGTGGTCTTGGCATGGTCGCGCGCCAGCGCCTTTTCCAGCGTGCGCAGCACCTGGCGGCGGTGCTCGGCATCGTCCATGTCGATGAAGTCGATGATGATGATGCCGCCCAGGTTGCGCAGCCGCAGCTGGCGCGCCACGGCCTGGGCCGCTTCCAAGTTGGTGCGGAACACGGTTTCTTCCAGGTTGCGCTGGCCCAGGAACGACCCGGTGTTCACATCGATGGTGGTCATCGCCTCGGTCTGGTCGATCACCAGGTAGCCGCCGGACTTGAGCGGCACCTGCTTGTCCAGCGCGCGGCCGATCTCGTCCTCCACCCCGAACATGTCGAAGATCGGGCGGTCGCCGCCGTACAGCTCCAGCTTCTCGGCCAGCACCGGCATGTACTTGGCCACGAAGGCCTGCAGCTGGGTGAAGGTTTCCTTGGAATCCACCTTCACCTTGTCCACGTCCTTGCGGATCAGGTCGCGCACCGAGCGCAGCGGCAGGCTCAGGTCCTCGTAGATCACGCTGAGCGGGGCCGCATCGCGACCACGCCGCTCCACCACGTTCCACACCCGCGACAGGTAGGCCACGTCCTCGGCGATGGCCTCGGCCGGCTGGCCTTCGGCGTTGGTGCGCACGATGTAGCCATAGCCGCCGTGCTGGGCCGACAGTTCGGTCACCAGTGCCTTGAGGCGGGCGCGCTCGCCCTCGTCCTCGATCCGCGCCGACACGCCCACCACCTTCGATTGCGGCAGCAGCACCATGTAGCGCGAGGGAATGCTGATCTGGGTGGTCAGGCGCGCGCCCTTGGTCCCGATCGGGTCCTTGACCACCTGCACCACGATGTCCTGGCCGTCGCGCAGCAGCTCCACGATCGGCACCGACGACGGCGGCGGCAGCGTGGTGCCCTCGGTATCGGCGCTGGCCACCGGGGCCGGCCGGATCACGTCGTTGGCGTGCAGGAAGGCGGCGCGCTCCAGGCCCACCTCCACGAAGGCGGCCTGCATGCCCGGCATCACCCGCTGCACCTTGCCCTTGTAGATGTTGCCGACCACGCCACGGCGCCAGCCGCGCTCGATGTGCAGCTCCTGCAGCATGCCGTTCTCGATGACGGCCACGCGGGTCTCGCGCGGGGTGACATTGACCAGGATTTCTTCAGACATGGGCGACTCCCTTCGGTTCAAACGCCTGCAGCAACTGCTCGGTCTGTTGCAGGGGCAAGCCCATCACACCCGAATAGCTTCCCGCCAGGTGGCGGATATAACGTTCGGCGCCGCCCTGGATGGCGTACGCGCCGGCCTTGCCCATCGGTTCGCCGGTGGCCACGTAGGCGGCGATGGCGGCCTCGTCCAGGTCGATGAAGCTGACCTCGGACACCACCAGCACCGATTCCTCGCGGCCCTGCCCCACCAGCGCCACGGCGGTCATCACCTGGTGGGTGCGCCCCGCCAGCGTGCGCAGCATGGCCGCTGCATCGGCGGCATCGGCCGGCTTGCCGAACACCCGGCCCTCCAGCACCACCTCGGTGTCCGCGCCCAGCACGACCGCGGCGGCATCGTCGGCGATCACCCGGGCCAACCCGGCCCGCGCCTTGTCGGCGGCCACGCGCTGGACGTAGTGGACGGCCGATTCGTCGGCCGCGCGGACTTCAGGCACCTCAAGGTCCAGCGCGCGGAACGGTCGGTCCAGGCGCGCGAGCAGTTGGGTACGTCGGGGGGAACGGGAGGCAAGATAAAGCATCGCCGAAGCATAACCTGCGACCCCTGTCTGAATCGCGAGCAACGCAATCGAATCGTGATCGACCCCGGAAAAGCTCACGAGGCGTTCATCGCTCCGACACCACCCTGCCGCCTTCACAAGGAGATCCACATGCGCCGCCCGTCTTTGTCCCCGCTGCTGCTTGCCCTGTCCCTCGCCCTGGGAACCTCGATGACCGCCCAAGCCCAATCCCAGCCCGCCGTCGCCGTCGCGGCCGACAGCACCCTGCTCAACATCTCGGCCAACGCCGAGGCCAAGCGCGTGCCCGACGTGGCCACGCTGTCGGCCGGCGTGGTCACCCAGGCGGTGGACGGCAACAGTGCCATGCGCCAGAACGCCGAGCAGATGGTCAAGGTGCTGGCCGCGATCAAGGACGCCGGCATCGCCGAGCGCGACGTGCAGACCAGCGGGGTCAACCTCAACCCGCAGTACCGCTACGTGGAAAACGAGCCGCCGAAGATCACCGGCTACCAGGCCAGCAACACGGTCAGCCTGAAGGTGCGCGACATCGCCAAGCTGGGCAAGGTGCTGGACGCGCTGGCCGCGCAGGGCGCCAACCAGATCAACGGCCCGCAGTTCGAGATCGACCAGCCCGAGCCGGTGTACGACGAGGCCCGCCTGGCCGCGCTGAAGAAGGCCCAGGCCCGCGCGGAGACCTACGCCAAGTCGCTGGGCCTGCGCGTGCGCCGGATCGTGAGCATCTCCGAGAACGGCGGCGGCAACTTCCGCCCGGTGATGATGCGCGCGGCGGCCGCGCCGATGGCCGCCGACATCTCCACCCCGGTCTCGCCCGGCGAGTCGTCGGTGTCGGTCAACCTGGACGTGGTGTTCGACCTGGGCCGCTGAGCCCGCCCCGCCCCTGGCCGCCCGCCCGCCGGGCGGCCCCTGCGCGCTTTCCTGAGCGCCAGCCAAACACCCACAGCGCCCCTGACTTCCGGCCCGTGCCCGGCTCGGGTATTGCTGTCATTGCGCGGCTCCGCCCTACGCCATCGGCGCCTCGGCTGCATTGCCCAACCCCACGGGCCGCGCACGCACGTTGATGTTCCCGCACACATGGCAAGGAGAGTGGAGCATGGTCCGTTCGCACCCCAAGGTTGTCCCGCTGCAACTCGACGTTTCCCGCGTGCTCGGCTGGAGCACGGCGCTGGCCCTGCACATCCTGGCGCTGATGTTGCTGTTGATCCCCGCCGCCTACGTGGCCGCGCCGGCCAAGTCCGAACGGATCACCGCCCGCTGGGTGGTCGACCCGCCCAAGCCGCCGGACCCGCCGCCGATGATCGAGCCGCTGCCCAAGACGCCGCCGGTGGTGACCCGCCAGGTCACCCCGCCGCAGTCGTTGCCGCCGCCGACCGCGGCCGACACCGACACCTTCGCGGTGCAGCCGCTGCAGGCCGCCGAGGCGACCACCCCGACCCTGGCCGTGCCGGTGCCGACCCCGCCCCCGTCGGGCGCCGGTGAAGGCGTGCAACTGCAGTACCGCAACGCCCCGCCCCCGGCCTACCCCATCGCCGCCCTGCGCAACCACGAACAGGGCACCGTGCTGCTGCGGGTCCGGGTGGAGACCGATGGCAGCGCCTCCAGCGTGGTGATCGAGCGCAGCAGCGGCTCGCGGGCGCTGGACACCGCCGCCCGCCAGCAGGTGCTGCGCCACTGGCGGTTCGTGCCGGCCAAGGTGGACGGCCAGCTGGTGCCCGCCGACGGGCTGGTGCCGGTGAGCTTCTCGCTGCCGGACTGAGGCATCGGACCGGGGCGCCGACCCGCTCGGCGCCCCGCCCGGACCGCTTTGATACAGAACGTTACGAATTAAGCAATTTTTCACACCTCCGTCACCTGTCAGAAACCTAGATTGTCGCGGTCGTCACTCATTTGGTGCCGATCCATCGTCATCGTTGGTTTTCCCAGTCAGGAGAGAAGCTGTGAAACACCCGATCCAACGGCTCAACAGCAGCCGCCGCAATACCCTGGCCCATTCCGTGTCCCTTGCCCTCAGCGGCAGCGTGATGCTGCTGGCCGGCGCCCTGGCCTCCGGCTCCGCCTTCGCCCAGGAGCAGGCCACCAACCTTGACCGCATCACGGTCACCGGGTCGAACATCCCCCGGACCAATACCGAAACCCCCTCCCCCGTCCAGGTGGTCACCCGCCAGGAAATCGACCGCACCGGCAAGACCACGGTGGCCGAGTACCTGCAGACCCTGACCGCCGACGGCGCCGGCTCGATCCCCAAGACCTTCGGCAACGGCTTTGCCGGCGGCGGCGCGGGCATCTCGCTGCGCGGCCTGGGTGCCGGCTCCACGCTGGTGCTGTTGAACGGCCGCCGCATGGCCACCTACGGCCTGGCCGATGACGGCCAGAAGGTCTTCACCGACCTGAGCACCATCCCGCTTGACGCGGTCGAGCGCATCGACATCCTCAAGGACGGCGCCTCGGCCATCTACGGCTCGGACGCGATCGCCGGCGTGGTCAACATCATCCTGCGCAATGACTTCCAGGGCGCGGTGCTGCGCGGCTCCTACGGCGTCTCCGGCGACGGCGACGGCGATGCCAAGAAGGCCACCCTGACCGCCGGTACCGGCGATCTGAACAGCGATGGCTGGAATGCGTTCTTCAGCCTGGACGTGGGCAAGACCGACGCGATCAAGATCAGCGACCGCAAGAACCGCAAGTGGATCGGCACCGGTGACACCCGTCGCTGGGGCTATGCGGCCAGCGATGCGCAGTTCCTCGGCGGCGCCTACCTCAACGGCGGCACCGCCGGCGGCACCGGCCCGAACGGCTCGGTGTTCAATACCGCCGGCCAGTTGATCGCCCTGCCCGGCTGCGCCGGGCTGACCACCATCCCCGGCCAGACCGACGCCACCGCGCAGGCACAAGGCTGCCTGTGGGATCCGGCGCAGCAGTTCCGCGACCTGAGCCCGGAAGAGAAGTACGTCAACGTGTTCGGCCGCGCCAGCTTCGCCTTCGGCGAGGGCGGTGAGTTCTACACCGAGATCGGCTACTCCAAGAAGGAAACCACCTTCTCCAACACGCCCTCCGGCGTGTCCGGCGGCTGGGGCTACCCGGGTGGTCCGGTCAACGCCAACAGCGGCGCCGGCGCCACCGTGCTCGGCCCGACCCATCCGGACAACCCGCTGCAGGGCCAGGCCGCGCGCATCCGCTACTCGGCGTGGGACGTGGGTGGCCGTGTCACCAACAACACCAACGAGTTCAACCGCGTGCTGTTCGGCGTGAAGGGCAACTGGGGCGACTGGAGCTACGACACCGCCTACCTGCATTCGGGTACGGAACTGCTCAACAAGCGCACCGGCTTCCTGCGTTACAGCGCGGTGCGTTGCGCGCTGGGCAACCCGGCCTGCCCGGGCGGCGTGTGGCGGATCGGCGACAACGCCGGCCTGAACTCGCAGGCGCTGTATGACTACATCTCCCCGACCATCAGCGCCAGCGCCAAGTCCAGCCTGGACATGTTCAACTTCACCGTCTCGCGCAGCCTGATGGACCTCAAGGGCGGCCCGCTCGGCCTGGCCATGGGTACCGAGTGGCGCAAGACCAGCAACAGCCTGACCCCGCAGACCTACACCGACCAGGGCGACATCATCGGCCTGGGCTACTCGGCCTACGACGGCACCCAGAACGTGTACGCCGGCTACGCCGAATTGTCCGCGCCGGTGCTGGAGCAGTTGGAGCTGAGCGCGGCCGTGCGTTACGACAAGTACGAGAGCGGTGAAGGCAAGGCCACGCCGAAGCTGGGCGTGAAGTGGACCCCGACCGACTGGCTGGCGCTGCGTGCCAGCTATGCCGAAGGCTTCCGCGCGCCGAACCCGGCCGAAAACGGTGACGGTGGCCTGGCCGCCTTCTCCAACGCGGTCGATCCGGTCCGCTGCGGCATCACCGGTGCCACCACCGACTGCCAGGCGCGCCAGGTGGCGATCATCACCCGTCCGAACAAGGACCTGAAGCCGGAAGAGTCCAAGAGCTACTCCTTCGGCATCGTGATGCAGCCGACGTCCTCGACGTCGTTGACGGTGGATGCGTGGCAGATCAAGCGCACCAACGAAATCGCCCAGGGCAGCACGGCTGCGGCGATCGCGGCCGGCAACGTGCTGCGTGATTCGAACCTGCTCAATGGCGTGCCGGGCAGCGGCTCGATCCTGGCGGTCAACACCGCCTACGTGAATGCCAACTCGTCGCGTGTGCGCGGTATCGATACCGATATCCGCCAGACCTTCGACCTGGGCCCGGGCCAGCTGGAGATGGATCTGCAGTGGAGCCACGTGCTCAAGTTCGAGCGTACCGAAGGCGGCGAGACGGTGGACTATGCCGGCACGCACGGCAACTGCGACGTGACCAACTGCATCGGCACGCCGAAGGACCGCGTGAACTTCGGTACGACCTGGAAGCAGGGCGACTGGAGCGTGAGCGGCGTGGCCAACTACATCGCCAAGATGGAGAACACCGACAAGCGCGGTGGCGACTACCAGGCCTTCTACGAAGACGGCGAGCCGGTGAAGAAGATTTCGTCCTTCACCACGTTCGACCTGTCCGGCCGCTGGAACGTCACCGAAGCCTTCGAGCTGAACGCCTCGGTGCAGAACGTGTTCGACCGCATCGCTCCGCTGGATCCGACCACCTACGGTGGCGTGAACTACAACCCGCTGCACTTCAGCGGCGCGATCGGCCGTTACTTCACTGTCGGTGCCAAGTACACCTTCAACTGATGTAGCCGCACGTGGGAACGAAAAGCCCGGGCACTGCCCGGGCTTTTTGTTTGCGTGCGTGCCTTGATTCCGCCGTGCGGCGGCGGGACATGCAGCCGGTGCAGGCGCGTTATGCCAGCGCAAGTGCGGATGCGCGCGAGTGCGATGCGTTCCTGGCTTGGGCGGTGCGCAACGAAAGGGCCAACGCGGTAGTGCCGGCCGCTGGCCGGCATCCCACCGCCATCGTTGATCTCAACAACCACCGACCAACAGACAGTGCTGCGGCGACCAGGCCGGCACGCGCAAGGATTCATGCGCCGCAACGGCAGAACCCCTTAGATGAAAATACAAAAAAATGGTCCATCGCCCATCTGCGGGGTTCCGTTGTCGCAGCGTATGAAGCCTTGCGAGTGCCGGCTCTGTCGCG
>NZ_JAVWXA010000115.1:0-12353 GCF_036662295.1 Stenotrophomonas sp.
GCTATTGAATGGGTGTCCAACTTCCGGGGGTCAGATCAATGGCGTGGCTCTACCCTGGGGGCATGTCATCGGCGCTGGTCAACGGCCGGCGTTACCGGGGATCAGCGGGGTCAGGGAACCAGCGAAAACACGTGCGCCGCTGTGGGCGCGTTGCCGACGATCAGCCGGTTGCGTGCCACGCACTCGTGCAGCGCACCGGCCTTGACCGCCACCCGCTCGCTGGCCAGGTTGCCCACCGCCACGACGATCTCCACCCGCTGCAGTTGCAGCGGCCCGACGGCATGGGCCGCCAGCGCCTGCACGACACGGGTGGCAACGCCCTGGCCCTGCCCCGCCTGCCGCACCCAGTAGCCCAGGTTGCACACGCGGTGATCGTGCCGGATTTCGTTCAGCCCGGCGCCGCCCAGAAACGTGCCGGTGCGCGGGTCGAACACGCCGTACTCGTAGGCCGTGCCCGCCTCCCAGCTCTCGCGGCAGGCCTGGAACCACTGCAACGCCTGTTCCTCGCGGTAGTCCACCGAGGACCACGGCATCCAGCGCTGCATCCCCTCGGCCGACTCCCGCACCGCCGCGGCGAATGCGGCGGCATCGGTGTCCTGGAAGGGACGCAGCAGCAGTCCGTGGGCGTGGAGGTGACGCTCGTCCATGCGGCCGCTTCCCGTCATGCGCCGTAGCGGCGCAGCTCCCAGGCGCGGTGGATGCGCGGGTTGCGCTCGAAGTCATCGCCGATGGTGTCGGCGGAGATCTCCCTGCACTCGGCAAATTCCTTGATCGCCTCTTCGTCCAGCTTGAAGCGGCGGAAGTTGTTGGAGAAGTACAGCACGCCCTCCGGGCTCAGGCGCGCCACGGCCGCGCGCAGCAGGCGCAGGTGCTCGCGCTGCACGTCGAAATCCTCGGCGCGCGCGGAGTTGGAGAAGGTCGGCGGATCGCAGAAGATCACGTCGAAGCGATGGCGCTCGGCCTCCAGCCAGGCCAGTGCATCGGCCTGGATCAACTGGTGGGCGCTGCCGCCCTTGCCATTCAGGGCCAGGTTGTCGGCACACCACTGCAGGTACGTGCCGGACAGGTCCACGCTGGTGGTGGTGGCCGCACCGGCCACCGCCGCCTGCACGCTGGCCACGCCGGTGTAGCAGAACAGGTTGAGGAAGCGCTTGCCGACCGCTTCCTGGGCCATGTGCCAGCGCAGCGGGCGATGGTCCAGGAACAGCCCGGTATCCAGGTAGTCGAACAGGTTCACGCGCAGCAGCGCATCGTTCTCGCGCACCAGCACGAACTCGCCGCGCTGTTCGAAACGACCGTACTTGCTGCCGCCCTTGCCGCGCTCGCGTGACTTCAGCGCCACCTGCTCGGCCGGCACCTGGAACACTTCGCGCGCAGCCGACAGCAGCTCGTTGCGGCGGCGGCGCACGTCCACGTCGGGGATGGTGGCCGGGGCCGCATATTCCTGCACATGCAGGAAGGTGCGGCGAGCGCCGGCGTCTTCCTCGTACACGTCGATCGCCGCCGCGTACTCGGGCAGGTCGGCGTCGTAGACGCGGTAGCAGGTGATCGCCTCGCGGCTGCGCCAGTTCTTGAACTTCTTGATGTTCTTGCGCAGGCGGTTGGCCACCATCTGCGCGCCTTCGCTCAGCTCACGCGGCTGGCCGGCATTCTCGCGCTGCGGCACCGCGATGGGGTCGCAGACGATCAGCGCACACTCGATCGCGCCGTTGAACAGCTGGTACTTCTTGTTGGCGCGCAGGCCGGTGGCGAAGGCCAGGTCCGCGCTGCCGCACAGCAGGCTGGCGCGCCACTGCGGCACCGCCCGCTTGAGCGCATCGCCGAGCCGGCGGTAGAGCACCGCATCGGCGGCCAGGCGCTCATCGTAGGGCGGGTTGCAGACCACGCAGCCGGTTTCCTGCGGCGGCACCTGCACATCCCCGATATCGCGCACGCCGAACCAGATCGCGTGGGAGACGCCGGCGGTTTCGGCATTCTGCCTGGCCGCGTGGATCGCCTGGGGGTCCACGTCGCTGCCGTGGATGACCTGCTTGAGCGCGGCAAGGCCGGCGGTTTCGCGCGTGCGCGCCTCGTCCAGCAGGGTGTTCCAGGCCTCGCGGTCGAAGCCCAGCCAGCGGCTCGGCGGAATGCTGCCGTGGCGCTGCAGGCCGGGGGCCACGTCGGCAGCCATCAGCGCCCCTTCGATCAGCAGCGTGCCGCTGCCGCACATCGGATCGAGCAGGCCGCCGCCTTCGCGGTGGATCTTGGGCCAGTTGGCCCGCAGCAGCACGGCCGCGGCCAGGTTTTCCTTCAGCGGCGCATCGTTCTGCGCCATGCGCCAGCCACGGCGGTGCATCGGGCCGCCGGCCAGGTCGATGGAGATGGTGGCCCGGCCCTTGCGCAGGGACAGGTTGATGCGCACGTCGGGGAACTCGGTGTTCACCGAGGGCCGTTCCAGGCCCTGCGAGCGCAGGCTGTCCACCACGCCGTCCTTGACCCGCTGCGCGGCGAAGCGCGCGTGGGTGATCTCGGTGCCGGACACGTGTGCGTCCACCGACAGGGTCAGCTCGGGGCTGATGTGCTTTTCCCACGCCATGCCCGACACGCCCTGGTAGAGCGAGCCTTCGTCGGGGCAATCGAACTCGGCCAGCGGCCACAGCACGCGGCTGGCCAGCCGCGACCACAGCACCACCCGCAGCGCCTGCGGCAGCTCGCCCTCGGCGTTGACGCCGGCGATGGTGGCGGTGGCCTTGTCCAGGCCAAGCGCCAGCAGTTCGTCGGCGAGCAGGTACTCCAGGCCCTTGGCGCAGGAAACAAAGAATTTCACAGGATCGGTATCGCAGGTCAGCGGAAGGAGGGTGCCCTCGGGCACGGCAGGCAGCCCGGCGCGGGCGCCAGGACCGGCATTGTACGTGACCGGGCCCGGATCGCCGGGCCGGCCCCTCCCCGCCCGGCTCAGAGCGAGCGCAGCAGGGCCTCGAACGCCTCGGCCGAAGCGGCAACGTGCTGGTTGAGGCGGTGCCCGTCGTCCACCAGCAGCAGCCGGGCCGAGCGCGCCTGCGCCCAGGCGATCACCTCCGCGGCCGGGATCAGCTCGTCATGCCAGGCGTGGACCACGCTGATGGGCACGTTGGCCGCATCCAGCGCGGGCATCGGCCCCATCTGGGTGGGCGGCACCATCAGGAACAGGCCTTGGACCGGCACCTGCAGCGATGCGATCGCCGAGATGTAGGCCCCCAGGCTGGAGCCGGCCAGCACCACCGGCCCCCGCGCCGCCGCCTCGGCAGCACGCGCCAGCAGCCGCTGCAGGCGGGCACGCACATCGCCCACGCTGCTGACCTGGCGCATGGCATCCAGGTCGGTGTAGTCGGGGCGTTCGTGGGTCCAGCCCAGGCGCTGGGCGACCTCGGCCAGCGCGGTCACCTTGGTGGCGTCCGGGCCGCTCTCAAAGCCATGGGAAAGGATGCAGTGGCCGCGGCTCATGCGCGCACCGGGCGGGTATCGATGTGAGCTTTCATGGCTGAATGCTAGCATCGGCGCATGCCCGACCGCGCCCCGCCCGCCATCGCCCAGCAGCCGCTGCCCTACCAGGACCGCCTGGCCGCGCGCGCGCCGGCGCAGATCGACCTGGTGGTGATCCACTGCACCGAACTGCCCGACCTGGCGATGGCCCGCACCTACGGCGAGCGCGTGCTGTATGACAGCGGCAGCGGCAACAGCGGCCACTATTACATCGACCGCGACGGCCGCATCGTCCAGTACGTGCCGCTGGCGCGCGTGGCCCACCACGTGAGCGGCTACAACCCGCGCTCGATCGGCATCGAGCTGGTCAACCGCGGCCGTTATCCGCACTGGCTGGATTCGCGCCACCAGGCCATGGACGAGCCTTACAGCGAGGCCCAGGTCGCGGCATTGATCGACCTGCTGCAGCATCTGTGCGAGCAGGTGCCGAGCCTGCGCCACATTGCCGGGCACGAGTGGCTGGACACGCGCGAGGAAGTGGCCAGCGACGATCCGGAGCGGCGGGTGCCGCGCAAGCGCGACCCCGGCCCGTTGTTTCCCTGGCCGCGGGTGCTGGCGGCCACGCCGTTGCAGGCCCTGCGCGGCTGATCAGGCCCCGGTGGCGACCGGGCGCGCGGAATCGCCGACCCAGCCACTCCACGAATCGGCATACACCCTTGCCCCCTGCAGGCCAGCCACTTCCATGGCCAGCAGCAGGTGGCAGGCGGTCACGCCCGAGCCGCACATCACCACCACCTGGTCCGGTGCATGCGTACCGATCAGCGGTTGCAGCGCCGCGCGCAGGTCGGGCGCCGGGCGCAGGCGTCCGTCGTGCACGTTCAAGGCAAACGGGCGGTTGACGGCACCGGGCACGTGGCCGGCCACCGGGTCGAGCGGCTCCACTTCGCCGCGGAAACGCTCACCGGCGCGGGCGTCCAGCAGCCAACCGGGCGCGTGCTTGAGGCGGGCGGCCACCTCGTCCACCGAGGCGATCTGGTCGCGTGCGAAACGGCCGGGATAGGCGGGCCGGGCCGCCACCTGCGGCAGCGCCTCGCTCAGCGGCAGGCCCGCGGCCTGCCATGCCGCCAGGCCACCGTCGAGCACCGCCACGCGGGTATGCCCGAGCAGGCGCAGCAGCCACCACAGGCGCGCGGCGGCCATGCTGCCATCGGCCGCGTCGTAGACCACCACCTGGGTGTCCGGACCGATGCCCCAGCGGCCAAGCGTGGCGGTGAAGGCGTCCTCGTCGGGCAGCGGGTGCCGGCCGTGGCCGTGCCGGCCCAGGTCGGCCAGGTCGGCATTGAGGTCGGCGTGCAGCGCACCGGGAAGGTGGCCCTGCGCGTAGGCGGCGGCACCGGACTGGGGATCGGCGAGCGAGAAGCGTGCATCGACCACGCGCACCGCGGTGCTGGCGGTGGCGCGCGCATCGATCACGCGCAGGCCATCCAGCCCCAGTGCGGCGGCCAGGGTGGGTACATCGACGAGGGTGGTCCAGGCGGGAAGCGTGGCGGTCATGTGGTCTGCTCCAGGCGGCGACGCAGGTTGTAGAGGATGGCGGCGGTGGCGCCCCAGATGCGCTGGCCGGGCCAGGTGTATTCCAGCACGTGGCGGATGCGGCCGCGATGGTCGATCTCCACCTGCTGCAGGTTGGCCGGCTCCATGAGGTAGGCCAGCGGCACCTCGAACACTTCGGCCACTTCCGCCGGCTGGGGCACCGCCACGAAGGCCGGGTCGATCACGGCCACGACGGGCATGACGCGGTAGCCGGTGATGGTGACGAACGGGTCGAGGTAGCCGAGCACCTGCACCTGGGCGGCAGGCAGGGCGATTTCCTCCTGGCTTTCGCGCAGCGCGGCGGCGACGGCGTCGCGATCGTCCGGCTCGGTACGGCCCCCCGGAAAACCAACCTGGCCGCCATGCTGGCGAAGCGTTTCGGTGCGCCGGGTGAGGATGACCTGGGCGCCGCCCTCGCGCGGGACGATGCCGGCCAGCACGGCCGCTTCCACCGGCGGGCCGGGCGGCAGCAGGTCGCTGAGTTCGCTGCGGTTCCAGCCATCGCCGGTGGGCGGCTGGTCCAGCGGATGCAGGGCGCGCAGCAGGCGCTCATGCTCGGCCAGCGTGCCGCGCAGCGACCGCCGCAGCTGTTCGCGCAGCGGCAGGGTGTGCTGCATGGCGTGGGTATGTTGATCGGGGCTCATCGTGGACCAGCGGGTGATTTCGTCCACGTTGCGCAGGCACCCGGTGCACAGGCCGGCACGATCCAGTGCGCAGATGCCGATGCAGGGAGTAGGAAGCGCACGCGTGGAAGTGGGGGTGGAATGCACCTGGCAACAGTAGCGCGAAACAAGGGCGCCTGGCGTTGGCCAGCCCACCTGCACGCGCCTGCCCCGACAAAACCACCCGACACAAAAAAACGCGCCGGTAGCAACTACCGGCGCGTTCCATGTCACTGCTGATGCTTCTTACTTGACGCTGATCAGCTTGATTTCAAACTGCACGGCCACGTTCGGCGGGAACGGGGTGCGCGGGTCGGCACCGTAGGCCTGCTCCGGCGGCAGGGTCACTTCCCACTTGGAGCCGGCCGGCATCTGCAGCAGCACTTCGCGCATGGCCTTCATTTCGACTTCGCTGACCTTGATCGACGGAATCTGCTGCGCCGGGCGCGCGTCGGCCGGGCGGGTGCCGTACGGGTACGGACCGGCCACTTCCAGCTGCACCGTGCTCGCCTGCGTCGGCTTGGCGCCCTTGCCGGCTTCCACCACGCGGTACTGCACGCCGCTCGGCAGCGCCTGCACGCCGGCCTTGGCCTTGTTGGTGGCCAGGAACTGGGTGCTCTTGGTCTTGTTTTCAGCGGCGGCCTTTTCGTACTCGGCCTTGGCGGCCTGGGCACGCCCCTGCTCGCGCTTCTGGAAGGCTTCGACCGCCGGCTTCAACTGCTCGGCCGTGATCGACGGCTGCTTCTTGGCGTAGGCATCCTGCAGGCCCTTCACCACCGAGTTGATGTCCAGCTGCTCGCCGCGGGCGGTGAGTTCAGCCAGGTTGTTACCGTAGTCGTAACCGAAGTAATAGCTCAGCTTGCCCTTTTCGGACGAAGTGTCCTGGGCGAAGGCATTGCCCGTCAGGGCCAGGGCCGCGACGGCGACCGCGATAGAACGCAACTTCATCAAACTTTTCTCCAGGGGTGGTAACTCAGGACGCATTGGGCCGCCCTGAGGCGACGGGTTAGGATAGCCGTCGCAACGTTGAACCGCCACTAACGACGCAGGCTATGACCTGTCTTGCTTTCAAGAGTTCAACATCACTTTTTTTTAACGTTTTGAGGAATTCCGCCGTGGCCGACCTCTCCCTCGCCCCTGCCCCGGTCCAGATCGCCGACGACGGCGCGATCCGTACCGTCACGGTCAACCGCCCGGACAAGCTCAACGCCCTCAACCGCGCCACCCTGGAGGCGCTGGACGCGGCCTTTGCCGACGCCGCCGCCGATCCCCGGGTACGCGTGGTCGTGCTTGCCGGGGCCGGGCCGAAGGCCTTCGTGGCCGGTGCCGATATCGCCGAAATGAACGGACTGACCGCGGTTCAGGGACGTGACTTCTCCCTATTGGGCCAGCAGCTGATGCGCCGCATCGAGCGCATGCCCAAGCCCGTGCTGTGCCGCATCAACGGTTTTGCGCTGGGCGGCGGGCTGGAGTTGGCCATGGCCTGCCACCTACGCATCGCCGCGGACACCGCCAAGGTGGGCCAGCCGGAAATCAACCTGGGGCTGATCCCCGGCTTCGGCGGCAGCCAGCGGCTGCTGCGCCTGTGCGGCCGTGCCGCGGCGCTGGAGCTGTGCCTGCTGGGTGCCCCGATCGGTGCTGCCCGCGCCTTGCAGCTGGGCATCGTCAATGAGGTGGTCGCCGCCGATGCGCTGGATGCGCGCGTGGCCGCGCTCGCCTCGCAGTTGGCCAACGCCGCGCCGCTGGCCCTGCGCGGCATCCTCGATGCCATCCATGTCGGTGGCGAATGCGCGATCAGCGAAGGGCTCGAATACGAGAGCGCGCAGTTCGGGCTGATGTTCGCCACCGAGGACATGCGCGAAGGCACCGCCGCCTTCCTGGCGCGGCGCCCGCCGGTGTTCCAGAACCGCTGAGCCATGTCGCCTGCCCCGCTCCCCCTGCCCGCCCGCCTGTTGCGGCTGGTACTGGACGATGACCTGGACGCCGCGCTGGCGGCCGGGCTGATGGACTACGTGCCGGCCGACGGCGACGACGCGCAGTTGCCGGGTTACCCGGACCTGCCGGCGCGCCTGCTGCACGCCCAACAGCAGTTGCAACGCGCCTGGGACGCGCGCGACCGCTACCGCCAACGGAGCCAGCGGCTGGCGCGACGCGCCGCCGAGCGCGACGCGCGCCGTGCGCCTCCTGCCCCCACCCCGACCGTGAAACCGGCCCTGCCACCGGCCGCCGCCGCGATCCTGGCGCGGGCCAAGGCCAAGGCCGCCGGCAAGCCCCCTGCATGAGTCCGATGAAAAACACCCTGCCCGCCAAGCCGGCCCCGCGCAGCGCGCGCATGCCCAAGGCCGATGTGATCGAAATGTTCACCCGGCTGCGCGAACTCAACCCGCACCCGAAGACCGAACTGGAATACAGCACGCCGTTCGAACTGCTGGTGGCGGTGGCCCTGTCCGCCCAGGCCACCGACGTGGGCGTCAACAAGGCCACCCGCAAGCTGTTCCCGGTGGCCAACACGCCCCAGGCGATCCTGGCCCTGGGCGAGGACGGCCTGAAGCCGTACATCGCCACCATCGGCCTGTTCAACGCCAAGGCCCGGAACGTGATCGCCGCCTGCGCGATGCTGGTCGAGCAGCACGGCGGCGAGGTACCGCGCGACCGGGCGGCGCTGGAGGCACTGCCGGGAGTGGGCCGCAAGACCGCCAACGTGGTGCTCAACACCGCCTTCGGCGAGCCGGTGATGGCCGTGGACACCCACATCTTCCGGGTGGCCAACCGCACCGGGCTGGCCCCGGGCAAGGACGTGCGCGCAGTGGAGGACGGGCTGGTCAAGGCGATCCCGGCCGAGTTCCTGCTCGACGCCCACCACTGGCTGATCCTGCATGGCCGCTATGTATGCAAGGCGCGCAAGCCGGACTGCCCGCAATGCGTGATCCGCGACCTGTGCCGCTTCAAGCAGAAAACCGCGGCCTGAGACGCCGGTCGCGACTGCCATCTCAACGCAACCCGGCCGTCATCTGCCTCGGGCATCAATGGCAGGCCCTGACGTGGCCGGGCCCCGGCCGGCCGTCGGTTTGTCTGAAACTGTCATATTTACGCAATCTTCACTTATTAGCCTGCGCAGCATCTTCCCACCTGCCTGCAAGGCTCTCCATGAAACTGCATCGCCAACTCCTGACTGCGGCCGTTGCGGCTGCGCTGTTCGTCCCGGCCGCACACGCCGAAGTGGCCATCGACGTGATCGGCGGCTCGGAGATCACCTTCGAAGGCCTGGTCCAGGCCGACGGCAACTGGTTCGACAACGACCTGACCGACCTCAACGGCGGTGACGCCGGCAACGGCAAGGACAGCGAGTTCGAACTGCGCCGCGCCGAGCTGGTGCTCAAGGGCAAGGGCCCGGGCAACATCGAGTGGGTGGTCGGCTACGACGCCAAGGCCGACAAGTTCCTGGACACCAACGTGAAGTACAAGCTGGCGGGCAACGCCAACCACTTCGTGCAGTTCGGCCAGTTCAAGCAGCCCAACAGCCTGGAAGAACTGTCCAGCACCAAGAACAACGACTTCATCTCCAAGGCCGCGGTCACCAACACCTACGCGGTGGCCCGTCGCCTCGGCGGCGCGTACAGCATCGGCGACGCCAACTGGTCGGTCACCGCCTCGGCCTTCGGCCGCGAGCTGACCCGCAACCTGGCCCACGGCAGCGGCTACGGCGCGCGTGGCACCTGGGCGCCGATCAATGACAAGGGCAATGTGCTGCACTTCGGCCTGAGCTACGTCAACTACGACACCGACGCGGACACCCTGCGCGTGCGCGCCCGTCCCAACGCCGACCTGGCCACCGCGCGCCTGGTCGACAGCGGCAACATGGTCGACACCGACCGCGTGACCACCCTCGGCGCCGAAGCGATGTACATCGGCGGCCCGTTCAAGGCCCAGGCCGAGTACTACACCAGCAAGGCCAAGCGCTACACCCGCGACAACTACACCAGCGACGGCTACTACGTCAGCGGCCTGTGGAACATCACCGGCGAAACCTGGGGCTACAAGGGCGGCACCCCGTCCACCGGCCTGCCGGACGAGCCGGGCCGTGGCATGTGGCAGCTGGGTGCCCGCTACGACCACATGGACCTCAACGACGGCAACGTCAGCGCCAACCCGGTGGCCGGCCGTCCGCCGATCGTCGACGGCGTGCTGGGCGGCAAGATGGACATCTGGACCGTGGGCGTGAACTACTACTGGCGCTCCAACACCAAGTTCGCCCTGAACTACGTGATGGTGGACAGCAAGAAGTACAACGCGACCGCGCGTACCTTCCTCAACGATGACCCGAACATCCTGGAAGCGCGCCTGCAGTTCTTCTGGTAAGCAGCGCGGGAACCGCCGGACGAAAGGGCGCAGCTTGGGCTGCGCCCTTTTTTTGTGCGCGCACCGCCGGGAGGGGTAGAGCCACCCCATGGGTGGCTGCTCGCGATGCCGGCTACCACGCAGCCACCCATGGGGTGGCTCTACCCCCGTTGGTTGTGCGGCCACGCATGGGGTGGCGCTACCCCGTGGGGGCTGCGCGCGTATGCTGGGCGGCCCTTGCCCCATGGATGGCCCTCGATGCGTATCGCCTTGCCGCTGCCGCTGCTGCTGGCCCTGTTGGGTGCCGCCACCCTGCCCGCCCGCGCGCAGGACTGCCCCGCGCCGCAGGCCGCCGCCGAGCAGGCCTATGCCGCCCGCAGCGGCAACGTGTTGCCCGACCGCGCCGGCTACACGCGCGACACCACCGGCAGCGTCTGCCGGCGCTGGCCGGCGCGCCCCGAGCTGACCCTGCTGGCGACCCCGGTCTGGCGCGATGGCGGCGACAACGACGCGCGCGAGGGCGACGTGGAGGTGCTGGTGGTCGATACCGGCAGCCACCTGCCGCGCGCCTGGGCACGCCTGCCCGGTGCGCTGGACAGCGACGCGATCTTCTTCGACGGCATGCGCCTGGATACCGCGCGTTACCAGCTCGCCCCGGACACCCTGGCGTTCGGCCTGCGCGTGCAGCGGCGCAATGGCTCCGGCCCCAATCCCTTCAGCGAGGATGCCCTGCAACTGCTGGCGCTGCAGGGCGGCGTGCTGCGCGTGCTGGGCCCGCCGATGGTGCTGCGCCGCTTCCAGGCCGAGTGGGACACCCGCTGCGCCGGCGAGTCGATGGAGACCTCGCGCACGGTGTCGGTGGGCACCCCCGGCAAACACGGCCTGGCCGATCTGGTGCTGCGCGAGCGCCAGCTCACCACCCGCAGCTGGATGGACGGCGAGGAGTGCCGCGACGGGCGCACCACGGTGGACGGCGAGCGCCGCGTGCTGCGTTACGACGGCCGCCAGTACGGGGTTCCGGAGGCGCTGCAACCGCTGTGACATCCCTCGTTGAATGCATGTCACGAGGCGGTCATATGACAGTCGCTGCGCTGTCATCGAATGGTTATGGAATGAGCGCCGGGCGGGACACCCCGCACCGTCATCCATCCCAGGAGCCACCCCGTGATCCACGCCTTCAAGTCGCGCGCCGCCGTTGCCGTCCTCGCCGCGTCGTCCGTGTTCGCCGCCAATGCCGCCGATGTGACCGGCGCGGGCGCCTCGTTCATCTACCCGGTCATGTCCAAGTGGTCGGCTGACTACAGCACCGCCACCGGCAAGAAGGTCAACTACCAGTCCATCGGTTCCGGTGGCGGCATCGCCCAGATCAAGGCGGCGACCGTCGATTTCGGTTCCTCCGACGCCCCGCTGAAGCCCGAAGAGCTGGCCGCCGCCGGCCTGGCGCAGTTCCCGTCGGTGATCGGCGGCGTGGTGCCGGTGATCAACGTGGCCGGGATCGCCCCGGGTGCGCTGAAGCTGGACGGCCCGACCCTGGGCAACATCTTCCTGGGCAAGATCAAGACCTGGAACGACCCGGCCATCGCCGCGCTGAACCCGGGCGTGAAGCTGCCCGACGGCAAGATCACCGTGGTCCACCGCTCCGACGGTTCGGGCACCACCTTCAACTTCGTCAACTACCTCTCCAAGGTCAACCCGGAGTGGAAGAGCAAGGTTGGTGAAGGCACCTCGGTCCAGTGGCCGGTGGGCATCGGCGGCAAGGGCAACGAAGGCGTGGCCGCCTACGTGAAGCAGATCAAGGGCGGCATCGGCTACGTCGAACTGTCCTACGCGCTGCAGAACAAGATGTCCTACGCGGCGATGAAGAATGCCTCGGGCAAGGTCGTGATGCCGAGCGACGCCTCCTTCGCCGCCGCCGCTGCCAGCGCCGACTGGGCCAGCGCCAAGGACTTCTACCTGGTGATGACCAACGCGCCGGGCGCCGAGGCATGGCCGATCACCGCGACCAACTTCATCCTGGTGCGCAAGCAGCCCAAGAACGTGGCCAACGCCAAGGCGACCCAGGAGTTCTTCCGCTGGATCTACAAGAGCGGCGATGCGCAGGCCAAGCAGCTGGACTACGTGCCGCTGCCGGACACGCTGGTCAAGCAGATCGAGACCTACTGGTCGCAGAACCTGAAGTACTGAGTCGTCGTCGACAACGAGGCAATGGCGGCGGCAGGTCCTCTCTCCCCCTGCCGCCGCCGGGGGGGGGGCGGAAGATACCCGCCGTTTGTTTTGTTGTTGGGCCCAGAGGGGGGGGTGGGGTGGCTGTACGCCGCG
>NZ_JAVWXA010000116.1:0-12343 GCF_036662295.1 Stenotrophomonas sp.
TGGTCAAGGAAGGCGAGCGCTTCGTCGTCCTGTCCGACATCCTGGGTGACGAAGACCACCTGGGCGACATGGACTTCAAGGTGGCCGGTACCGCTGAGGGCATCTCCGCCCTGCAGATGGACATCAAGATCGAAGGCATCACCGAAGAGATCATGAAGCAGGCCCTGCAGCAGGCCAAGGCTGGCCGTCTGCACATCCTGGGCGAAATGGCCCACGGCCTGACCGCCCCGCGCGAAGAGCTGTCGGACTACGCGCCGCGCCTGCTGACCATCAAGATCCACCCGGACAAGATCCGCGAAGTGATCGGCAAGGGTGGTTCGACCATCCAGGCCATCACCAAGGAAACCGGCACCCAGATCGACATCCAGGATGACGGCACCATCGTCATCGCCTCGGTCAACGCCATCGCCGCACAGGCGGCCAAGGCCCGCATCGAGCAGATCACCTCGGACGTCGAGCCGGGCCGCATCTACGAAGGCAAGGTCGCCAAGATCATGGACTTCGGTGCGTTCGTCACCATCCTGCCGGGCAAGGACGGCCTGGTCCACGTGTCGCAGATCTCCAGCGAGCGCGTCGAGAAGGTCGGCGACAAGCTGAAGGAAGGCGATGTGGTCAAGGTCAAGGTGCTGGAAGTGGACAAGCAGGGCCGTATCCGCCTGTCCATGAAGGCCGTCGAAGAAGGCGAAGGCGCGGTCGCCGAGTAATCGGCCACCGATCCGCCGGCAGGTGGGGACCGTGGGTCCTCACGCTGCCGAGTAAATGAAAAAGCGGGCTTCGGCCCGCTTTTTCTATGCGCTTTTCCTGGTCCTTCGCCCACCCCAACGGTAGGGCCGGCCGCTGGCCGGCATCACCCCCCGCGCGACCCAGCCGGCACTCGCACGGCGTCATGACGGCTCGTCGCCATCCCCATCCTCGTCCCCCCCGCGCCACCACACCGTCCCTTCCTGTGGCGCGCTCTGCTCGCAGGCCGGGCTCTCGATCGCGTCCACGCGGCGCCCGGGGCCGGCGGCCACCCAGTTGGCCAGCAGCCGTTCCACCGCCGCCTTGCCCTGCGCGCCGATGCCCAGGTTGCGCTCGACCTGCCAGTCATCGTTGCTGGCAACGCGATCGTCATGCGTGTGCTCGTCGTCGTCTTCGCCGTTGACGTGGCCCACGCCATAGCTGCAGCGCAGGCACAGCGAGACGATCGACGCCGTCCAGTCTTCCACGTAGCCGATGCCCGGCAGTTCGGCCGCGCGCAGTTCGTCCAGGTCGTCCGCCGACGGGCAGCGGATGAAGGCCACGAACGTGCGATGGTCCGAGCGCTCCAGGATCTGCAGCGCGTTGAACACCGGCACCACGCCATCATCCAGTGCGCGCTCGCCGGTCTTGGCACCGTCGTGCAACACCACGTCGAACAGGCGGTGGCCCGACTCCGGCAGCGGCACGTTCATCAGGCGCGCGCGCACCACGTCGATGCGACGTGCGAACACCGTTTCGCCCTCGGCCCAAGGGTTGAGGCGCACGCTGATCATCCCGAAGTCCTGCTCCACCGGGCCATCGCCCTCGGCGATACGGATGCCGCACTGCGCCCATTGCCGCCGCGCCTCCGCCCAGTCGCCCAGCGCCGTGGCGGCGATGCCCGCGTTCCAGGCCGCGCCCTCATCCCGCTCGGTCTGCAGCGCCTGTGCCTGCAGGTTGTGCTGCAGCGAGGCCGGCCAGTCGCGCAGGTACTTGTGCGCCAGCCCGCGCATGTAGTGCAGGTAGCCCACGTGCGGGGCATGCGTGGCCAGCTCGCCGAACAGCGCGCTGGCCTGCTGCAGCTGGCCCTGGTCGAACGCCGTGTAGGCGCGCGCCTCCAGCGCCGCCAGTGCGTCGTTGTCCGGGGCGATGTCGGGCGTGTGGTGCGGGTCGGTCATGGGCGTGCGGCATGGGGAATTGCCGTCACCTTACCGCGTTGCGGGCGCCATGCATCGTCTGCCTGGCAGACAGGTCGCGACCCGATAAGGGGGTCCCGGCGGGCGTGTGCTGTCCGCGGGATGACCTCGTCCGGCCAAGCACGGATGTCCGCCGGACCGGATCGCAGGACATCGTGCCGACCGCCGTGCAGGGCGGCCCGCGCAGCGGCATCGAGCTGCTAACGTGGCCTCGCCCGTGATCGAGGAAGTGCCATGTTCCGTCCTGTCCTGCCGTTGCTTGCCCTGCTGCTGCTCACGGTCATGCCACGCGTTGGCATCGCCGCCGACGCGCCGCCCAAGGTGATCGGTGCCTACTACCCGGCTGGCTCGGCCGAGCGCTATCCGATCGCCCGCGTTCCGGCCGACACGCTGACCCATCTGTTCTATGCGTTCGCCACCATCGAAGACGGCCGCTGCGCGGTGGATGCGCAGGCCGACGCGCACTTCCAGGCGCTGGCCGCGCTCAAGCGCGCGCATCCGCACCTGCACACGCTGATCTCGATCGGCGGCTGGAACGCCGGCGGTTTCTCCGATGCCGCGCGCACCGCCGAGCGCCGCCAGCGCCTGGTCGCCTCGTGCGTGGCGCTGTTCTTCCAGCAGCATCCAGGCAGCTTCGACGGCGTGGACATCGACTGGGAGTTCCCGGTGTACGGTGGCCCGACCGACATCACCGACCGCCCCGAAGACCGCCGCAACATGACCCTGCTGGTGCAGGAATTCCGCCGCCAGCTGGACGTGGCCGGCGCCGCGCGCGCGCAGCACCTGCTGTTGACCGCCGCCTTGCCGGCCGGCCGCGTGCAGACCGACGGGCCTTACGACCCGGCGCGCAGCTACGAGATCGGCGCGTTGGGCCGCGTGCTCGATTTCATCAACCTGATGAGCTACGACATGGGCACCGGTTTCTCGCCGGTGTCCACCTTCAACGCCCCGCTGCGCGAGGTGCCCGCCGATCCGCTGGCACCGGCGCAGCGCCGTTGGAACAACGTCGAGGCGGCCGTGCAGTACTACCGCCAGCAGGGCGTGCCCGCCGACAAGCTGGTGCTGGGCGTGCCGTTCTACGGGCGCGGCTTCCGCGTGACCGCCGACAGCGCCGATGGCCTGTACCAGCCTTACAGCGCGCCGTTCGATGCCGGCGACTGGGCGCGCATCCGCAGCCGCTTCCTCGACCAGCCCGGCTGGCAGCGGCGCTGGCACCCGGTGGCGCAGTCGCCGTGGCTGTACAACCCGGCCGAGCGGATCTTCATCAGCTACGAAGACCCCACGTCGATCGGCTTGCGCGCCGGCGTCGCCAAGGCCACGGGGCTGCGCGGCGTGTTCACCTGGGAGCTGACCGGCGACGACGCGCAGGGCAGCCTACTGCAGGCGATGGCAGCCCCGTTCGCGGCCCCGGCGAAGTAACGCGGCGGCTGGCTTATGCTGGGCGGCATGGAACCGGTCTGCCTGCTCGACCTGCATATCGACCGCGCCGCGCAGGTGGTGCGGCGCGGCGATGCCGTGCTGCCGGTCAGCGGCCTGAGTTGGCGCCTGCTGGACTGCCTGCTGGCCCACGGCACCGCCGTGGTCGGCTTCGATACCCTCGCCGAGGACGTGTGGGCACCGGCGGTGGTTGGCGAAGATGCGATCAGCCAGCGGGTGAAACTGCTCCGCCAGGCGCTCGGGGATGACAGTCGCCAGCCCCGCTATGTGCGCTCGGTGCGCGGCCGGGGCTACCAGTTGTGCGCACCCCTGCAGCCGCCCCCGCGCGAGACGGTGGCCGCCGCGGCACCGCATCCGCCGCGCCGTCGCCGGCGGGTGCTGGCGGCGGCCGTGGCGGCGACGGTTGCGGTGGCGGTGGGCGTGGTTGTCCTGGCCTGGCCGGGTACCGGCCCGCGCTCGCCGGCCGACCCGCTGCTGCAGCGGGCCGAGCATTACGCGGGCATCGGCCAGGCCAGCAACAACGCCCGTGCCCTGGCGCTGTATCAGCAGGCGCTGCAGGTGGATCCGGAACTGCCGGCCGCGCGGCGCGGGCTGGCCCGCGCACTGGCGGCGGAGACGTGCCTCTACAACGGACCCGCCGCGCAGGCGCAGCAGGCGGTGCTGGAGGCCAACCGGGTGTTGCGCGGGTTCCCCGACGATGCCGCCGCGTTTGCGGCGCGCGGTTATGCCTACGACTGCCTCGGCGCGATGCCGCGCGCGATCGCCGATTACCAGCAGGCCCTCCAGCGCGATCCGGACGACGAACGCACGCGCGCGTCGCTGGCCTACCTGCAGCAGGAGCAGGGCCATCTGGCGCAGGCACTGCAGGCCAACCTGGGGCTGCGCGCGCCCGAGCGCGTGCGCTTCCGCGAGGTGCAGGTGGCGCGCGAACTGGAGCTTCTCGGCTTCACCGATGCCGCCGCGCGCCGGCATGAGCGCAACTTCCAGCTGTATCCGGACAACGTCTTTGCCAACATCGCCTGGCCGCGCAGCCTGCTGCTGATGGGCGACCCGGCCCGCGCGCGGGTGGTGCTGCAGCAGGCGGTGGCGCGCGGCACGCCGCATCCGCAGTTGTTCCGCCTGCAGGGCGAGCTGTGCCTGATGCAGGGCGATGGCGCGGGCGCCGCGCAGGCATTCGAGCGCAGCCGGCAATTGCGTCCCCAGCAGTCGATGGGGCAGACGCTGGCCGGCCTGCATGGCGCCACGCCGGCCAGCCGTGCGTGGCTCGATGCACGCCTGGCGGCGCTGAACGGGCAGGCCGGGGACGGCTGGCCGGACCTGGCCGTCGAGCGCGCCCTGCTGCAGCAGGCCCGCGGCGCATCCGGCCCGGCGCTGGTGGCGTTGCACCAGGCCGTGGATGCTGGTTTCCGCGATGCGGCGTGGCTGCGCGCCACGCCGTTGTTCGCGCCCCTGCGCACCGCCCCGGGCTGGGCGCCATTGCTGGCCCGGATCGAGACCGCCGTGGCGGCCGAGCGTGCGCAGGTGCTGGCCGCCCACTGGCGGCCAGGCGACCTGGACGGGCTCAGTGCAGGGCCGGCAGCAGGAACTCGCTGAGGATGCGCCGCGACTGCGGGTGCGCGTAGCTGCGGTTGTAGGCGGTGCTGGTGACCACGGCCACCTGCTTCTGCCCGGGGATCACGAACACGTAGTTGCCGCCGTTGCCGGACATCGCCCACACCGTGCGCTCGCGCCCCTGCACCGGCAGCGTCAGGCCCCACCACTGGTAGCCGTAGTCGCTGCCATCGCCGGTGCTGGCCTGTGCGCTGACCATCGCCGCCACATAACCGGCCGGGATCAGCGCCTTGCCCTGCCACTGGCCGCCGGCCAGCACCAGCTCGCCGAGCCGGGCCAGGTCGCGGCTGCGGTAGCGGGTGCCGCCACCGCCCATGCCGATGCCCTCGGGCGAGCGGTTCCAGTGGCTCTGGGTGATCCCCAGCGGTCGCTCCAGGGCCTGGGCGGCATAGTCGGCCAACGGCATCCGCGTGGCCCGTTCCAGCACCGCGCCCAGCACGAACGCATTGGCCGTGCAGTACGCGTGCGCGCGCCCATGCGGGCTGTCCTGCGGCCGCGTCATCCACGGCGCGAAGCCCTTGACCGGCAGCGCCAGGGCGAAGTCCAGCCAGCGCTCGGTGACGTACATGCGCTCCTCGTGGCCGGCCGAGAACGCGTTTTCGTCGTCGCACTCCCACAGGCTGCTCATGGTGAGCAGGTCCTCGATCGTGGTGGCGCGCAGGCGTGGGTCGACCGGATGGGCCGCGGTGAACTCGGGAAAGTAGTCGTAGACGCGGGCATCCACGCCGGGCAGGTGGCCATCGCCGATCGCCGCGCCCACCAGCATCGCGGTGACGCTCTTGCTGGCCGAGCGCACGTCGTGCAGCGTCTCGGCGGTGGCGCCGTTGAAGTACCGCTCGTAGGCCACCGTGCCGTCCACCACCAGCAGCACGCTGGTGACCTGCTTGATGTCTTCGCGGGCGATGGCCGCTTCCAGCGCGGCCAGCGGCGCGCGATCCGGCGGCAGCGGGGCGCTGCGTGCGGGCAGGGGCAGGGCGGCGGCCAGGGCCAGGATCAGGGCGGTGCGATGGGGGAAACGGATGGGCATGGTGGGACTCCTCGGAAAGGAGCCCGACTACGCCACGGCCGCGACTGAAGTGCTGGAAAAACCCCTGAAGATTTCTGAAGCCCTGTCAGGGCAAGGGCTTGGCCGGGCGCGCCCACACGCTGTTGGGCTCGCCCTGCACGGCGCGACGGCTGCTGGCGCGCGCCATCGCGGCAAAACCCATCGCCATCGCCAACGCCACCCCGTCCACCCAGAACAGTGGCCAGTAGCCGCGTGCGGCGCTGGTCCACAGCCACAGCCCGCTCATCGCGCCGTGCACCAGCGGGATCAGCGCGGTGACGATGGCCGCCGCCCACAGCAGCTCGCGCGCGGCCTGCCACGGCGCGCGCAACGCCGCCCACAGCGCGCAGCCGCCCCAGACCAGGAAGCAGGTCCAGCGCATGCCGGCGTCGGCCTGGGCGGGGGCCAGGTAGGCCAGCAGCTGCACGCTCACGAACGCCGCCGACACCGCCACGCACAGGCCGATGCAGACCCCGACCGTGGCCCGTGCCATGTTGACCTGCGCCCGGCCCTGGGCCTGCTGCCGGCGCTTGCGCCGCGATTCGATCCACAGCAGGTTGCCCGAATAGAACAGGAAGGCGCCGCCCAGGCCCAGCGCAAAGTACAGCCACGGCACCAGCCCGTTGCCGAACTCGCCGAAGTGCAGCGCATAGGCGGCCGCCAGAGTGGCGTGGTTGGCATCGCGCCGCCCCGGCAACTGGGTGTGCAGCACCTGCCCGGTGTTGGCATCCATCGCCACCGCGCCCAGCGGCCCGAGTGACAGCCCGCCGTCGCCGGTGATCTCGATCACCGCGTTCGCATCGCCGGCGTTGGCCAGCTTCAGGTAGGCCGGCTCGAATCGCGCCTGGCCCTGGTCATGGGCCACCGCGATGGCGCGCGCATGCAGCATCGCCAGGCTGCCCGGCCGCACCGGCTCGCCGGCGGCAGCGCGGATCGGCGCGGTATCCATCGCCGCCGGCAACGCGCCCAGCAGCTTGCCCTCGAAGACCAGCGGATTGAGCGCGGCCATCTGCAGGAACACCAGGCACAGCAACGCACCGGTCACCGCGAACAGCAGGTGGAAGGGCAGGCTGAGCACGCCGATCACGTTGTGCGCGTCCTGCCACATCTGCTTGAGGTTGCGGCCCGGGCGCAGCGCGAACAGGTCGCCCAGCAGCTTGGGCAGGTGGATCACCAGCCCGGACAGCAGCGCCAGGCCGTACAGCAAGCTGACCATGCCCATCAGGTAGATCCCGGCCACTGGCAGGCCGAGCGTGTAATGCAGCTCGTTGACCAGCTCGGCCAGGCCGGCCTGCGGCGGGGTGGGGCTGCCGTCGTACTGGTCGGGCCAGGCGAACAGCCAGGTGCCCTTGGCGTCCTGCCAGTAGGCCACCGATTGCGGCGTCTCCGCGCCCGGGAAGGTCATGCCGATGTGCTTGCGTGCCTCCGGGTGCCGTGCCAGCACGCCGTCGAGCAGGCGCTGCGCGTCGTCCAGCGTCTGCGCCGGCTGCGCCACCGCATGCGGCGACTGCCACAGCGGCAGGTCGTGGTGGAAGACGGTGATCGCGCCGGCATAGAACGCCACGAACAAGGCGAAGCCGGCCACCAGGCCCACCCAGGTGTGCAGCGTGGTGAAGGTGCGCAGGGTGATTGAACTGAATTTCATCGAGAACGTCCTAGGCGACCCAGTGCAGGGCGCGCAGCAGCCACAACACCGCAAACCCGGCCAGCGCCGTGGCGCCCAGCCACGCCCAGGCACGCACGCCGGTACGGAAGGCGAAGGCCCACAGCGCGGCCAGCATCCACAGCGGAATGAAGGCGATCAGGCTTGGCACGATGGCCGATTGCCACGGCCCCGGCGGCAGCCAGGCGACCCACCCGGTGGCCGCGGCGGCCACGAAGAAACCGGCGACCAGGCCGGCCAGCACACGCGCCCACATCAGGGGCGTGCCTCGCGCCCGGGGCGGTGCCAGGCCGCCAGGTAGGGCAGTGCCAGGGCCGTCAGCATCCAGCCGCCCAGCGTCACGCACAGGCCGGTGGCCAGGCCCAGCTGGCCCATCCACAGCCACAGCGAGGTGGCGGCGGTGACCAGGCCGATCTGGCGCCCCAGCCGGCCCGCGCGCCGCAGGCGCGGCCACCGGCAATGCGGTGAGGCCGCATAGAACGCCAGCGCCGAGAACGCCGACGCGCCCGCGGCCAGGCCGCCGTACAGCAGCGCGAGCAGGGCCTCGCTCACCATGGGTTACGGACGCTGGCGGTGACCTGCACCGTGTCCAGCGTGCGGGCCGCCTCGCCGTCCTGGGCCAGGGCCGACAGCGGCGCGGCCAGCAGGGCGGGCTGCAGCGCCAGGGGCAGCAGGCGGGGCAGGGTGGGGCGGGCCGGGCGGGCGGCACGGTTCATCGGGAATTCCTTGGAAAGCCAGGCGTGGCGGGCATGGAGACCCGTACGCGCATGGTAATCATTGCTGTTTTCATTCGCCACATGGCCCTGTTCAGTTGCGTCCGCGGCGAGCACGGCAGCAATAAAACCGGCTTTGGTTTAAGATCCAAGGCGTCCGAACCGAGGCAACAAGGTGGCCCGCGCCAAGCGCCGGTCCAGCGTGCGACATGAGCACTACCACCGCCCACCGCTGAACGCACCCGACGGCTCCTCCAGCAGGCGCCCGCGTGGCGCTTTTCTTTTGTCCGGTTCCCCTGAATCCGTCTTCCCGGCCTGCCGTGCAGGCCCCCCAGCACAAAGCCCAGTCATGATCGCGATCACGCTCCCCGACGGCAGCCGCCGTGAATTCGAAAACCCCGTCAGTGTCATGGACGTCGCCCAGTCGATCGGCGCCGGCCTGGCCAAGGCCACCATCGCCGGGTCGGTCGATGGCGTGCTGGTCGATGCCAGTGACGTGATCGACCGCGATGCCAGCCTGCGCATCATCACCGCCAAGGACGAGGAGGGCGTGGAGATCATCCGCCACTCCTGCGCCCACCTGGTTGGCCATGCGGTCAAGCAGCTGTACCCGGACGTCAAGATGGTGATCGGCCCGGTGATCGCCGAAGGCTTCTACTACGACATCTACTCCGAGCGTCCGTTCACGCCCGAGGACATGGCCGCCATCGAAAAGCGCATGGGCGAGCTGATCACCCAGGACTACGACGTCATCAAGAAGGTCACCTCGCGCGCGGAGGTCATCGAGATCTTCAAGGCCCGTGGCGAGGACTACAAGCTGCGCCTGATCGAGGACATGGCCCCGGAGATCCAGGCCATGGGCATGTATTACCACCAGGAATACGTGGACATGTGCCGCGGCCCGCACGTGCCCAACACGCGCTTCCTGAAGGCCTTCAAGCTGACCCGCATTTCCGGCGCGTACTGGCGCGGCGATGCCAAGAACGAGCAGCTGCAGCGCATCTACGGCACCGCCTGGGCCGACAAGAAGCAGCTGGAGGCCTACATCAAGCGCATCGAGGAAGCCGAGATGCGCGACCACCGCCGCATCGGCAAGCAGCAGGAGCTGTTCCACCTGCAGGAAGAGGCGCCGGGCCTGGTGTTCTGGCACCCCAAGGGCTGGGCGCTGTGGCAGGTGGTGGAGCAGCACATGCGCCGTGTGTACCGCGACAGCGGCTACGGTGAAGTGCGCTGCCCGCAGATCCTGGACGTGTCGCTGTGGCAGAAGTCCGGCCACTGGGACAACTACCAGGAGAACATGTTCTTCACCGAGTCGGAGAAGCGCACCTACGCGGTCAAGCCGATGAACTGCCCGGGCCACATCCAGGTGTTCAACCAGGGCCTGCACAGCTACCGCGACCTGCCGATCCGCTACGGCGAGTTCGGCTCCTGCCACCGCAACGAGCCCTCCGGCGCGCTGCACGGCATCCTGCGCGTGCGCGGCTTCACCCAGGACGACGGGCACGTGTTCTGCACCGAGTCGCAGATCGAGGCCGAAGTGACCGCTTTCCACCAGCAGGCGCTGGCGGTCTACACGACCTTCGGTTTCGAGGACATCCAGATCAAGATCGCGCTGCGCCCGGAAAAGCGCCTCGGCGATGACGCCACCTGGGACAAGGCCGAGGCCGCGCTGCGCTCGGCGCTGGGCAGCTGTGGCGTGGAGTGGCAGGAACTGCCGGGCGAGGGCGCCTTCTACGGCCCCAAGATCGAGTACCACCTCAAGGACGCCATCGGCCGGACCTGGCAGCTGGGCACCATGCAGGTCGATTTCATGATGCCCGGCCGCCTCGGCGCCGAGTACGTGGACGAGAACAGCCAGAAGAAGCACCCGGTCATGCTGCACCGGGCCATCGTCGGCTCGATGGAGCGCTTCATCGGCATCCTGATCGAACACCATGCCGGCGCCTTCCCGTCCTGGCTGGCCCCGACCCAGGTGGTGGTGGCCAATATCACCGACGCCCAGGCTGAATACGTGAGCCAGGTCAGGAAAACCCTTGCAGATCAAGGCTTCCGGGTGAACGCCGATTTGCGCAACGAGAAGATCGGATATAAGATTCGCGAGCATACGCTGCAGCGGGTCCCGTACCTGCTGGTGGTTGGCGACCGTGAGAAGGAAAATGGCGCCGTGGCCGTGCGTACGCGCTCGGGCGAAGATCTGGGCAGCATGTCCGTCCAGGCCTTCATCGAGCGGTTGCAGGCAGAACAGTCCGTGTAAGAAAGTCCCGGCCCTGCGGATGATCCGCACAGGGCCGGTTTGATTCCTCTGGGAGATTGCAATATCAGTACCCCTGACAACAAACAGAACCGCAAGAATCAGGAAATCCGGGTGCCGCGCGTCCGCGTGATCGGCAGCGACGGAGAAATGATTGGCGTGTTGACGCGTGACGAAGCGCTGTCGATGGCCGAAGACGAAGGTCTGGACCTGGTCGAGATTCAGCCGCAGGCTGATCCGCCGGTGTGCAAGATCATGGACTTCGGCAAGTTCAAGTTCGAAGCGCAGAAGAAGGCCAACGAGGCCAAGAAGAAGACCAAGCAGGTCGAGATCAAGGAAGTGAAGTTCCGCCCGGTCACCGATGAAGGCGACTACCAGATCAAGCTGCGCAAGATGCGCGGTTTCCTGGAAGAGGGCGACAAGATCAAGGTCAACATCCGCTTCCGTGGTCGTGAAATGAGCCATCAGGAACTGGGTCGCGAGATGGCCAACCGGATCGAAACCGATCTGGGCGAGGACATCGTGATCGAGTCCCGTCCGCGCCTGGAAGGCCGGCAGATGGTCATGATGATCGCGCCGAAGAAGAAGTAACCGGCCGTCGGGTCCGCCCGACCAGACGGGGCAGCGCCGGGCCATGCCCGGCCGCACGCCCCGCCATGCCCAGTGGCCCGCGCCCGTCCCGTTCAGGTTCGGGCGCGCTGCGGCAAACATCCGCCCAATCAAGCGTTTGCAACTGCCCGTCATCACGGGCATAATGGGCGGCCCCGTTTTGCGGGGGTGCTGTTTTGAACGGTTTTCCGCCCCGCAAGGGCACGCTGTTTCAATGGCAACAGGACCGGCCTGGTTCCCATCGGGGATCCCGGGCTTACAAGCAGGCAAGGGCACGGACGGAAAGTGTGGCAATGCCACCGCCCTGGTCAGTGACAAAACATCATCAAGGACATTGCAATGCCCAAGATCAAGACCAACCGGGCGGCGGCCAAGCGTTTCCGCAAGACCGCCTCCGGCAAGTTCAAGGCTGGCCATGCCAACCGTAGCCACATCCTCACGAAGAAGTCGACCAAGCGGAAGCGCAATCTGCGTCAGACGAACCATGTTCGTGCAGAAGACGCAGGCCGTTTGAACCGTATGCTTCCCTACCTCTGAGGACTGACCCATGGCACGAGTAAAGCGTGGCGTACAGGCGCGTCGCCGCCACAAGAAAATTCTGACCCTGGCGAAGGGCTACTACAACGCTCGCCGCAAGGTCTTCCGCGTTGCCAAGCAGGCCGTGATCAAGGCACAGCAGTACGCCTACATCGGTCGTAAGCAGAAGAAGCGCAACTTCCGTTCGCTGTGGATCACCCGCATCAACGCGGCGGCCCGCATCAACGGCCTGAGCTACAGCCGTTTCATGAATGGCCTGCTCAAGTCCGGCATCACCCTGGACCGCAAGGTGCTGGCTGACATCGCCGTGCACGACGCCGCTGGTTTTGCGGCACTGGCCGAGAAGGCCAAGGGCGCGCTGGCGGCATAAGTCCATTCCCCCGCCGTTGCCGCAGTCGCGCAGCGGTGGTGGGTAAGGCAAATGCATGGGGAAGGGCGCAAGTCCTTCCCCATTCTTTTTTGTGTTGGCGGTGGCCCTCCCGGTGCCATCGATCGACAGCGGTGGCGACGGGGGTCGGCCCGACGCGCATCGCGATGGCATACCGACGCGAGGCTCCGGCT
>NZ_JAVWXA010000117.1:0-12162 GCF_036662295.1 Stenotrophomonas sp.
GCGCGCGGGGGGGGGGGGCTGGCGGCCTCCCCCGCCCGCCCGGGGCCCGCCACTACGGGGGGGCTTGAATTGCGCCGCGGGCAGCCGGCCAGCGGCCGGCACTACCGTTGCCGCGCGATGGCCAGCACGTCGTCCAGCAAGGCGGCGGCGGTCACGTCCGCGCCGGCGCCGGGGCCCTGGATCAGCAGCGGCTGGGCCAGGTAACGGTCGCTGTGGATGGCCACGCGGTTGTCGGTCTGCGCGCCGCCGGCCAGCGGATGGTCCAGTGGCAGGATGCGCAGCCCCACCGATGCACCGTGGTGGTCGAAGCCGCCGACGAATCGCAGGCAGCCGCCCTGGTCGCGCGCCTGCTGCCAACGCTGCTGCAGCGGCGCATCCAGTTGCGACAACGCGGCCAGCGCCTCGACCGGCGACAGCGCGGCCAGCGCGGCCGGCACCAGCGAGTCCACCTGCACCTGCCCGGCCCCCAGCGCGATGCCGCTGGCCCGCGCCAGGATCAGCAGCTTGCGGCGCACGTCCTCACCGGACAGATCCACGCGCGGGTCCGGCTCGGTGTAGCCGGCGGCCAGTGCGTCCCGCACATGCGTGGAGAACGCGCGCTGCCCGTCGTAGTGATGGAACAGCCAGGCCAGCGACCCGGACAGCACGCCTTCCACCCGATGGATGCGGTCGCCGCCAGCCACCAGCGCGCGCAGGCTGCTCAGCAGCGGCAGCCCGGCCCCGACCGTGGCGCTGTCGCCGTAATGCGCCGCACCGCCCTGGCCGCTGTCGGCGATGGCCTGCGCGCGCGCCAACTGGGCGCCCTGGCCCAGCTTGTTGGCGGTGACCACGTGCACGCCGCGCGCCAGCCACTGGGGGTGCCAGTGGGCCACCTCGTCGCTGGCGGTGGCGTCCACCACCACGTCGCCGCGCTGCAGGCCCTCGGCATCGGCCCACGGCTGCTGCGCCGGCACGCCGCGCGCGGCCAGGTTGGCCTGCAGCAGTTCAAGCGCCGGTGCCTGGGCGCAGGCGCGCGCGGTGCGCGAATTGGCCAGCCAGGCGAACGCCGGCAGCACCAGGCCCCGCGCCTGCAGGGCCTGGTAGCGGTGCACGAATGCGCTGCCCACCGTCCCCGTGCCCAACAGCGCCAGCCGCCGCTCGCCCGCGGCCAGCAACGGCAACGGCGCGACCGCGCTCATGCATCCACCTGTTTGCGCCGCGCCACAGTGGCCTGCAGGTCGATCACCGCCTGCGCGCGTTCCAGCCCGGCCTGCAGGTCGGCCACCAGGTCGGCGGCCGACTCGATGCCCACCGACAGGCGCAGCAGGCCCTCGCTGATGCCGGCATGCGCGCGCGCCTCCGGCGTCATCGCCGCATGGGTCATCGTGGCCGGGTGCGCGACCAGGCTTTCCACCCCGCCCAGCGATTCGGCCAGGGTGAAGCAGCGCAGGCCATCGACGAACGCCCGCACCGCCGCGTGCGGGTCATCGCCCGGGCAGGACGCCAGTTCGAAGGACAGCATCGCGCCGAAGCCGTCCTGCTGGCGCGCGGCGATGGCATGCCCGGGGTGGTCGGCCAGGCCCGGGTAATACACCTTGGCGACCGCATCGCTGGCCACCAGCAGGTCCACCACCTCGGCGGTGTTTTCCTGGTGCGCCCGCAGGCGCGCGCCCAGCGTGCGCAGGCCGCGCAGGGTCAGGAACGCATCGAACGGCGAGCCGGTCAGGCCCAGTGCGTTGGCCCACCACACCAGCTGCTCGTGCAGTGCCGGCTCGCGGGCGATCACCGCCCCGCCCACCACATCGCTGTGCCCGTTGATGTACTTGGTGGTGGAATGCAGCACCACGTCCGCACCGAAGGCGATCGGCTGCTGCAGCGCCGGCGACAGGAAGGTATTGTCCACCACCACCCGGGCGCCGGCCTTGTGCGCGGCATCGATGACAAAGCGCAGGTC
Organism: Stenotrophomonas sp.; assembly: GCF_036662295.1. Taxonomy (GTDB): domain Bacteria; phylum Pseudomonadota; class Gammaproteobacteria; order Xanthomonadales; family Xanthomonadaceae; genus Stenotrophomonas. The sequence continues at coordinate 1,934 of NZ_JAVWXA010000117.1, forward strand.
GGTGATGCGCAGCAGCGGATTGGACGGGGTTTCGATCAACACCAGCGTCGGCGAACGGGCCAGCGCATCGGCCAGCGAGCGCGGGTCGGTGAGGTCGGCGGTGACCAGGCCGAAGTGGCCCTTTTTGGCCAGCGCGTTGAACAGGCGCCAGCTGCCGCCGTAGGCATCATGCGGCACCACCAGCGTATCGCCGGGCTGCAGCAGCGCGTTGAGCACCAGGTTGATCGCGCCCATGCCAGTGGAGGTGATCACCCCGCCCGCGCCGCCTTCCAGCTCGGCCAGCGCCTCGCCCAGCAGGTCGCGGGTGGGATTGCCGCTGCGGGTGTAGTCGTACTGGCGCTTGTTGCCAAAGCCGTCGAAGCTGAAATTGGAGGACAGCACGATCGGCGGGGTCACCGCGCCGTGGGCGGTATCGCGGTCGATGCCGGCACGCACGGCGGCGGTGACGCGGCTACAGGTCGGCTCGGCAGCAGTGGACTGGCTCATGCGGTTTCTCCCAGGGGACGGATGGCGTTGGCGAGGATCGCGTCGATGCGATCGGTTTCTTTGAGGAAGGCGTCATGCCCGTAGGGCGAGCGCAGCACGCGCAGGCTGCCGCGCGGGCCCAGCCCTTCGACCAGCCCGACGCAGTCGGCCAGCGGCACCAGGCGGTCGCCCTCCACGGCCACCACCACGGTCGGCACGTGCAGGTCGGTCGGGTCGATCCGATGCAGGTCGATCGATTCGGACAGGCGCAGATAGGCATCGACCGGCGTGCGCGCCACGTACTGCGCGCCCGCCGCGTCCAGGTAGTCCTCGGCGGCCACGCGCACGCGGCCGTTGACCAGCTCCGGCGGCGCATCGAAGCGCTCGCCGAATTCCTCCGGGGTGCGGTAGCTGAGCATCGCGAACTGGCGGGCCAGTGCCAGGCCAAGGTTGTCGGCGCACTGCAACTGGCCCAGCGCAACCGCGCGACGCTGCAGCGCGCGCCAGGCCGCCGCGTAGGGATGCGGCCGATGCGCGCCGCTCACCGCCACCAGCGTGCGCAGGCGCTGGCGATGGCGGATCGCGAACTGCTGGCCCACCAGCGCGCCGTAGGAATAGCCCACCAGGCAATGCAACTGCGCGATGCCCAGGTGGTCCAGCAGCAGGGCCAGCGCATCGGCCTGGTCGGCGGTGTCGATCGGCACGTCCAGCGCGCCGTCGGCACCGATGAAGTCGAAGGCCAGGATGCGCCGCGATGCCGGGTCCAGCGTGCGACCGGCCGCGACCAGGTCCTCGGCCCAGCCCTTCTCCGGGAACGCCGCGTTGGCGGCCACGTGGCGGTGCGCGGAGATGCCGCCGGCCAGCACCACCACCGGCGCATCGGCCCGGCCCACCAGCTCATAGCGCAGGCGCACCGGGCGCGGCCCGGCGTGGCGCATGTTGACCACTGCGGCGATCTCACCGCGCACCGCGTGCGTGCCGGCATCCAGCGGGACGCTGGCCGGGGTGAAGGAACGGGAGGCGGCGGCAGTGGCAAAACCCATGGCGGTATCCAAAGTAGGAAAACGGCCATCGAGCTTTCGCGGAGCTCGCGTTCGAAGCGCACGCACGGTGCACGGTTCGAACCATCTTTCGGAAGACGCCACGGTCTCCGCAGGATTTGGCACCTACGCAGTCGCTTTCGCGCCTGCGGGCTGCCCCGGCTTCAAAGGGCCTGTCCCTCTGCCGGTCTCGATGGTGGAGCCACGATGCCAGCCCCATCCGGTCATGTCAATCCCTTCATCGGCATGAAGAGATATATATTTCGTTCATGCACGCCGTTCCGCCCGCCCCACCCGCCTGCAGGCTTTCCTGAATGAACGCGGTTGCGTACAGTCGCGCCACCGTCATCGGAGGCCTGCCATGCGTCGTACGTTGCTGCTGACCCTGCTGTTCGCCCCGTTGGCCGCCCAGGCCGGCGCCGCCGCCAACGCCCCGGACTGGCGCGGCGGCTGGGGGCTGGTCGAACAGGCCGACGCGCGCCCCCGACCGGGGCTGGATGCCGGCATCGCCACGGTCCGCCTGGAGGGCGGCGGCAGCCGCTGGCAGGCGCGCGTGGACAACCACCTGCCCGGGCCGGTCCAGGTGGCGCTGCGCCAGCCGCCCGGCGCGGCGACGCTGCCGGGCCTGCCGCTGCAGTCGGTGCTGGCCGGTTCGGCCAGCGTGGTGGTCAGCCAACTGCAGCTGCCGGCCGAGGGGGCGCGCCTGGACCTGCTGCTGGAGGCCGTGCCCGGCGACCCGGCCGCCCAGCCCCAGGACGTGCCCTACCGCCTGCCTTTCGACGCCAAGCGGTTCCAGGTGACCCAGGCGCCGCAGGGGCGCTTCAGCCATACCGACGCGGAAAACCGCGATGCCATCGATTTCGCCCTGGCCGAAGGCACTCCTGTGTTGGCCGCACGCGCGGGCCGGGTGATGCAGGTGCAGGGCAATTTCCATGAGAACGGCCGCGATCCGGTCCGCGATCGCGCGCGCGCCAACTTCATCCGCATCCTGCACGAGGACGGCAGCATGGCCGTCTACGCCCACCTGCAGGCCAATGGCGTGCTGGTGCGCAGCGGCCAGCGGGTGGAGGCCGGCCAGCGCATCGGCCTGTCCGGCAACACCGGCTACAGCACCGCCCCGCACCTGCACTTCGTGGTCCAGGCCAATCGCGGCATGCAGCTGCGTTCACTGCCGGTGCGGATCGTGGCCCCGCAGGGCGAGCTGCACTTCGCCCGCGAGGACCCTGCCGGCGGCACGCCCGGGGCTCCCTGACCCCGGCTGTGGCCGCCCGCGGCTATACTGAGCGGCTCATCTCCATGAAAAGCGCCCCGGGCGGGCGCCCCTGCCCATGTCCGAAGTCGCAACCGAAGCTGCGCGCCGCCGCACCTTTGCCATCATTTCCCATCCTGACGCCGGCAAGACCACGCTGACCGAAAAGCTGCTGCTGTTCGGCGGCGCGATCCAGATGGCCGGCTCGGTCAAGGGCCGCAAGGCGGCCCGCCACGCCACCTCCGACTGGATGGCGCTGGAAAAGGAACGCGGCATCTCCGTCACCTCCTCGGTGATGCAGTTCCCGTACGAAGGCAAGATCGTCAACCTGCTCGACACCCCCGGCCACGCCGACTTCGGCGAGGACACCTACCGCGTGCTCACCGCGGTGGACTCGGCGCTGATGGTGATCGACGTGGCCAAGGGCGTGGAAGAGCGCACCATCAAGCTGATGGAAGTGTGCCGCCTGCGCGACACCCCGATCATGACCTTCATCAACAAGCTCGACCGCGAGGGCAAGGAGCCGATCGACCTGCTGGACGAGGTGGAAAGCGTGCTGGGCATCCAGTGCGCCCCGGTCACCTGGCCGATCGGCATGGGCCAGCGCCTGAAGGGCGTGGTCCACCTGATCAGCGGCGAAGTGCACCTGTACGAACAGGGCCGCAACTTCACCCGCCAGGACTCGACCATCTTCCCCTCGATCTTCTCGCCCGGCCTGGCCGAGAAGATCGGCGAGCGCATGCTGGCCGACCTTCGCGACGAACTGGAGCTGGTGCAGGGCGCCAGCCACCCGTTCGACGTGGCGGCCTACCTGGCCGGCAAGCAGACTCCGGTGTTCTTCGGCTCGGGCGTGAACAACTTTGGCGTGCAGCCGCTGCTGGACTTCTTCGTCGAGCACGCGCCGTCGCCGCAGGCGCGCGCCACCACCGGCCGGGTGATCGCGCCGGAAGAGAACAAGCTGACCGGCTTCGTGTTCAAGATCCAGGCCAACATGGACCCCCAGCACCGCGACCGCGTGGCGTTCATGCGGGTGTGCTCGGGCCGCTTCGTGGCGGGCATGAAGACCTTCCACGTGCGCAGCGGCAAGGAAATGAAGCTGGCCAACGCGCTCACCTTCATGGCCAGCGACCGTGAAATCGCCGCCGAAGCGTGGCCCGGCGATGTCATCGGCATCCACAACCACGGCACCATCTCCATCGGCGACACCTTCACCGAGGGCGAGGCGGTCAGCTTCACCGGCATCCCCAACTTCGCCCCGGAACTGTTCCGCCGCGCGCGCCTGCGCGATCCGCTCAAGCTCAAGCAGCTGCAGAAGGGCCTGGCCCAGCTGTCGGAGGAAGGGGCGACCCAGTTCTTCCGCCCGCTGATGAGCAACGACCTGATCCTGGGCGCGGTGGGCGTGCTGCAGTTCGACGTGGCCGCCTACCGGCTGAAGGACGAGTACGGCGTGGAAGCAACCTTCGAGCCGGTCAGCGTGACCACCGCGCGCTGGGTCACCTGCAGCAACGAGAAGAAGCTGGAGGAATTCCGCGAAAAGAACGCCAGCAACCTGGGCATCGACGCGGCCGGGCAGCTGGTCTACCTGGCCCCGACGCGGGTCAACCTGCAGCTGGCGCAGGAGCGCGCGCCGGACGTGCGCTTTGCGGCCACGCGCGAGGCGGCACACAGCATCTCGGTGGCGTAAGCGGGGATCTGAACAGGCGCGCGTGCATGCGCGCGCCATCGCGGCGATGATAGGGGGGAGCGGGTCCCCCTCCCCGCACCGTCGATGGCCATGACCACAGTTGCTTCGGTACGAGAAGAAATCGCCAGCGCCCTGACCCACGGTCTGGGCGCGGTAGCGGCGCTGGCCGCCAGTGCGGTGTTGATCACCCTGGCGGCGATCTACGGCGATGGCTGGCAGCTGGCCAGTGCGATCGTGTTCGGGGTCGCGTTGCTGCTGCTGTACACGGCCTCCACGCTGTACCACGCGATCCAGCACCCGGTGGCCAAGGGCCGGCTGAAGGTGTTCGACCACTGCGCGATCTACCTGCTGATCGCCGGCACGTACACCCCGTTCACGCTGATCGGCCTGCGCGGCGGTCCGTGGGGCTGGGGCATGTTCACCGCGATCTGGGCGCTGGCACTGGCCGGGGTGGTGTTCAAGCTGTTCTACACGGGCCGCTTCAAGCTGCTGTCCACGATCATCTACATCGCAATGGGCTGGATGGTCGTGGTGGCGATCAAGCCGATGTGGGCCTCGATCGACGGCTGGACCCTGGGCTGGCTGCTGGCCGGCGGCCTGTCCTACACGCTGGGCACCTACTTCTACCACCGCGAATCGATCCGCTACTCGCACGCGATCTGGCACCTGTTCGTCATCGGCGGCAGCGTCTGTCATTTCGTTGCGGTCACTGCGCAGATTCTTTAAGAGCGCGAGCAAGGGCGAGAGCTAGAGCTAGAACAGAGGCCAAACCGCGAGCCAGAGCCTGCGCCTGCGCGTCTATCGGCTGGGGGGCGCACGGAAACGGCGATGGGTTTCAGTGCTGTCGGAGGGATCGAGGCAATACGCTTGATCCTCCGTACCCCCTCTCCCCAATCCCCATTTCCCCATTTCCCCATTTCCACATTGCCAACAAAGCAATGTTGGTGGGAGGGGGGTGGAGGAAAGGAGGAAAAGGCTCTTCGTTCCACCCGCCTTTCCCCTGCCCACCGGCCCATTGTCCAGGCGGGGCGTGGGTGGGTTGGCGGGACCGGTCATACGCCATGGATGGCGTATGACGAGCTTACATGGACGTACTTGCAGCGTGTCCCGCCAACCCACCCACGCCCTGCCCTCCCGGGCCACCAGCAGCCAAGGCCGTTGAATTTGAAGTTGCCCTTGCACTTGCCGTTGCCGTTGCCGTTGCCGTTGCCGTTGCCGTTGCCGTCAAGCTTCTAAACAAAAACCCCCACCCTGACACCATCCTTACCAATGCTTCGCACCCCCTGCACGATGAACAGGGAAGGATGGAGCGCGTGAACACCGCCGACTCCCCCGCTCCTCCTCCCCGCGCCCGCCGATGGCAATGGCGGCGGCCCGGCAAGCGCGGCCAGCGCGTCCTTGCCGTTCTCGTCTTCCTGCTCGCCGCCGTCCTCCTGCTCATCGCACTCTGGGACTGGAACTGGTTCAAGGGCCCCGTCGAACGCGCCGTCCAGGCCAAGACCGGCCGCGCCTTCCATATCAACGGCGACCTCGACGTCGACCTCGGCCGCACCACCACCATCCGCGCCGACCGCCTTACCTTCGCCAATGCCGAGTGGGCCAAGACCCCACAGATGGCCAGTGCCGACCGCGCCGAAATCGCCATCCGCGTCTGGCCCCTCCTGCGCGGCCAGGTCCATATCCCCGAAGTTCGCCTCACCCGGCCCGACCTCCTGCTCGAAACCGGTCCCGGCAAGGACACCCCCGGCAACTGGGACTTCCTCGGCCCCTCCACCGGCAACCCACCCCAATTGCAGCGCCTGCTCATCGACGACGGCCGCCTGCAGTTCCTCGACGCCGCCGGCCGCACCGACGTGCTGGTCGCCCTCAACAGCGGCAAGCCGCGCACCGCCGACAGCGCCCCGCCGCTGCTGGTCAAGGGCAAGGGCCGCTGGAAGGGCAATGCCTTCTCGCTGGACGGCAACACCGAATCGCCGCTGGAACTCACCAACAGCGACCACCCCTTCCGCATCCACCTGGACGGTCGCGCCGGCGGCACCCATGCCATCGCCAGCGGCACCCTCACCAATCCCTTCGCCCTGCGCGTGTTCAACCTGCAGCTGATGCTCAGCGGCCAGGACATGGAAGACCTGTTCCCGCTGATCGGCGTGGCCATGCCGTCCACCCCGCCTTACCGCCTCAACGGCCGGCTCAAGCGCGACAACGACATCTGGCGCTACGAGGACTTCACCGGCACCGCCGGCGACAGCGACCTGGCCGGCACCGCGCAGATCGACGTCGGCGGCGATCGTCCGTTCCTCAAGGCCGACCTGGTGTCCAAGCGCCTGGACTTCGACGACCTGGCCGGCTTCATCGGCGCGCCGCCGCGCACCGGGGCCGGCGAAACCGCCAACGCCGAGCAGAAGGCCCAGGCCGCCGCGCTGGCCGCGCGCGCCAAGGTGCTGCCCGATACGCCCTACAACCTGACCAAGCTGCGCGCCATGGATGCCGACGTGCGCTGGAAGGCGCATCGCATCAATGCCCCGTCGCTGCCGCTGGACGACATGGATGCCCACCTCAAGCTCGACGCCGGCCTGCTGCGGCTGGAGCCGCTCAACTTCGGCGTGGCTGGGGGCGATATCCGCAGCACCGTCCGCATGGATGCGCGCAAGGACACCATCTCCACCCAGTTGAAGGCCTCGCTGCGCAAGATCCAGCTGGGCAGGCTCATGCCCGATTCCAAGCTTGCCGAACAGGCCGCCGGCGGCATCAGCGGCGATGTGGACCTGGCCGGCAGCGGCAACTCGGTGGCGGCCATGCTTGGCAGTTCCGACGGCAATGTCGCGCTGGGCATCGGCCGCGGCCACGTCGGCAACCTGGTGATGGAACTGGCCGGGCTGGACGTGGCCGAATCGCTGAAGTTCCTGTTCACCGGCGACAAGCAGATTCCGCTGCGCTGCGCGTTCGGCGATTTTGGCGTGGACAACGGCGTGATGACCTCGCGTGCGCTCGCCTTCGACACCACCGATACCCTCATCGTGGGCAGCGGCACCGTGGACCTCAAGCAGGAACAGCTGGACCTGCTGCTGCGCCCGCGCCCGAAGGACATCAGCATCCTCGCGCTGCGCTCGCCGCTGCGCATCGGCGGCAGCTTCAAGGATCCCTCCTTCCGCCCGGACTTCAAGGCACTGGGCCTCCGCGGCGCGATCGCCGTGACCCTGGGCACCATCACCCCGCCGGCCGCGCTGCTGGCCACCCTCGAGACCGGCCCGGGCAAGGACAGCAACTGCGGCGGCCGCTACGCCCGGTAGGTGTCCACCGTCGGTCGGTACACATGCAACCGGCCGTGCAGCGTCCCGACCGGGTGCCAACCCACGGCCGGCACCCAGCGCTCAGGGCAGGTCGCTCAACCGGCCACGATGTACTGCTGCAACTGATCCAGTTTCTGCGCCTGCTCGTCGATCACGGCCTTGACCAGGTCGCCGATCGAGATCACCCCGACCACACTGCCGGCGTCCACCACCGGCAGATGCCGGATGCGGTAGTCGGTCACCAGCTGCAGGCAGTGTTCCACCTGCTCGGCCATGGCCACGGTCACTACCTTGGCGGTCATGATCTCGCGCACCTGCGTGGTCTGCGATGCGCGTTCGTGCAGCACGATCTTGCGCGCGTAATCGCGCTCGGACAGGATGCCGACCAGTTGCCGGCCCTCCATCACCAGCACCGCGCCGATGCCCTTGTCGGCCATCAGCCGGATCGCGTCGATCACCGCCGCGTCCGGGGCGACCGCGAAAACCTCAGGGGACTTGCCTTCCAACAGCTGTCGTACCGTGGTCATCTCGCTGCTCTCCACCGATGGGATGCAGGCCCGAGTCTGCCACGAACGGCGCATGCCAGGTGTCAACCAGGTACAGCGGGCGCTGCTTGGATTCCTCATACAGCCGGCCCAGGTATTCACCGATCAGGCCCAGCGCGATCAGCTGCACCCCGCCCAGGAACAGGATGGCGGCCATCATCGTCGGCCACCCGGCCACCCGGTCCCCGTACAGGGCGGCCTTGCCGATCACCCACAGCGCGAACACGAACGCCGCGCCGGCCGCGGCCAGCCCCAGGTAGGTGGTCACCCGCAGCGGCGCGGTCGAAAAACCGGTGATGCCCTCCAGCGCGAAATTCCACAGCCGCCAGAGCCCGAACTTGCTCTCGCCCACCAGCCGCGCGTGGCGGTGGTAGGGCAACGCGGTGCGCCGGAACCCGACCCAGCCAAACAGGCCCTTCATGAACCGGTGGCGTTCGCGCAGCTGGCCCATCGCCTGCAGCGCGCGCGGCGACAGCAGGCGGAAATCGCCGGTATCGGCCGGAATCGGGGTCTTGGACAGGCGCCCGATCACCCGATAGAACAACGCCGCCGTGCCGCGCTTGAGCCAGTTCTCGCCATCGCGCTCCAGGCGCGTGCCGTACACGTTGTCATAGCCCTGGCGCCACAGCGCCACGAACTCGGGAATCAGCTCCGGCGGATCCTGGCCATCGGCATCGAGGATCATCGCCGCACCCTCGTCGATGAAGTCCAGCCCGGCCGTCAATGCCGCTTCCTTGCCGAAGTTGCGCGACAGGCGCAGCACGCCCACGCTCGGGTCGGCGGCGGCCAGCGCCTGCATCACCGCATGGGTGCCATCGGTGCTGCCGTCATCCACGTACAGCACCCGCGCCTGCAGGTCGTCCAGCCCGTCCAGCGCCGCGCGCAGCCGCGGGTGCAGCATCGGCAGCACCAGGGCTTCGTTGTGGGCGGCGATGACCACGGTCAGGCGTTGGGATGTCATGGCCGCGATTGTAGCTGCGCCATCACCGCCATGAACGCGCCGTGCTCAGTCCTCGCCCAGGTAGGCGTTGCCGCCGAGCTGCCGCGCCTGCCGCTGGATCCACGCCGCGCGCCGCTGCACATAGGGGCCGGGCCGGGCCGCGTTGTAACGCCGCGGGGCCGGCAACACCGCCGCCAGCCGCGCGCTCTCGGCCGGGCTCAACCGCGCCGCGTCCTTGCCCCAGTACTGCTGGGCGGCGGCCTGCGCGCCGTACACCCCGTCACCGAACTCGGCGATGTTGGCGTACATCTCCAGGATCCGCGCCTTCGGCCAGAACGCCTCGATCAGCACCGTGTACCAGACCTCCAGGCCCTTGCGCACCCAGCTGCGGCCCTGCCAGAGGAACAGGTTCTTGGCCACCTGCTGGCTGATCGTGCTGGCCCCGCGCAGGCGCCCACCGCGCGCGTTGTGGTCGCGCGCCTTTTCAATGGCCTGCAGGTCGAACCCACTATGGTCAGGGAAGCGCTGGTCCTCCGCGGCCACCAGCGAAATGGGCAGGCTCGGCGCCATCTGGTCAAGGTCCCGCCACTGATAGTGCAGCCGGTAGGACCAGTCGCCTTCACCCAGTGCCTCGCCGAAACGCCAGACCATCACCGTGGACAGCGGCGGATCGATGAAACGCAGCACCAGCACCTGCAGGCAGCTGAAGGCCACGAACAGCACCGGCAGCCACAGCAGCCGCTTCCAGCGCCAGCGCCGACGCGGCGCCGTGTCGGCGGCGGCCACTACCTTGTCCTGCTCTCCCCCTGCCCCCATTACTGGTGCATCCTTCTTATGCCTGGTTGTCGGCGCATTATCCGGCAACCGTCCCTGTTTCCGCGCGATGTGAGCCGATGACCGCCCAATCCGATTCCCTGATCCGTTTCCTGCTTCCCGACGCCGGCGTGCGCGGTGTCCACGTGCGCCTGCAGGCCACCTGGCAGGACATCCAGTCCCACGGCGAGTATCCGCACAGT
>NZ_JAVWXA010000118.1:0-12123 GCF_036662295.1 Stenotrophomonas sp.
TCGGGCACCCTGACCTATGAAGCGGTCAAGCAGACCACCGAAGTCGGCCTGGGCCAGTCCACCTGCATCGGCATCGGTGGTGACCCGATCAACGGCCTGAACTTCGTCGACTGCCTGAAGCTGTTCAACGAAGATCCGCAGACCCTGGGCATCATCATGGTCGGCGAAATCGGCGGCGACGCTGAAGAAGCCGGTGCCGAGTACATCAAGCAGTTCGTGAAGAAGCCGGTCGTCGGCTTCATCGCAGGCGCGTCGGCTCCGGCCGGCAAGCGCATGGGCCACGCCGGTGCGATCGCATCGGGCGGCAAGGGCACGGCCGAAGGCAAGTTCGCCGCCATGGAAGCGGCCGGTGTCGTCACCGTGCGCTCGCCGGGCGACCTGGGCGCTGCCATCGCCAAGCTGGTGAAGTAAGCCGCCGGCCGCAGCCGCGGCCGACGTTGGGTAGAGCCGACCGTTGGTCGGCTACCAGAAAGGCCGCCTCCGGGCGGCCTTTCTGCGTTCTGGCCGTCGCCGGATCCTGTGATCGACGCGTGCGTGGTTGCCGGCCAGCGGCCGGCGGGTCACGAGGTGTTTGAACCATGCGTGGTTGCCGGCCAGCGGCCGGCGTGTCACGAGGCGTTGGAGGTATGCGTGGATGCCGGCCAGCGGCCGGCACTACAATGCGCGTAGTACCTCTACAGGCTGGACCTTTCATGGCTTCGATCCGCATCGCGATGGCGCAGTTTGATTTCCCGGTGGGTGCCGTGGCGCGCAATACCGACTCCATCATCGCGATGATCGCCGAGGCGCGCGATGAGTACGGTGCCGAGCTGGTGGTCTTGCCGGAGCTGGCCATCAGCGGTTATCCGCCGGAGGACCTGCTGCTGCGGCCGGGGTTCCTCTACGACTGCGAGCAGGCCCTGCAGCGCATCGCCCAGGCCACCACCGGCATCACCGCCGTGGTCGGCTGGCCGCAGGCCAGTGGCTCGGTGGTCTACAACGCGGCCAGCGTGCTGCGCGATGGCCGCGTCGAGCACACCTACCGCAAGCGCGAGCTGCCCAACTACGCGGTGTTCGACGAGCGCCGCTACTTCGACGTCGACCCCGATGGCGGCAGCTGCGTGTTCGAGCTGAAGGGCGTGCCGGTGGGCGTGCTGATCTGCGAGGACCTGTGGTTTGCCGAACCGCTGGCCGACACCGTGCGCGCGGGCGCGCAGCTGGTGCTGGTGCCCAATGCCTCCCCGTACGAGCGCGGCAAGCACGCCCAGCGCGATGCGCTGCTGGCCGAGCGCACGCGCGAGAGCGGGGCGGCGATCGCCTACCTCAACATGGTCGGCGGCCAGGATGCGCTGGTGTTCGATGGCGCCTCGGTGGTGGCCGACGGCGATGGCACGGTGCACCCGGCCGCGGCCGCCTTCACCGACCAGTGGCTGGTGGTGGACTACGACGCGCAGGCCCGCCGCTTCCTGCCGCGCGAGTGGATCGACGATGGCGACGAGAGCATGGACGCACTGGCCTGGCGCGCGGTCACCCGCGGCATCCAGGACTACTGCCGCAAGAACGGCTTCAAGAAGGTGTGGCTGGGGCTGTCCGGCGGCATCGACTCGGCGCTGGTGCTGGCCATGGCGGTGGATGCGCTGGGCGCGGACAACGTGACCGCCGTGCGCCTGCCGTCGCGCTACACCGCCGGCATGTCCAACGACCTGGCGGCCGAGCAGTGCCGCGCGCTGGGGGTGAAGCTGGAAGCGGTGTCGATCGAGCCGGTGTTCGAAGGGCTGATGACGGCGCTGGCGCCGATGTTCGAGGGCCAGCCGGCCGACGTGACCGAAGAGAACCTGCAGTCGCGCAGCCGCGGGGTGATCCTGATGGCGCTGTCCAACAAGTTTGGCGGCCTGCTGCTGACCACCGGCAACAAGAGCGAATACGCGGTGGGCTACGCGACCATCTACGGCGACATGTGCGGCGGCTATGCGCCGCTCAAGGACCTGTACAAGACCGAGGTGTTCGGGCTGTCCAAGTGGCGCAACACGGTGGGCGGCGCGCCGGTGATCCCGCCGGCGGTGATCAGCCGCCCGCCCTCGGCCGAGCTGCGCGACAACCAGACCGACCAGGATTCGCTGCCGGCCTACGACGTGCTGGACGGCATCCTCTACCGCTACGTGGACCAGGAGCAGTCGCGCGAGGAGATCGTGGCCGCCGGCTACGCCGCCGAGGTGGTGGACCGCGTGCTGCGGCTGGTGCGTACCAGCGAGTGGAAGCGCCACCAGGCCGCGCCCGGCCCGAAGGTGTCCCGCCGGGCCTTCGGACGTGAACGCCGCTACCCGATCAGCAACGGGTACCCGGGATAACCCGACGGGGGCTGTGGGATGCCGGCCATGGGCCGGCACTACCGGTTTCGTCGCGCGGACGGGCGCGGTCAACGACTCAAAAAAAAGGCCCCTTTCGGGGCCTTTTCATTACTTGCGTTCCAGCTTCGCGTTGCGTTGGCCGGTGCTGGCGGACTTCTCGCCGGCAAACGGGTTCAGCTTGCGGATCATCCAGGGATACTTGGGCCAGTTGCCGGCCAGCCACGGATGCTGCGGCTCGTTCAGCTCCAGCACGCGGCGGGCGTCGTCGGCCAGGGTCTTGTTGCCCAGGTGGGTGTAGGCCTCGCCCAGGGCAGCCACCGCGTCGTACTGGTAGGCGCTCTGCGGATAGGTCTCCAGCAGGTAGTTGGCACGGCCGGCGGCCGACACCCAGGCCTGGCGGCGCAGGTAGTACAGGGCGTTGTCCAGCTCGTGCTGGGCGAACACGTCCCGCAGCTCCAGCATGCGCTTGCGCGCATCGGCCGCGTAACGGCTGTTCGGGTAGCGGTCCACGACGATGTTGAAGTCGGCGTAGGCCTGGCGCGGGGTCGACAGGTCGCGGCGGCTCGGGTCCAGCGACCATACGCGGCGCAGGAAGACCGTATTGCGGTTGCCGTTGGACAGGCCGCGCAGGTAGTACAGGTAGGCGATGTTGCGGTGGGTCGGGTAGGTACGGATGAAGCGGTCCACGCTGGACACCGCGTCATCGTGCTTGCCGGCCTTGTACTGGGCGTAGGCGGTCTCGATCATCGCCTGCTCGGTGTACGGACCGTACGGATACTGGGCGATCAGGCGCCGGAAGCTGGCCTCGGCCCCGCTCCAGTTGCCGCCTTCCATCAGGCGGTGGCTCTTCTCGTAGATCTGTTCGACCGGCTGGCCTTCATCCGGGTTATCGCCCTTGGTGCCGCGGTGGCAGCCAGTGGCGACGAGGGCCAGGACCAGCAGCAGGGCGGCGGTGCGGACGGGCGCGGACAGCAAAAAGGAGCGTCGGATCATGGGGTCAGGGCGGGACGCGGCTGGAATACGAAGGGTCGATGATAGCCTAGTGGCCTGTCCTGCGACTGAAAGTGGTCGCCCGGACCCCAAATTTGTCTCCTTGCGGTGCTTTTTCCCATGTCCGATAACGCTTCTGAATCCGAATCCCCCCGCCAGGCCGTGGTGCCCGATACCGCCGCTGGCCGGCGCTTCGATGCCGTACTGGCCGAGCTGTTCCCCGAGTTTTCCCGGTCCAAGCTGACCGAGTGGATCAAGTCCGGCGACGTCCTGCTGGATGGCCAGTCCGTGCGCGGGCGCGACCCGGTGCGCGGCGGCGAGGTGGCCAGCCTGCATGTCGTGCTCGACACCCAGACCCACGCCGAGCCCGAAAACATCCCGCTGGACGTGCTCTATGAAGACGAGCACGTGTTCGTCATCAACAAGCCGGTGGGCCTGGTGGTCCATCCCGGTGCCGGCAACCCGACCGGCACCCTGGTCAACGCGCTGCTGTTCCGCGATCCGTCGCTGTCGGTGCTGCCACGTGCCGGCATCGTGCACCGCCTGGACAAGGACACCAGCGGGGTGATGGTCATCGCGCGCACGCTGCAGGCGCAGACCGCGCTGGTGGAACAGCTGTCGGCCCGTGAGGTGCACCGCCAGTACCTGGCCATCGTGGTGGGCGCGCTGGTCTCCGGCGGCACCGCCGATGCGGCGATCGACCGCCACCCGCGCGACCGCGTGCGCATGGCCGTGCGCGAGGACGGCAAGGATGCGATCACCCATTACCGCCTGCGCGAACGCTTCCGTGCGCACACCGCGCTGGAGTGCCGCCTGGAAACCGGCCGCACCCACCAGATCCGCGTGCACATGGCGCACCTGCGCCACGCCATCGTGGGCGACCAGCTGTACGGCGGCGCCCTGAAGCTGCCCAAGGGCGCCAGCGACGAACTGGTCGCGCAGCTGCGCGGCTTCAAGCGCCAGGCGCTGCATGCCGAAACGCTGGAGTTCGTGCACCCCATCACCGGCGAAACCATCAGCAACAGCGCCCCGCCGCCGGCGGACATGCTGGCCCTGATGCAGGCCCTGCGCGAAGACAGCAAGCGCTTCGCCGAGCTGGAACGCGGGCGCCGCTGATGGACGCAACGGTGCCGGTGATGGCGGCCGATTGGCCTGCACCGCCCAAGGTGCGGGCCTGCACCACGTTGCGCTACGGCGCCGGTGGCTCGCTGCCCCCGTTCGACCAGTTCAACATGGGCAACCGCTACGCCGCCGATGGCGATGACCCGCAGCAGGTGCAGCGCAACCGCGACCAGCTGCAGGCCGGGCTGGCCTTGCCCTCCGCGCCGCATTGGCTGCGCCAGGTACACGGCACCACGGTGCTGCGTTTCCATGCGCCGCCCACGGCGCAGGGGGTGGCGGTGGAGCCGACGGCCGATGCGGCGGTGACCGCGGTGCCCGGCGTGGTGCTGGCCATCCTGACCGCCGACTGCCTGCCGGTGCTGCTGGCGGCCCGCGACGGGCGTGAAATCGGCGCCGCGCATGCCGGGTGGCGGGGGCTGGCCGACGGCATGCTGGAGGCCACCGTGGCGGCCATGCACACCCCGCCCGCGCAGCTGCAGGCGTGGCTGGGGCCGGCTGCCGGGCCGGACCATTACGAGGTGGGCCAGGACGTGTTCGACGCGTTCGTGGCGCACGATGCGGCGGCAACGGCGGCCTTCGTGCCCACCCGCGACGGCCATTGGCGCGTGGACCTGTACGCGCTGGCGCGGCAGCGCCTGCACGATGCCGGCATTGAACCGCAGGCGATCAGTGGCGGGAACCTGTGCAGCATCGCCGACCCGCAGCGTTTCTTCTCCCATCGCCGCGACCGGCGCACCGGGCGCATGGCCAGCCTGGCCTGGATCGAGGGCTGAGCCCATGGGCGTTGCCCGAACCTCCACGGACCAGGCGGTGATCGTGTTCGACGGCGTCTGCGCGTTGTGCAGCCGCTGGGTGCGTTTCCTGCTGCGCTTCGACCGGAAGGGTCGCTACCAGTTCGCGGCGATGCAGGGCGCGCATGGGCGCGCCCTGCTGCTGCAGCATGGGCTGGACCCGGAGGATCCGCTGTCGTTCCTGCTGCTGGAGGACAGCCAGGCCTGGACCGACACCGACGCGATCGTGCGCGTGCTGGTCGGCCTGGGCGGGCCGTGGCGGCTGGCGGCCGTGCTGCGCGCGTTGCCCAAGCGGTGGCGTGACGTGGCCTACCGGGCCGTGGCGCGCAACCGCTACCGCTGGTTCGGGCGCCACGCGCGCTGTTACCTGCCGGCACCGGAGCAGGCCGCGCGCTTCCTGGACTGATCGCGCACGCTCAGTGCGCGAGCAGGGCCAGCGCGTCGCCCGGGTCGGGACCCACGCGGCGGTAGGCGATGCGACGGTTGCGCTCGCGCCCGGCGTCGTGGCGGTTGTCGGCCAGCGGGTGTTCCTGGCCATGGCCGACCGCCACCAGCATCGAGGGCGGCACCCCTTGCCCGCGCAGGGCCCACACCACGGCGTCGGCACGTTGCTGGCTGAGCTGCAGGTTGGCCTGCGGATCGCCGTTGCCGTCGGTATGCGCGTCCACGGCCACGCGCAGGCCGGGCGGCGCCATGCGCAGGGCATCGGCGACGGCCTGCAGCGTATCGGCGCAGTCACCGGTGAACTCGGCCGTGCCCGGCACGAAGGTGAGCCGGGTCTGGTTGAGGGCATCGAGCAGCGGCGCGGCCCCGGCCGTCGGCGGCAGCCGATCCAGCGCCGCCAGGCCGGGCCCCCACAGGCCGGTGCTGTGCAGGTCGGCAAAGTCGCGGCGCAGCACCTGCGAGATGGCCAGCCGATGCGAGTCGGCCATGGCGGTGGTATCCACGTGCAGGCGCGGGCCATCGAAATCCAGCTGCATCCCGTCGCCCTGCAGCTGCGGCACGCGCTTGACCACCCGGTGCAGCCAGCGCGGCGGGCGTGCGGCCGGGTCCAGGTGCACCGTGCCGTGCACGTTGGCCTGGCCATGCACGGCGACCAGCGCGTTCCACAGTTGCCGGCGCGCCGCCTCGGTCGGCAGCCGGCCGCGCACCTGCAGGCGCTGGCCGTGCTGCTGCAGCGAGAGCGAGGCGTCGTGCTGGGCAGTGATGGCCGGGGGTGTCCAGTGCGGGGTGCGCATTTTCACAAACAGCCATGCGGTGAGGCCGACCACGGTCAGCCCGGCAAGCACCCACAGCAGGCTGCGCAGGGCCAGGCCATGCATCGCACGCGAGGGCACCGCGCCGCGCGCCATGCGCGGGCGCAGCACCGGCCGCGGCGCACCGGCGACGAGGCGCGCATGCCCGTGCGGCGGGGTTACCAGGCCGATCAGCGGCGGCAGCAGCTCGCACGCGATCACCCGGAAGGTGCCCGGCGGGAAGCCGGTGCGGCGCGCCAGCGTGGCCAGTGCATGGCTGCCGATGGCCTGTTCCAGTTCACTGGCCAGCAGAGGGCGCGGGGTGGCGGCCGGGTCCTGCCAGGACCGGAAGTGCGGGCCCAGTCCGGCCTGCTCGAACTGCTGTTCCAGCCCGTCCAGCCCCAGCGGGTGTGCGGCGATCCAGCCGGCCAGCACGCCCACCACGGTGCGTGCGCGGTAGCCCAGGTCCAGCCGCGTGGCGGCGTCGTCTATGAAACGGTCAAGCGCTGACATGTGATCGATTCCCTTTGAAATGTCGTCCGCACGCGGCGGGGCGGACGGGCCCACGCGATGTGGGTGGGCTCTTGGGGGCGTCACTTTGGTCAGGCAGCGTCAATGCGAAATGAAATTCCGCGCGCGCTTTCGCTTTCGCCGGGCGCGAATGCTCTGCGATAAACAATGGCTATTGTTGCAAGATGTCGCAGGGCCGGCGACTTGGCCGGACGACAGGTTGAATGCGACAGAGCCGGGCGGTTCGGGGTGCGGCTGCGGTCGATGCGACGGGCGCAGTCGGACCGGGCCAAAAGCGTCGCGCGTTGCGCACTATCCGCACCATTCGAAAGGATGCACGGCGCGGCCGGTGGGCGGCCCCGTGCACCCCGCAACTCAGCCTTCCAGGGCCTGCAGGAAGGTCTGCCGCCAGTGGTTGATGTCGTGCGCGCGCAGGTGCTCCATCATCGCCTGCCAGCGCTCCACGCGCTTGCGCAGCGGCATGGTGGCCGCGGTGGCGATGGCATCGGCCACGCCGTCCAGATCGTGCGGGTTGACCAGCAGCGCCTGCTTGAGCTCATCGGCGGCGCCGGCCAGCAGCGACAGCACCAGCACGCCGGGATTTTCCGGGTCCTGCGAGGCCACGTACTCCTTGGCCACCAGGTTCATGCCATCGCGCAGGGGCGTAACCAGGCCCACTGCCGCAGCCCGGTAGAAACCGGTCAGGGTGGCGTGGGTGAAGTTCTGGTTGACGTAGCGCAGCGGGGTCCAGTCCGGTGCGGCATGGCCGCCGTTGATGTGGCCGGCGATCTGTTCCAGCTGGCTGCGCAGCTGCCGGTACTCGGTGACATCCCCGCGCGACACCGGCGCGATCTGCAGGTAGGTCAGGCTGCCGCGCTGGTCGGGATGGCGCTCCAGGTAACGCTCGAAGCCCATGAAGCGCTCCGGCAGGCCCTTGGAGTAGTCCAGCCGGTCCACGCCGATGGCCAGTTGCCGATCGCGCAGGCTGTTGCGCAGGTCGCGCACCGCCGGCTTGTTGGCGCCGGCCTTGGCCTGGCGCTCGATGTGGGCGGTGTCGATGCCGATGGGGAAGGCCGCGGCCCGGAAGCGGCGCCCACCGGGGGCCTCCAGTTCGCCATCGGCCAGCACCCGGCCGCCGCCGAACAGGCGCACGTAGGACTGGAAACGATCGGCGTCGCGCTGGGTCTGGAAGCCGACCAGGTCGTAGGCGTACAGGCTGGAGAACAGCCGCAGGTGGTCGGGCATGGCCTGCAGCAGGTCCGCCGAGGGCATCGGCACGTGCAGGAAGAAACCGATCCGGCAGCCGATGCCGCGCTCGCGCAGCAGCGAGGCCAGCGGAATCAGGTGGTAATCGTGGATCCACACGATGTCGTCTTCGCGCAGCAGCGGGGCCAACTTGTCGGCGAACAGCGCGTTGACCTGGCGGTAGGTTTCGCGGGTGGCGCGATCGTAGTCCACCAGGTCCAGCCGGAAGTGCAGCAGCGGCCACAGCGTGCGGTTGGCAAAGCCGTTGTAGTAGCCGTCGACGTCGCGCTTGGTCAGGTCCATGGTGACGTAGCGGATATCGCCTTCGGTCTGCTCGTGCAGGGTGCCGCTCTTGTCGCGCACCGACTTGCCGCTCCAGCCGAACCACATGCCGCCGCGTTCCTTGAGCGCGGCCAGCAGCCCCACCGCCAGGCCACCGGCAGTGGCTTCACCGGGCACCGCGACCCGGTTGGAGACCACGACCAGGCGGCTCACGAGGCCTCCTGCCAGCTGCGCGACAGGCGCATGGCCGCGGTGATCAGGCCCACGTGCGAATAGGTCTGCGGGAAGTTGCCCCAGGCTTCGCCGCTGTCGAAGGCCAGGTCCTCGGACAGCAGGCCGAGGTGGTTGCGGCGTTCCAGCAGCATCTCGAACATCTCGCGCGCTTCGTCCAGGCGCCCGATCGCGGCGAGGGCGTCGATGTACCAGAAGGTGCAGATGGTGAAGCTGGTTTCCGGCTCGCCGAAATCATCCGGGGCCACGTAGCGGTACAGCGCATTGCCATGCTTGAGGTCGCGCCCGATGGCCTCCACGGTGGCCACGAAGCGTGCGTCGGTCGCCTCGATGAAGCCGATGTCGGCCAGCAGCAGCAGCGACGCGTCCAGGCGGTGGCCACCGAAGGTATCGGTGAAGTGGCCGTGCTCGTCGCTCCACGCCTCGCGCAGGATGCGCGCGTGGATGATGTCGGCACGCGCGCGCCAGTGGTTGGCGCGGTCGTCCAGGCCCAGTCGCACGGCGATCTTGCACAGCCGGTCGCAGGCGGCCCAGCACATCGCGCTGGTGTAGGTGTGCACTTCGGTGCGGCCGCGGAACTCCCATAGCCCGGCATCGGGCACGTCGTGCAGGGCGAAGGCCTGGTCGCCGAGCGGTTCCAGGCGCGCGAAGGTATGCCCATCGCCGGGGTCCTGCAGGCGCTGGTCGAAGAACAGCTGGGTGGAGGCCAGCACCACGCTGCCGTACACATCGTGCTGGCGCTGCACCCAGGCCAGGTTGCCGCGCCGCACCGGGCCCATGCCGCGGTAGCCGGACAGCGAGGCCACTTCGGTTTCATCCAGGCGGGTCTCGAAGCCGATGCCATACAACGGCTGCAGGCTGCCATCGGCGGTGGCCAGGTTGAAGATGTAGCCCAGGAACTGCTCCATCGTGCGGGTGGCGCCCAGCCGGTTGAGCGTGCGCACCACGAAGGCGGCATCGCGCAGCCAGCAGTAGCGGTAATCCCAGTTGCGGATGCTGCCCGGCGCTTCCGGGATCGAAGTGGTCATCGCGGCGATGATCGCGCCGCTGTCCTCGTACTGGCACAGCTTGAGGGTGATGGCGCTGCGGATCACCGCGTCCTGCCACTCCAGCGGGATGGAGAGGTAGCGCACCCATTCGCGCCAGTAGTCGCCGGTGCGCTGGAAGGATTCCTGCACGTAGCCGCTGAGCGAGCGGTTCAGCGACTCGTCCACGCCCAGCACCAGGTGCACCGGGTGGCTGAGCACGAAGGGCAGGCCATCGCGCACCAGTCGCAACGGCACGTCGGTGGTCAGCCGCAGCACGTGCTCGGGCAGTTCCCAGCGGATGTGGTTGCTGCCCCAGGTGGAGGCCGGCACGCGCGCGCCCCAGTCGGCCAGCGGCCGCGCGCGCACGATGATGCGCGGGTTGCCGGCCAGCGGGCGGACCTGCCGGATCAGGCTGACCGGGCGGTAGAAGCGGTCGTTCTGGCGCCAGCGCGGGGCGAAGTCGATGATCTCCAGCGCGCCGCCGTGCTTGTCGTGCAGCACGGTGCGCAGGATGGCGGTGTTGGTGAGGTAGTGCTGCTCGCTGCTTACCAGGTCCTCCAGCTCGATGGCGAAATCACCGCCTTCGTTCTGGTTGGGGCCAAGCAGGGCGCAGAAGGCCGGGTCGCCATCGAAGGTGGGCAGGCAGCTCCAGACCACGCGCGCCTGCGCGTCGATCAATGCGCCGAAGCTGCCGTTGCCGACGACGCCAAGATTCAGATCGGGTTCTTTCATGGGCACTGCAATCTCGTTCAAGGCAGGCCGCGGCACGCAGGGCCGGCGGCACGCAGGGAGGAATGCCCGCGCGCACGGCGGCGCGGGCGCGGCGGTGGGTCAGTACGCGTTTTCCTGCAGCCAGGCATGCACGCTGCGGATGTGCGGCAGGGCGAACACGGCCGCACTGGGGCTGCGCGCGCCCACCAGCACGCTCCAGCCATGCTGGGCGTTGGCGGCATCGAAGCCGAACTCGTCGGTGAGGTCGTCACCGAGGAATACCGGCAAGCGGCCACGGAACGGCGTCTCCTGCATCAACTGCTGCAGGGCGCGGCCCTTGTCGCTGCCCTGGGGCACGAACTCGACCACGTGGTCGCCCGGTTGCAGGCGATAGCCGGCGTGGCCGCGGATGTGGCGTTCGGCGAAGGCACGCACGTCGTTGGCCGCGTGCGGCGCGCCGCGCCAGTGCAGGGCCAGGCTGTGGCCCTTGTCTTCGACCAGCACGCCGGGATGCCCGTGGGCAAAGCGCATGGCCTGCTGATGCACCGCGTGCAGCCATTCACTGGTGTCGGTGCTGTCGGTGATGCTGTCCACCTGGCCATCGGCGCGGCGCAGCTCATGGCCATGCAGGCCCGCGGCCGGCAGGTGGAGGGGGGCGAACAGGTCGTCGAGCTGGCCCAGGGGGCGGCCGCTGATCAGGGCGACGGCGCCTTCCAGGCGGTCGCTGATGCGACCGATGGCCTCGCGCACTTCCGGCAGCAGGGTCACCGCCTGGGGGTCGCGCTCGAATTCGATAAGGGTGCCGTCCACGTCGAGGAACAACGCACAGGCGTCGTCCAACAACGGCGGCGGCGGACGCGTGGGGAGGTCGTTGGCCATGCCCGCCAACATGCCAGCGTGGGTGTGATCGCCAGGTCATGGGCGCCGACCTCGGGCCGGCCGCCCCTGTCCCGTACAGCCGACCGTCGGTCGGCTGCCCCTGCGCGGGTCGATCAGAACGTGTAGCGCACGCGCCCGTAGTAGTACGCGCCGTTGCTGCCCACCGGCGACAGCACGTCATACGGCAGGTTGCCGTAGTAGTAGATGTCATCGTTGGACAGGTCCGAATAGTTGTCGGTGAGGTTCTGCCCGCCCACGGCCACGCTCCACTGCGGGGTGATCTTGAACTCCACTTCCGCATCCAGCTGCCACTCGGCCCCGTAGGTCTGGCGCGGCACGAACCCGTCGCCGAAGTTGAATACGCGCGTCACGCTGCCGTAGCGGTTGACCCGGCTGCTCAGCGACCAGCGGTCGTTGGCCCAGCTGGCGGCCAGCGCGGCGCGGGTGCGCGGGGTGGCATCGGTGAGGGTGTTGGTTTCCTCCACGCCAAACAGCACATAGTCCGGGTCCAGCGCGAGCAGGCTGGCCGGCGTGGCGAGCACGTTCTTCAAGGTGGTCTTGGTATAGGCATAGGTGCCGGTCAACACCAGCTCGCCATTGCCCAGGGACTGCCGCCAGTTGCTCACCAGCTCGGCGCCGCGCGTGCGGGTATCGGCGGCATTGACGAAGAAGCTGGCGCTCTGCAGGCCGGCCACGCCGAACTGCTGCTGCACGTAATCGGTGAGCGCATCGCCGGTGATGCTCTCCGACAGCGCGATGCGGTCGTCGATGT
>NZ_JAVWXA010000119.1:0-11944 GCF_036662295.1 Stenotrophomonas sp.
TCACCACCGGGGCCAGCAGGTGCGGGATGCCCTGGTAGACGCTCAGCTCCAGCATCTTCGGGTCGATCATCAGCATCCGCAGGTCTTTCGGCGAGGCCTTGTAGAGCAGGCTCAACACCATGGCATTGACCGCCACCGACTTGCCCGAGCCGGTGGTGCCGGCCACCAGCAGGTGGGGCATGCGCGCCAGGTCGGCCACGGTGGGGCGGCCGGCGATGTCCTTGCCCAGCGCCAGGGTGAGCACGCTGGCCGACTTGTCGTACTCCTTGGAGCGCAGCAGTTCGGACAGGTAGATCATCTCGCGGGTGACGTTGGGAATCTCCAGGCCCACCACCGACTTGCCCGGGATCACGTCCACCACGCGCACCGACTTGACCGACAGGCCGCGGGCGATGTCCTTGTCCAGCGAGCTGATCTGGCTGACCTTGATGCCCGGCGCCGGCTCGATCTCGAAACGGGTGATCACCGGGCCCGGGTAGGCGCCCACCACCTGGGCCTCGATGCGGAAGTCCTTGAGCTTGAACTCGATCTGCCGCGACAGGGTTTCCAGCGTGGTTTCGTCGTAGCCCTTGGGCTGCGGCTTGGGGTCGTCCAGCAGCGCCAGCGGCGGCACGTCCGAGCCATCGCCATTGACCCCGCGGAACATCGGGATCTGGGTCTCGCGCTTGGCCCGGTCGCTTTTTTCCAGCACCGGCTCGGGGCGCGGCTCGATCTTGACCGGCTCGCGCTTGGCGCGCACCTCGGCGTCGACCTTGCGCACTTCCTGGCGCTCCTCGCGCATCGCGCGGGTCTGCTGCCATTCGGTGGCCTGTTCCTTCTTCTTGTTGAACAACGGCGGCAGCGCCAGCACCCAGCGGCCGATCTTCTCCATCACCACGAACCAGGAGATGCCGGTGGCCAGGGTGATCGAGGCCAGCAGCAGCACCAGCACGAACAGGTTGGCGCCCAGTGCGCCGAAACCGGCGCTCAGCGAGTTGCCGACCAGGCGCCCCAGGATGCCGCCGGCATGGGCCACATCGCCGGTGAACAGGCGCACGTGCAGGAAACCGGTGCCGGCAATGAGGAAGCCGACCAGCCCGACCAGCCGCAGCGCCGGGTCCAGGTCATGCTCGCCCTTGCTCTCGCGCTTGAGCCCGAACATGGCGATCCAGGCCAGCGCGCCCAGCACGATGGGCAGCACGAACGCGATGTAGCCGAACAGCTGCAGCAGCACGTCGGCGATCCACGCCCCGACCCGGCCGCCCATGTTGTGCACCGGGGCCACCACGCTGCCGGTGTGCGACCAGCCCGGATCGGCGGCCGAATAGGTGAACAGACTGGCCACCAGGTACAGCAGCGCCGGGGCGATCGCGATCAGCCCCAGGTCGCGCCACAAGCGCTGGCGACCGGGATTTTCGGCAGGCGCCGGGGGCGCTGCCGCCTTGCGCGACGGTTTGCCGTCAGCCGACTTGGATCGTTCCGGGAGCTGCTTCGCCACCTTAGACCAGACCTTGGGAATGCACTGTTAGTGCTTGATAATAAACGACTGGCTGGCACCCCGGTAGGTGTCGACCCCTGGTCGGCACGCCCACCGGGCCCGGCCTCCGTCAAAACGCCGGCACGGGGGGCACCGGTATGCCCGACAGGTCGCCCCGTTCCATCGGTCGCCTTGAATCGCCTCGCCCCTGCCGCCACTCTATGACCTGACTTGGACGCCACGCAAACACCGCCGGCGCCCCGCCCCATCACTTTTACGCGAGTCTACATGAGCCATTCCCTGCCCTCCCGCCACCAGAAGCTCGTCATCCTTGGCTCCGGCCCGGCCGGCTGGACCGCCGCCGTCTACGCCGCGCGCGCCAACCTCAAGCCAGTGGTGATCACCGGGCTGCAGCAGGGCGGCCAGCTGATGACCACCACCGAAGTGGACAACTGGCCCGGCGATGCCCACGGCCTGATGGGCCCGGACCTGATGACCCGCATGCAGGCCCACGCCGAGCGCTTCGAGACCGAGGTGATCTTCGACCACATCCACACCGCCGACCTGGCCCAGCGCCCGTTCCGGCTGATCGGCGACAGCGCCGAGTACACCTGCGACGCCCTGATCATCGCCACCGGCGCCACCGCCAAGTACCTGGGCATCGAATCGGAAGAAGCCTTCAAGGGCCGCGGCGTGTCCGCCTGCGCCACCTGCGACGGCTTCTTCTACCGCGACCAGGACGTGGTGGTGGTGGGCGGCGGCAACACCGCCGTGGAAGAGGCGCTGTACCTGTCCAACATCGCCCGCAAGGTCTACCTGGTCCACCGCCGCGACACCCTCAAGGCGGAAAAGATCATGCAGGACAAGCTGTTTGCCAAGGTCGCCGCCGGCAAGATCGAGACCGTGTGGCACCACCAGGTGGATGAAGTGCTGGGCAACGAAGCCGGCGTCACCGGCGTGCGCGTGAAGTCCACCCTGGACGGCAGCACCCGCGACATCGAGGCCCACGGCTTCTTCGTGGCCATCGGCCACCACCCCAACACCAGCCTGTTCGAGGGCCAGCTGACCATGAACAATGGCTACCTGGACATCCGCTCGGGCCTGGGCGGCAATGCCACCCAGACCTCGGTGGAAGGCGTGTTCGCGGCCGGCGACGTGGCTGACCAGCACTACCGCCAGGCCATCACCTCGGCTGGCTTTGGTTGCATGGCCGCGCTGGATGCCGAGCGCTACCTGGACGCCAAGGGCGAGCTGGGCTGAGGCAGGACCATCGGCGGGTCAATCCCGAAGGCCGGCGCAATGCGCCGGCCTTTTTCGTGGAGCCAGCTGCTGAACGTCAGCGCTCGCCCGGCGGAAAGGACTCGGGGAAGTAGTGGGACAGCGGCTTGCCGGCATACAGGAACACGATGCTCCGCACCGGCTGCGCCGGTTCAAGCCGGAACATCAGGCTGTTGCCTACCCACTGCTGCTGGTCTTCCATTTCGACATCATTGGCTGGAATGTAGCCACTGACGTAATCGGTGGTCAGCTGTTGGCGGGCCGCGGTGTAGGTCACCTTGAGCCGCACGCGGGATTTGTCCTGCCCCTCGATGGCCGGCGCGGTCAGCAGCGACCTCTGCGCCAGCGCGGTGAGGCCTGCATCGGACGCCGGACCGTCGTCGGCCGCCGCCGCCGAGCCTGCCAGGCCCAGCATTGCCACCAGTGCCATGGTGGGAAGTCCAGGCAGTACCCGGCGAGGACGGCCCACCCCTTCAGTCACGATATTCCGTTGCATTGCACCCTCCTTGGGCTATCCGCAGTTCACCAGATGCAGGACCGGCGCGGAGGCCACGCCATCCGCGTCCACGATATGTGTGTTCCACGTCAGTGTACCCACTGCCTCGGCACCGCAGCTCAACCGGATGGCATGCGGCTGATCGGGCGAGGCAATGGTCCTGGTGCCCTCCGTGCAGGTCCATCCCGGCGGACAATGCGCACTGACCGTAACCAGGCGCAAGGGATACTCGGGGTTCCCCTTGAACGCCACCTCGACGTCTTCAGCGCCACCGGACGGCAGGCTGACCCGCGCTATCCGCTCCCCGACCAGGGGTTCACACGCCTTGCCGGCCGCCCACAGGCGATAGCCTTTTTCCACACCCTTCATGGCGGCTGTGCGGAATACCGGGTCAAGCAGCGCCCTGGCATCGTCCGGATGCGTGTGGAAAGCGGTTTCCACAATGATGGACGGCATTTTCGCCTCCCGGTTCTCGCCCTTGTTCTCTTCATGCGGTGCTGGGGCAACCACGAACGACTCATAGCCGGGCTGGCTTTGAATGGCCTCCTTCATTGAACACAGAACGCTACGCCCCAGCGCGTGATCCACTGCCCGACCAGGCTGAGTGATGACACGCGCCCCCCGCGCGGTCCCATTGTCGTCGGCATTGCTGTGCAGATGGATGGCAACGTCGGCATTTAGATGGTTGGCCAGCATTGGTCGGCTATTGATGTCTTCCCGCTCCTCCCTGTCCCACAGCGTGCTGCCCGCATAGGTGTTCCATATAGACGTTTCTCCAGGATACTGCCGGGCGATCGCGTAGCGCGCCGCCATGGTCCACCACTCGAAACCACTGTCTTCATGGATCGGCCCGGCGTCCTGAACTCGGGGGCGAACCACGGGCATGTGGCTGCGGGCCTCCACCAGCCCCTTGAGCTCAGCCGCATACAGCGGTGTGAGCAACCCTTCGTTGACGCCGTGATGCTCATCACGCGTTGTTACCCAGGCGTTGGTCCTGTGACTTAGAAAATAGCCATGCCCTGCCGCCACAAATGCCATGCCGGCGCCGCCCCCGCCTTGCCGCCTGCGCTCACCCGCCTCGCGCGCCGCGTCGTCGGCGGCCTTGATCTCGGGAAAGTAGTGATCGACGTCCTTGCCGTCGTAGAGGTACTTGACGGCGTTTACCGGGGCAAACTGTTCGGCCTCGTGAATCAGGCCATTGTTGATGATGCTCCGCTGATCCTCGAACGCGGGGCCGTAGTCGGCGGGAAGAAACGACCGATCCAGGCGGACGGTAATCACGCCCTTGGCGATGTCCATCGAAGCGCTGACGTGCCGGGGTCTCGATTGGCCATCCACCAGCGGCATCCGCTCCAGCGAGTACCGGGCGCGCTGGGTCAGGCGTGTGTCCAGTTCCACGTCACGCTCCAGGCGCAGCGGCCCGTCCGGGGTGGCACGGGCTGGGGTGCCTGCAACAAGTGCCGCCACGGCCATACCGGCACTGACGACCATCAACATCAAAGACGACAAAGGACGACTGGACATCGGCACTCTCCATGAATGAAAGGAAATGCGCTATTCCGACGGCGCCCGCGCAATCTGCGCCCTCCCTGCCAAATGAACTGCGGCCGCACGCACGCTCCACGTAAGAGCTATCACCCCGTTTCTATGGCATCCGGGGAACGGATCGACCCACGTTCTCAACACCCATTCCCCATCGCACTGCCCTATCCTCTAGCCATGCCCGATCCACGCTTCCTCCACCGCCTCGCCGACCTCCCCGCCGCTGCCTGGGATGCGCTGCACGACGGCCGCAACCCGTTCGTGACCCATGCCTTCCTGGCCGGGCTGGAAGACCACGGCTGCCTGCGCCCGGAATGGGGTTGGCGGCCGCGCCACTTCACCCTGTGGGAGGGCGACAGGCTGGTCGGCGCCATCCCCGGCTACCTGAAGGACAACTCGCATGGGGAGTTCGTGTTCGACCATGCCTGGGCCAACGCCTATGCGCGGCACGGACTGGACTACTTCCCCAAGTGGCTGGGCGCGGTGCCGTACTCGCCGGTGACCGGGCCGCGGCTGCTGGCACGCGATGCGGCCGGCCGCGTCGCGCTGGCCGCCACGCTGCGTGCCGAAGTGGAGCGCATGGGCTGGTCCTCGGCCCACGTGAACTTCCACGCGCGCGACGACGATCCCGCCTTCGGCCCGGACTGGATGCTGCGTGAGGACATCCAGTTCCAGTGGCACAACCCGGGCCCGTGGGCGACCTTTGCCGACTTCCTGGGGGCGATGGACCACAAGCATCGCAAGAACATCCGCCAGGAGCGCGCCAAGCTGGCGCGCAGCGGGATCACCTACCGGGTGGTGCACGGCGATGAGGCCTGCGAGGACGACCTGCTGGCGATGCACGGCTTCTACCTGCAGACCTTTGCCGAGTACGGCAATGCGCCGGCGATGACGCTGCCGTTCCTGCGCCACCTGGCGGCGACGATGCCGCGACAGCTGGTCATCTTCCTGGCCGAGCAGGAAGGACAGCCGATCGCCGGCGCGTTGTGCCTGCGCGGGGCGGACACGCTGTATGGCCGTTACTGGGGCGGTGCCACCCTGCCCGGCCTGCATTTCGAGACCTGCTATTACCAGGGTATCGAGTACTGCCTGCGCGAAGGCGTGGCGCGCTTCGAGCCCGGGGCACAGGGCGAGCACAAGCTGGCCCGGGGCTTCCTGCCGACCGTGGTGCGCAGCCGGCACTGGGTGGCCGAGCCCGCGTTTGCCGAGGCCTTGGCCGACTGGTGCGCCAGCGAGCGCGCCGACGTGGCGCGTTACGCACAGGCACTGGACGCGCACAGCCCGTTCAAGGCCGGTAACCCCGCATGAGCCGCCGATTGCCGTGGGCGTTGGAGGCGCGAGCGGACGCGCCGTTTCCGCCGGCCGAGACGGCACTGCGCGACCCCGACGGGCTGCTGGCCGTCGGCGGTGACCTGTCCCCGGTGCGGCTGCTCAACGCCTACGCCGGGGGCATCTTTCCCTGGTTTTCCGACGGCCAGCCACTGCTGTGGTGGTCGCCGGACCCGCGGATGGTGTTCCGCACCGATGGCGTGCACCTGGCCTCGCGCTTTCGCCGCACGTTGCGCGCCAGCCCGTGGGTGGTGCGTGCCGACACCCGTTTCACCGAGGTGATCGCCGCCTGCGCGAACAGCTTTCGCCCGGGCCAGGACGGCACCTGGATCACCACCGGGATGCGTGACGCGTACGTGGACCTGCACCGGATGGGGCATGCACATTCGGTGGAAGTGTTCGACGGCGAGCAGCTGGTGGGCGGCATCTACGGCGTGGCGATCGGGCGGATGTTCTTCGGCGAAAGCATGTTCAGTGCATCCAGTGGCGGCTCCAAGGTGGCACTGGCCGGGTTGGCGCATCGGCTGCAGCAATGGGGTTGGCCGTTGATCGATGCACAGGTGGAGAACGACCACCTGCTGAGCATGGGGGCCGAGCACATGTCGCGTGAGCGCTTTTTGGCGCTGGTGCGGGACCAGGTGCGGCTGGAGGCGCCTGCGGGCAGCTGGACCTGGCGGTTTGGTGAGATGGCGGTGGCGGCGTTGGCGGGCCGGGGATTTTGAGGAGCCGGCCAGCGGCCGGCACTACCGGTGCTACTGGCGCCGTGTGGGGTAAATGGCCTGTAAATCCGGCGGTTTAACGCAAACTTTGCATGAACGCGCCAACACGCGTAAAATGCCCGCTCTTAAGGCCAGCTCGGCCGTTTACAGAACTGCACAGGACTACATGTCGAAAGACGACTCCATCGAGTTCGAAGGCACCGTCAGCGAGACGCTGCCGAACACCACTTTCCGCGTACGACTGGAAAATGGGCATGAAATCATCGCCCACATTTCCGGCCGCATGCGCAAGAACTACATCCGCATCCTGACGGGCGACCGCGTCAAGGTCGAAATGACGCCCTACGACCTGACCAAGGGTCGTATCACGTACCGCATGAAGTAAGCGGTCCGGGGCGGCTTCCCTACAGAAGCCCCGCCAGAAGGCCAGCCAGGAGCTGGCCTTTTTGCGTGGCCGCGAAAAAGCGGCCAACCCCTGCCAAGCGGCACCCTGACCCTGTGCACCCTGACGTCGGTCAGGCTGCCTTGCTGCAGATTCGCGCCGACGCGGCCAGGTGCAGTCTGGTTGCCGGTCCACTCCGGATCGCCATGCCCGGCCCCCGCAATGAAGACTTCGCCCGTTTCGCGCCTGTTCGCCGCTGCCTGCCTGGCCCTGGCGGCACTGTCTGCCCACGCCGCCGAACCGGCCGCGACCGGCGCCCCTGACTGCATCACCCTGTCGCCGGACCAGCAGGTGGTCCGCGCCCGCGCCGAGCGCGACATCCTGCTGCGCAATGCCGACCAGCATTTCATCGTGCGCTTCAAGGACAACTGCAGCAGCGTGGCGCAGACCCGCACCTTCAGCTTCGATACGCCCCAACACGAGGGCCAGCTGTGTGGCGGCGGGATCAGCACCCTGACCACCAAGTCGCAGAAGTGCGAGGTGGCGGCCCTGGAACCGATCACGCCGGAACAGTTCGCCACGCGCGCGCGGGCGCGGTCGCGCTGAGCAGGGTGGCCAGACGCAGGAAAGCCCCTTTCGGGGCTTTCCTGGTGTTGCGTGGCGCGTCACGACCAACGCTGGCCGCTTACACGGTGGCAGGCAGGCGCCGCTCCGGCTCGGCCTGGGTTTCCACGAACAGCTCGTCGTCGCGGACATCGATGCTGACCCGGCCGCCGTTGACCAGCTTGCCGAACAGCAGCTCGTCGGCCAGCGGGCGCTTGACCTTGTCCTGGATGACGCGCGCCATCGGGCGGGCACCCATGAGCGGGTCGAAGCCGTGGCGGGCCAGCCAGTCGCGCGCGGTCGGGGTGGCCGACAGGCTGACGTGCTTTTCCTGCAGCAGCATCTCCAGCTCGATCAGGAACTTGTCCACCACGCGCAGGATGTGCTCGAAGCCCAGCGGCTGGAACTGCACCACCGCATCGAGGCGGTTGCGGAATTCCGGCGTGAAGCTCTTGCGGATGATCTCCATCGCGTCGGTGGCGTGGTCCTGGCGGGTGAAACCGATCGAGCGCCGCGAGGCCTGCGCCGCGCCTGCGTTGGTGGTCATCACCAGCACCACGTTCTTGAAGTTGGCCTCGCGCCCGTTGGTATCGGTGAGCACGCCGCGATCCATGACCTGCAGCAGGATGTTGAAGATGTCCGGGTGGGCCTTTTCCACCTCGTCCAGCAACAGCACGCAGTGCGGGGTCTTGACGATCTTCTCGGTGAGCAGGCCGCCCTGGTCGAAGCCGACATAGCCCGGAGGGGCACCGATCAGGCGGCTGATCGAATGCGGCTCCATGTACTCGCTCATGTCAAAGCGCACCAGCTCGATGCCCAGCTGCAGCGCCAGCTGCTTGGTCACCTCGGTCTTGCCCACGCCGGTTGGGCCGGCGAAGAGGAAGTTGCCGATCGGCTTTTCCGGATTGGCCAGGCCCGAGCGGGCCAGCTTGATCGCCGAGGCGAGGGTCTCGATGGCCGGGTCCTGGCCGAAGATCACCATCTTGAGGTTGCGCTCCAGGTGCTGGAGCACGTCCTTGTCGGTGGCGCTGACCTGCTTGGCCGGGATGCGCGCCATCTTGGCCACGATCGTCTCGATCTCCTCGATGTCGATCAGCTCCTTGCGCTCGCCCTCGGGCAGCAGGCGCTGGCGGGCACCGGCCTCGTCGATCACGTCGATGGCCTTGTCCGGCAGCAGGCGGTCGCCGATGTGCTTGACCGACAGGTCCACGGCGGCCTGCAGCGCGTCATCGGCATAGGTCACGCCGTGGTGCGCCTCGTACTTGGGCTTGAGGCCCTGCAGGATCTCGTAGGTTTCCCCGACGGTCGGCTCGACGATGTCGATCTTCTGGAAGCGCCGCGCCAGCGCGCGATCCTTCTCGAAGATGCCGCGGTATTCCTGGAAGGTGGTCGAGCCGATGCAGCGCAGCTCGCCCGACGCCAGCGCCGGCTTGATCAGGTTGGAGGCATCCATGGTGCCGCCGGAGGCCGAACCGGCGCCGATGATGGTGTGGATCTCATCGATGAACAGCACCGCGTTGGGCATCTTCTTTAGCGCGGTCAGCACGCCCTTGAGGCGCTTCTCGAAATCGCCGCGGTACTTGGTGCCGGCCACCAGGGCGCCCAGGTCGAGCGAGTAGATGACCGCATCGGCCAGCACCTCGGGCACCGAGCCTTCCACGATGCGCTTGGCCAGGCCTTCGGCGATGGCGGTCTTGCCCACGCCGGCCTCGCCCACGTAGAGCGGGTTGTTCTTGCGGCGGCGGCACAGGACCTGGATGGTGCGCTCGATCTCGTCGCGACGCCCCACCAGCGGGTCGATCCGGCCATTGCGGGCGGCCTCGTTGAGGTTGCTGGCGAACTCGGCCAGGGCATCGCCCTTGCCCTCGCCTTCGCCGCCCTCGGCACGGCCTTCGCCATCGGCCGCCGGCGGCACTTCGCCGTCTTCGCCCAGCTTGGCGATGCCATGGGAGAGGTAATTGACGATATCCAGCCGGGTCACGTCCTGCTGGTTGAGGTAATAGACCGCGTGGGAGTCCTTCTCGCCGAAGATGGCCACCAGCACGTTGGCGCCGGTGACCTCCTTCTTGCCCGAGGACTGCACGTGGTAGACCGCGCGCTGCAAGACGCGCTGGAAGCCCAGGGTGGGCTGGGTGTCGCGCCCATCGTCTTCGGCCAGGCGCGAGACCGAGGCCTCGATGGCCTGCTCCAGTTCCTGGCGCAGGCGCTCGGCGTCGGCGCCGCAAGCCTTGAGCACGGCCTGGGCGGACGGGTTGTCGAGCAGTGCCAGCAGCAGGTGTTCCACCGTCATGAACTCATGCCGGGCCTCACGGGCGCGCTTGTAGCACTGACCGATGGTGTGTTCGAGGTCTTTACTGAACATGTTCTACTCCGGCGGCAGTTGGGAACAATATGCGGCCTAGCTGCGCAATTTCCACCACCCTAGCGGATCGGTGCGTTCAGACGGCGTTAGCAGTCCCACGCCACCCCGGATTCCCCAAGGCCATCCCAGCAACTCCATCATGCCCGAACTACGGCCTATGGGATGGCAGCTTGCCCGTGATGGCGACGTCATCGCCACTGCCCTGCCCCGCGCCGGTCACGCCCAGCCCGCCTCCCCGACGGCACCGCTGCCCTGTTGAAGGTGAGCACGCAGAAGCAGGCACGCAGCGGCCACCGCCCAAGGCGGCAGACGTGCGGGATGCGGTCGATGCAGGTTTGCCGAGGGCGGAGGCCGGGGGCCTGCCCCGGCGGCGCGCCTCAGGCGCCGGTCTTTTCCATCGTGCACAGCAGCGGATGCTGGTTCATGCGCGAGAATTCGTTGACCTGGGCGACCTTGGACTCGGCGACCTCGCGGGTGAACACCCCGCACACGCCGCGACCGCGGGTATGCACGTGGAGCATCACCTGGGTGGCCTTGTCCAGGTCCATGGCAAAGAAGCTCTGCAGGACGGTCACCACGAAATCCATCGGGGTGTAGTCGTCGTTGAGCAGCATCACCTGGTAGAACGGCGGCGGTGCCACCTCCGGCCGGGCCGGTTCCAGCATGACGCCGTGATCGTGGTGGGGTTCTTGGGAGGGCTCGCGAGGCATCGGCACATTATAGCGGGAATGGACGTTGCCTCCGTGCCCCTTCACAATCTGCATGCTTCACAATGCCCCCCACCCCACTTTCACAGGGATTTCATGAAAAGGATCGTCACCGCTTTGCTCCTGACCGCCTCGATCGCCGGCGCGCATGCCGCCGAGCCGGACAAGGCCGTCGGCAAGGTGCTCAAGGAACTGGACTACCCCTATGAGATCGACCAGGACGGGGACTACAAGCTGGTCTTCGATGCCGGCAACGACCGCAGCCAGCTGGTGTTCGTGCGCTCGGCAGTGGAGGAATACGGCAGCCACCGCATCCGCGAGATCTGGTCGCCGGGCTACAACGCCCCGGGCAAGCAGTTCCCCGCCGCGGTGGCCAACCGGCTGCTGGAAGACTCCCAGGACGCCAAGCTGGGCGGCTGGGTCAAGCAGGAACAGCTGGCGATGTTCGTGGTCAAGGTGGACGCCAACGCCAACAAGGACGTGCTGAGCGACGCCATCGACGCGGCCATGCGCACCGCCGATGCCATGGAAGCCGAGCTGACCCAAGCGGACGAATATTGAGGTGAATGCCGTGCCGGACCCGCGCTGGACGCCCCGTGTGACCGTCGCCACCGTCGTGGTGGAGGGCGGGCGCGTGCTGCTGGTGGAAGAACGCATCGACGGCCGCCTGGTGCTGAACCAGCCGGCCGGCCACCTGGAACCGGGCGAAAGCCTGGCCGAGGCGGCCCTGCGCGAAACCCTGGAGGAGTCCGGCTGGACGGTGCGGCTGACCGATTTCATCGGGGTGTACCAGTGGACGGCCCCGGACGGCACCGCCTTCCTGCGCTTTGCCTTTGCCGCCACCCCGCTCGCCCACGAGGCGGCGCGGGCGCTGGATGAGGGCATCGTGCGCGCCCTGTGGCTGACCCCGGCCGAGCTGCTGGCCGATCCGGCCCGCCTGCGCAGCCCGCTGGTGGCCCAGGTGGTCCAGGACTTCCTGGCCGGCCAGCGCCACTCGCTGGCGCTGGTGAGGGCGGTGGCATGAGCACGCCGCGGATCATGGTGGGCGTGTCCGGCGGGGTCGATTCGTC
>NZ_JAVWXA010000120.1:0-11689 GCF_036662295.1 Stenotrophomonas sp.
GAGCGGGACTTGCAGCGTGTCCCGCGAACCCGCACACCCCCACCCCGCGAGACAGAGCCGGCACTCGCATGGCTTCATACGCCGCGGCGACGGCACCCCACAAATGGGCGAAGAACCTTTATTTTGCCAAGGATCTGCCGGCCGCCAACGGGCTCGGCTGCCGGAGGGCAACGGCACACGCATCGGGCACTACGCGGCGACGGTTGGGTTACTCGTCGTCCGGCGCCGGCATCGCCACCGGCGGTGCGGTATTGGCCCGGCGTTGTTCCTCATGCGTGCGGAATGCCTGGTGGATGTGCTTGCGCAGCTCGTCGTCGTTCCATGGCTTGGTCAGGAACCGGTAGATCGCGCCGCGGTTGATCGCGTCGGTCACCGTGTTCAGATCGGTATAGCCGGACAGCACCAGCCGGATCGTGTCCGGGTAGAGCATCTTCACCCGGCCCAGGAACTCGGTGCCGCTCATGTCGCTCATGCGCTGGTCGGACAGGATCACCTGCACATCGTTGATGGCCAGCAGGTCGAACGCATCGCGCACGTTGCCGGCGGCCAGGATGCGGTAGCCGTCGCGACGGAACAGGCGGACCAGCGAGCGCAGCACGTTCTCTTCGTCGTCCAGCAGCAGTAGCGTGCGGTCCGGGCGGGTCTCGGCGAAGGCCTCCGGGCGCAGGTAACGCCGGCGCAGGGTCATGCCGGCCGCATCGGCCGACATCGGCTCGCCGAACAGATACCCCTGGAACACGTCGCAGTCGTTGCGGCGCAGGAAGCCCAGTTGCGCCTGCGACTCCACCCCGTTGGCGATCACCGTCATGCCCAGCTGGTGGCCCATGGCGATGATCGCGCGGGCGATGGCCGCCTCGCGGTTGCCGGCCGGGGCGCTCTTGATGAAGCTGCGGTCGATCTTCAGCTTGTCCACCGGGTAGCGCACCAGCGCGCTCAGGCTGGAGTCGCCCGTGCCGAAGTTGTCCAGGCTCAGGCTGATGCCTTCGTTGCGCAGGTTGACCAGCGTCTCGTGGACGAAATTGACATTGTTGGTCAGCGCGCTTTCGTTGATCTCCAGCGTCAGCATCTGCGCCGGCACGCCAGCGGCCTGCATCAGCGACATCACCTCGGCGAAGAAGTTCGGTCGCAGCAGCTGCAGGGTGGACACGTTCACGGCGATGGTGAAGTCGTCGAAGCCCTGGTCGCGCCACAGCCGCGCCTGCTTCAGCGCGCCCTCCAGCACCCACGTGCCGATCTGCACGATGATGCCCAGCCGCTCGGCCGTGCGCATGAAACGCTCCGGCACCAGCATGCCCAGGGTCGGGGACTGCCAGCGCAGCAGCGCCTCCATGCCCACCACGTGGCCATCGCGGGCGCTCACCAGCGGCTGGTAGCGCAGCTTCAGCTCGCCATTGGGGATCGCATCCACGATCTGCCGGGCGATGATGCTCTCGCTGTGCGCGCTGGAGGGGGTGTCCACCGCGTGGATGCGCACCGCGTTGCCGCCTTCGCGCGCGGCCTGGTACAGCGCGTCCTCGGCGTGATCGAGCAGCCGCGAGGTGTCGCTGGCATGCTCCGGGCACAGGCTCACGCCCAGCTTGCCGGTCATGAACAGCGTGTACGGCAGCACCGACAGCGGCAGCTCCAGCTGTTGGCGGATCTCTTCGGCCAGGTCTTCAGGCAGCGGCAGGTCCGGGCTGCGCGGCACCGCCAGCAGGAACTCGTCGCTGCCGTGCCGCCACAGCTTGCCGCGGCCCCGCAGGTGGTGCTGCAGGCGCTGGGCCACCAGCACCAGCGCCTGGTCGCCCACCTCGGCGCTCATGTTTTCATTGACCGAGGCGAAATGGTCGATGTCCACGTGCATCAGCATCAGCGGGGTGCCACCGGCGGCGGCGTCGCTCACCATGGCCTGCAGCTCGGGATTGCCCGCGCCCAGGCGCGGCGGCGCGTCCTCGATGCTGACCAGGGGCAGGGAAGGGTTCCACATGTTCAGTGTTCCAATGTATCGGGAGTGGCCGCATCGCTGCTGCGATACGGCAGGTACAGGTCGATCAGCGTGCCGGCGCCATGCGCCGACTCGATCCGCAGGGTGCCGCCCACGCTCTGCGCGCGCTCGCGCATCACGATCAGGCCCAGCCCGCGCGGGCCTTCCGGGTCGAAGCCCTCGCCATCGTCGCGGACCTGCAGGTGCAGGCCCTGGTCGCCCACGTCATGCAGCTGCAGGTTCACCTGGCTGGCGCGCGCGTGGCGCAGCACGTTGGTCAGGCTTTCCTGGGCGATGCGGAAGCAGGCCTGCTCGATGTCGCCCTGCGGGCGACGGGGCAGGGTCTGGATGTCCGGCAGCAGTTCGATCGCGGCCGAGCGGAACAGCACGCTGGCCTGCCAGCGCAGCGCGGCCTCCAGGCCGAGTGCATCCAGCTGGGGCGGCCGCAGCAGCGTGGAGATGTCGCGCAGCTTGCCCACCGTGGCATCGGCCAGCTGGATGATCTGCTCCAGGTCGTCGCCGCGCCGGGCCGGATCGTCCTCGTCCTGGGCGGCGTAGGCGGACAGCTTCATCGCCGTGATCGCCTGGCCGATGTCGTCGTGCAGGTCGCGCGAGATCGCCCGGCGCTCGTCCTCCTGCAGCGAGAACAGGCGGCCGGCCATGGCCTGCAGTTCGCGGTTGCTGGTCTCCAGCGCCTCGCGGATGCGCTCGGGTTCGCTCAGGTCGCGCACGATCAGCAGCTTGCAGTTGCGCCCGCCGTAACGCACATCGCCCACCGCCAGCCCGGCCTGGAAGCGCTCGCCCTCCAGCCGCCGCATCCGGATCACTTCGCCGGCCCCGGTACTGGACAGTGGAATCGCGGCGAACAATTGCGCCCGCACCCGCGCCAGGTCGGCGCCGTCCACCAGTGCGGCCAGCGGCTCGCCCAGCAACGTGTGCTGGCCATAGCCGAACTGCGCGGCCGCGCACGCATTGGCATACAGCACGTGTTCGTCGGAGAGGATCACCACCCCGTCGGGCAGCACCCGCACCAGCTCGCGGAACTGCTCCTCGCGCTCGCGCAGCAGCCGTCGCGACTGCTCGCGCTCGGTCACGTCCTGCAGCGTGCCCAGCACGCGCGGGCGGCCGGCATCATCGTGCCCGCTCTCGGCGCGCAGGTGCACCATCAGGGCGCGGCCGTCCATCGCCAGCAGCGGCATCAGCACGTCGATCTGCACCCGCTCGGCGGCCATGTCATGCAGCAGCTGCTCGCTCAGCGCCGCGGTGGCCGGGTCGGCCGGCACCAGCAGCTCCTCGAAGCGGTGCCAGCGCCGCGCTTCCGGCGGGCGTCGCCCGAGCAGGTGGTAGACCTGGTTGGAAAAGCGGCCCAGGCCGGTGGCCGGGTCCACTTCCCAGGCCCCGATCCGCGCCATCTCGTGGGCTTCCTCCACGCGCGCCAACGCCACGTCGCGGCGGCGCAGCGCCTGGTCCTCGCTGGTCCGGTCGATGGCGATCAGCAGGCGCGCCCGGTGGCCGTCGTAATCGATGGCGTTGCTGCGCATCTCCATGCGCCGGCGGCTGCCGTCGCGCAGCTGCAGGTCGGCACTGATCACGCACAGCTCGTCGGGCGCGGCGCGGATCTGGGCCAGCTTGGCGGCCAGCTTCGGCTCGTCGCCGGGCGGCCAAAGCGTGCTGATCTGCATCGCGGTGAACGCCTCGCGGTCCCAGCCGAACAGGCTGATCGCCGCCGGGTTCACATCCAGGATCGCCAGCGTGTCCAGGTCATAGACCAGGATCGGGCCGGGGTTGCCCTGGAACATCTGCCGGTGCCGGGTCTCCGAGCATTCCAGCTTCGAATGCGCGTGCAACACGTGCTGGGCCAGTGGCCGCAGCAGCAGATAGATCAGCGCCGCGCTGGCCACCACGAAGAAGGCGCCCTTCACGGTCTGCCAGTGCGCAGCCGTGGCCAGGTCCTGGGTCAGCACCTGGACCGCCGCGTCGCTGCACAGTATCCATACCAGCGCCAGCACCAGGTAGCCCACCACCACGCGCCAGCGGTCGCGGCGCAGGGCCTGGGCGAGCGGGCGGTCGGGGGGAGTCGGGGCGGGTGGGCCGGACGGGGCGACGGGCATGGACGGGGCAGGGACCGGATCGAGGCGGGCGACCTGCATCTTAGAGGGTGGCGTCCGGTTTGGGGGCCGCGCGCGGGGTGCCGCTCAACTATCCGGCAAATCCGCCGCTAACGATTGCGTTCCCGGCTGTCGGGTGCGTTATCGGAGTCTTACCGCGTGGACCAAGGGATTATCGCGAGTCTGCTGCAGCATCCATTGGCGTCGGCCCTGGTCATCCTGGACCGCGCCGGGCGCCCGCTGGCGGCCAATCCGGCCGCGCGCGAGCATGGGCTGCCGGCAACCGTGGCCGCCTACGGGGAGCTGCTGGAAGACCTGCGCCTGCTGGCCGCCGACGGTGGGCTGGTCCCGTGCCAGCTGCCCGGCGGCCCGCAGGGGCGCTTCGATGGTTGGATGCGCGCGGTGCACGACCCCGACGGCCAGCTGCTGGCCTTCACCCTGAGCGTGCCCGAGCCGGTCGCCCGCTATGCCGGCAGCCGCTGGGAGCTGGCCCTGGACCACGCCGGTCACGGCCTGTGGGACTGGGACGTGCCCAGCGACGCGGTGATCCGCTCGCGGCGCTGGGACGGGCAACCGACCCCCGCCGAGGACGTCACCTGTGGCGATGCCGCCAGCACGCTGCTCGCCCCGATCCACCCTGACGACCAGCCTGCCGTGCGCGCCGCGCTGGCCGCCCACCTGGGCGGGCAGGGCGAGGTCTACACCGCCGAGTACCGGGTCCGGCATCCGGATGGCGACTGGCGCTGGGTGCTCGATCGCGGCCGGGTGGTGACCCGCACCGCCGACGGCCAGCCGCTGCGCATGGTCGGCACCCACACCGACATCCAGGCCCAGAAGCAGATGGAGTCGCTGCTGCTGGAGCAGCAGGTACACCTGCGCGAAGCCCAGCGCATCGCCAGCATGGGCAGCTGGTCGTGGAACCCGGGCGACCGCCAGTTCTGGTGGTCGCCGGAGTTCCGCGCCCTGCTCGGGGTTGGCGACGACCCCTTGACCGGCCGCCGCCGCTGGCTGCGCCGGCTGGAGCCGCGCTCGCGCAGCCAGCTGCGCCACGCCTGGCGCCGCATGCTGCACGATGGCAAGCCGGCCATGCTGGAACTGGAGCTGCCGCGCGAGCGCGAGGGCGCCCTGCACCTGCGCCTGTGGATGCAGCCGCTGCTGGGCGCCGACGGGCGCATCCAGCGCCTGCTGGGCCAGGTCCAGAACATCACCGAACAACACCAGACCGATGCGCTGATCCGCTGGCGCACCGAGCTGCTCAACCGGGTCTCGGCCCTGGGCCGGATCGGCGGCTGCGAGATCGAGGTCAGCACCCGGCACATGCAGTGGACCGAGGAGTGCTATCGCATCCACGGCCTGCGCAAGCAGCCCATCAGCCTGGACCAGGCCCTGGCGCTGTACACCCAGGACTCGCGCGATGCCTTCGAGGCCGCGCTGGCCCGCATCGCCGACGGCGGCCTGCCCGAGCAGCTGGACCTGTGTTTCTACCGCCAGTCCGGCCTGCGCATCTGGGTGCAGGTGCTGATCGAGCTGGACCGTCGCGATGGCCTGCCCACCCGTTTCGTGGTGCTGTTCCGTGACATCACCCGCGAGCGCGAGGCCAACGAGCGCATCGAGCTGCTGGCCCACTACGACCTGCTCACCGGCCTGCCCAACCGCATGCTGCTGCGCGAGCAGACCGCCGATGCCATCGAGGAGGCGCGCGACCGCGGCGCCCCGCTGGCGATGCTGTTCATCGACCTGGACGGCTTCAAGACCATCAACGACACCTTCGGCCACGCCACCGGCGATGCGCTGCTCAAGGCCGCCGCCTCGCGCCTGCACCAGAACCTGCGCAACGCCGACCTGTTCGGCCGTTTCAGCGGCGATGAGTTCATCGTGGTCCTGCGCGACCTGGCCGAGCCGGAAGACGCCGGCCACGTGGCGCGCAAGCTGATCGCCTCGCTGGCCGAGCCGCTGCAGCGTGGCGAGACCACGCTCAAGGTCGGCGCCAGCGTCGGCATCGCCATGCTCGACGAGGGTCGCAGCGATTTCGATTCGCTGCTGCGCGCCGCCGACGCGGCCATGTACGCCGCCAAGGAAGCGGGGCGCAACACCTACCAGTACTACAGCCAGGATGCGCTGATGCGGATCCAGCGCAAGCTGGAGATCGAGCACGCCCTGCTGGGCGCGATCGAGCGCGAAGAATTCACCCTGGCTTACCAGCCGCTGCTGCACGCCGCCCACGACCAGCCCCCGGCGATCGAAGCGCTGCTGCGCTGGCACCGCCCCGGGATCGGCTACTGCAGCCCGGCCGAGTTTATTCCCATCGCCGAAAAATGCGGCGAGATCGTCCGTATCGGCGACTGGGTGCTGGCCGAAGCCTGCCGCCAGGCCGCCGCCTGGGATGCGGCCGGCCTGCAGTTCGACCGCATCGCGGTCAACGTCTCGGCCGTGCAGTTGCGCGACCGCGGCTTTGCCGAGCGCGTCATCGACATCTGCCACGCCCACGGCTGGTCGCCCAAGCGGCTGGAGCTGGAGCTGACCGAGTCTGCCTTGATTCGGGATACCGACGTGCTGCGCCACTGCTTCGACGTGCTCGAGCGCCATGGTGTGCCGCTGGCGGTGGATGACTTCGGCACCGGCTTCTCCAACCTGCATTACCTCAACCGGTTCCCGGTGGGCCGCCTGAAGATCGACCGCAGTTTCGTCCAGGGCATGCTCCACGACACCGGCACCGCCGAGGTCACCCAGGCGATCGTGCACCTGGGCCACGCACTGGGCATGAAGGTCGTCGCCGAAGGCGTGGAAACCGAGCAGGAAGAGGCCATGCTGCGCCGCCAGGGCTGCGACGAGATCCAAGGCTACCTGTATTCGCGCCCGCTGACGCCGCGCGATCTGGCGCAATGGCTCAAGGCCGGCGGATCATCGCTGCGCGCCGGTGAGCCGCCCGTGCTGGTACACGCCGGTTGAGCGAGCCGGCGTCCGCTCGGCGGCCGTGGCTGCGGCGACTCGGGTATGCGCTGGACGCGTGGCTGGCCCATGCCGTCAACCAGCGCGAACTGGGGCTGGCGCAATGGGTGCTGGTCGTCTCCCTGATCGGGTGCGGGCTCTGGGTCGAGGTCGACCGCCGCCTGCCGCCGGTGGCGTTTCTGGTGGTAGACACCCTGATCTACCTCGGCATCTTCTCGTTCATCACCAATGTGGCCATGCTGGTGCTGATGTTCCGTCGGCGCGACCGGCATAGCGACCGCTTCAAGGCGGCGACCGGGGTGCTGCTGATCGTCTGTGCCTCGCTGCTCTACACCGGCCTGGAGGGTGCCTACGCGCGCACCAGCTACCTGTTGACCACCCCATCGATCCCGTACTGGCTGCCGGTGGTGATCAACCATCTGGTCACCCTGAAGTACCTGTTCGGCTTTGGCTTCGCGGCCATTGGCGCGGGTGTGGTCTCCGGCATCATCTCCCGCGAACGAAGCGGCGCGCCACCGGCGTAACCGTCGGGCTGACGTCCCTGCGTTCAGCGCGCTACAAGGGCGACGAGCGCCTCCAGCGCCGGGCGCTTCATGCGGTCGTCAATTGCCAGGCGCTGCCTGCAACGGACGCTATCGAGGTGGCGGTTTCTCCTGCGTCCAGCGCACCCAATGCCTCGCGGGCACGCCAGAACAGTGCCTCGCCGTTTTCGACAGGCGCATCCAGATCGTCATCATCCCGTCAGCAAAAAATCGTGCACGCGCCGGCTTCGGACGATGCGACAGGTCGGCGTGGTCATTGCGCCCGCCAGAGTGCCGGCCTGCACGATGAATCGCAGGCCGGCGCAGGTCCATGCAACAGCCTGAAACCGGAAAGGGCATGCCGGGCACATCCGCGCAGAGACTGACGATGCCGCCAGGCGGGCATGCGTCCGGTGCGTCAACGCCGGGCGAAGCGGCGTTTGTTCACCGTCACCGACCAGGCATGAAGGGAAATCAGCGGCGGCGGAAGCCGGGAAGCGACGCGCCCCGCTTTCCGGGTCTCATCGCGCGGCAGCGTCCAGGTCATCACCGCTCAAACCCAGGTCCCAGGCCAGGCTGGCGAGCTCAGGGTCTACCACCGGTGGCAGCGCAATGGCCGCAGCCGAGGGCTGCCGGGCCAGTGCTGCCAACTCATGCCGGGCGAGCTGCTCCAGCCGTTCGATCAGCGCGCGGCCCCGCAATGGCGTTGCCGCAGTGCGCGGTGCGGCAGCCGGAAGGGCGCCGTCACCGCCCTGCACCGCAGGCTCCAGCTCGGCGGGGGCAGGGGATGTGACGGACAACATGGACGCGTTCAACATCAGGCAATCATCTGCAGCCAGGACGGGCGGTGCAAGCACAACGGCCCCGGGGAAACCGGGGCCGTTGTGGGCGCCGTCGCCGGCACGGAACATCTCGATCAGAACAGCTCCACCGCGCCAGCGGCCATGCTCTGCTGGGCCACGGCCTTGTGCGGCGGACGCTCCCACTCGCTGCGCATTTCACGCAGGCGGTTGCCGGTGCGCTGCAGGGCGCTCACCACTTCTTCGTCGAACACGCCGCCATTGCGGTGCAGGAGTTCCTGCAGCGCCACCGCTTCGCGGTTGATCGCGGTCAGGCGGTCCAGGTGGGTGTGCACGCCGCCCAGGGCCTGGGTGGCGATGTCTTCGAACTGCAGGGCGCGCACCGCTTCGGCCACGCTGCTGTCGATCGCACGGCCGCACTCGGAGATCTCGCGCATCCCATCGCCCAGCGAGGCGTTGATCTGGGCCACGTTGTCCAGCATCTGCGCCGCTTCGTGGCGGGCTTCGCGGGAGCGGTCCATGTCACGGGAGGCCATGTTGGAGACCGTCTCGCGGACCTTGGCAATGGCGTCCTTGGAGCTGTGCGCCAGCTTGCGGATCTGCTCGTTGAAGGTGGTCGAGCGCTCGGACAGGTTGCGCACCTCGTCGGCGACCACCGCAAAGCCGCGACCGGCTTCACCGGCACGCGCCGCTTCGATGGCCGCGTTGAGCGCCAGCAGGTTGGTCTGGTCGGCGATGGACTTGACGTCTTCCAGCAGCGCGAAGATGCCATCCAGGTGCTGGGCCATCTGGTCGATGTGCTGCACGGTGTTGCTGCTCTGGCCGCTCACCTGCTCCAGCGCCTCCACCAGCTGCTCCATGCGATGGCTGGCATGCTGGGCGAAGCGGGCCACGTCGACGCCGGCGCCGCCGTCTTCACCGGCACGGTCGACGATGCGGGCCAACGCCTGGCTCTGCTGGCGGGACTTGCGGTTCATGGCGTCGAAGCTGCCACCCAGGCCGCTGACCGCATGGCGGATCAGGTCACGGGCGCGTTCGACTTCGCCGCGCGAACCGTCCACTTCGTTGGCCACGAAGGAGCGCAGTTCGGTCAGCAGCTGGTCCTGCTCGCGCAGGATCCGGGCATGCTCGGGGGAACGCTGGGTCTGCGCCCGGGCGGTCCACCAGGCAAAGCCCAGCCAGCTGAGCGTCATCGTGGTCAGGATCGCCCAACGCAGGGCGGCTGGCCATTCGAAGCCGATGGCAAAGGGAAGGAGCAGGGTCAGGACCAGGGGGGCGGCCAGACGGATGAAGATGCGTGAGTACATGGACGTTCTCGGGAAGTGCACGGTTGATGTATCGGCCGTCCCCCCATTTGCTTTAGTGCTGCACTGCACATTCCATCGAAAACCCTCCTCGAGGCAGGGCCCCCATGCCCCCAAACGGTAGCGCCACCCCATGGGTGGCTGCACCTGGGGGCCCAGGCGGCGCCATGACTCAACGCAACTGCCGGTCCACCGCCTCGATCATCGCCTTGCGCGAGAACAGGAAATCCCAATACTGCCCGCCGGTCTGGCGCCACAGCACCGCCGAGCGCACCGCCGCCAGCAGCAGCGCGCGGATCTCGGCCACCACCCCGGCCTGGCCCAGGTAATGCGGGTTGCCCTGGACCATCACCCGGGGCTTGAGATGGCTGATGGTGTCGGCATACAACCCGCCCAGGGCGGCCAGCACATCCGGGTGGGCACTGTCGTTCAGCTCGCCGGCCTGGCGCTGCGCGCGCTCGATGCCCTGGCTCACCTTCTCCACCACCGCATGCTCGCGCACGAAGCGGCGCTCCAGCTGCAGCACGGCCAGCGCCAGCCGGGGCAGCATCTCGTCCTGGCCCTGGCTGCGGAAATAGTTGTGCAGCAGGCGCAGCCCCGGGGCCACGTTGGCCGGGCTGCCGTAGATGGCCTGCGGGCTGTCGGCATCGA
Organism: Stenotrophomonas sp.; assembly: GCF_036662295.1. GTDB lineage: Bacteria > Pseudomonadota > Gammaproteobacteria > Xanthomonadales > Xanthomonadaceae > Stenotrophomonas. The sequence continues at coordinate 10,297 of NZ_JAVWXA010000120.1, forward strand.
TGCGGAACACGCTGTCGATCGCGGTGCGCACCACCGCCGCCTCCGAATGGCCGGTTTCGGCGATGCGGCGCACCTGCTGCAGGGCCTGGGCGATGCCGGCCAAGGCAAGAACGCGGTCGTCGACGGAAAAACTCATGCAGCAGATACCTCGAAGGGAGAAGGAACGGTCCGCAGCCGCTGTTCCAGCGGCGCATCGGTGGCGGCGATCACCGCGCCACCCAGGCAGACCTCATCGTCATACAACACCAGCGATTGACCGGGGGTGACGGCGCGTTGTGGGCGATCGAAGCGGACCAGCAGCGTGCCATCGTCGTTGACCTGCACCTGGCAGGGCTCGTCGGGCTGGCGGTAGCGGGTCTGGGCGGTGCAGGTGAAGCGACGGGCCGGGGGCGATCCGGCGATCCAGTGCGCCGCCTCCGAGTGCAGCTGCGTGGACAGCAGCCACGGGCTGTCCCGGTCCTGGTCCACGTACAGGATGTTGCTCGCCACGTCCTTGCCCACCACGTACCACGGCGCCGCCGGCCGGCCGCGCACGCCGCCGATGTTCAGGCCTTCGCGCTGGCCCAGGGTGAAATAGAACACGCCGGGGTGCTCGGCGATCAGGCTGCCGTCCGGGTCGCGGATCTCGCCGGCCTTGGCCGGCAGGTAGCGGCCCAGGAACTCGCGGAAGTCGCGCTCGCCGATGAAGCAGATCCCGGTCGAGTCCTTCTTGGCGTGGGTGGGCAGCCCGGCGTCGCGGGCGATCCGGCGCAGGTCGTTCTTCTGCAGGTCGCCGATCGGGAACAGCGTGGCCGAGAGCTGGTCCTGGCCCAGCTGGTGCAGGAAATAGCTCTGGTCCTTGCTGCGATCGGCGCCGCGCAGCAGCGCCCAGCGCCCGCCGACCTGGGCCACCCGCACGTAGTGGCCGGTGGCGATGCGCTCGGCGCCCAGCGCACGGGCCGCGTCCAGGAAGTGCTTGAACTTCACTTCCCGGTTGCACAGCACGTCCGGGTTGGGGGTGCGGCCGGCGGCGTACTCGGCCAGGAAGTGGGCAAACACCCCCTCCCAATACTCGCCGGAAAAATCGCGGAAATGGAACGGGATGCCGAGCAGGCCGCACACGGCCACCGCATCGCGGCGATCGTCCTCGGCGCGGCAGTCGCCGCTGCCGTCATCCGCCCAGTTCTGCATGAACAGCCCGGCCACCGGCTCGCCCTGCTGCACCAGCCGCCAGGCGGCAACCGAAGAGTCCACTCCACCAGACACGCCGACCATGATCCGTGGCGCGCTCATGGAGCGACCTGCTTGACCAGGGAGAGGGGATGGCGCTGGCCGGCGAGGAAGTCGGCCACCACCTGCCAGACCAGCGGGCTGCGCAGCCGCTGGCGCGCGGCCAGCAGCTCGCCGGGCTGCA
>NZ_JAVWXA010000121.1:0-11447 GCF_036662295.1 Stenotrophomonas sp.
CGACAGTTTTACGGTGGCCCAAAAAAACAAGAGCAATCGAAAGCGCTAAAGCAACAGCAACAACAAGATCAACAACAAGATCAACAACAAGATCGACTGCCATCGCAACTGCGAAAGCAATTTCTAGATCAACAACCGCTCCGATAACCAATGCGAGCGTCGCAGTAAACAAAAGCCGCGATGCCCAGCTGTTTGCCAGCACGCGCGTGATCTGTGAGATGGGTGGCGGGTACGCGGTTCCAGGACCGTTGGGCGCCATGGATGGCGCCCACGAGCCCCCAGGGATGGGTTCACGGCGTGTCCCGGCAGGGTCTACCGCCTCGCGCCGCGCGCGGGGATGACCAGCACCGACACCCCAACTGGCACAGCCCTTGCACCGCCCCTCACATCGTCCTGTGGGAGCGCGCCATGCCCAATCTGATTTCCGACTATCTGGGGGTCCATGCCCAGGCCATGCCGTTGCGCGAGCAGCGCATGAAGCTGATCGCCAGCAACCTGAGCAATGCCGACACCCCCGGCTACAAGGCCCAGGACCTGAACTTCGACGCCGCCCTGCGCAATGCCCAGGGCCTGGACAGCAATGGCCTCATGAAAACCACCAACGAACAGCATTACACCCTCGGCGGCGGGCTCAACCCCTTCCAGATCACCAAGGAAGGCGTGCAGCCCAGCATCGACGGCAACACCGTCGACCCCGATGCCGAACGGGCCGCCTACGGCCGCGCCGCGCTGGAATACCGCGCCTCGCTCAGCTTCGTCGAATCCAAGGTGCGCTCGATGCTCACCGCCATCACGGGCCAATAAGCCATGAGCAACCTGCCCATTTTCGATATCGCCGGATCGGCCCTGCAGGCCCAGTCGGTGCGCATGAGCACCCTGGCCTCCAACCTGTCCAACGCCGATACCGTCTCCGGCTCGGCCGATGCGGTCTACAAGCCGCTCGAGCCGATCTTCCAGTCGGTCACCAGCCGCACCGACCCCAACGTCACCACCGTGCAGGTCAAGGAAATCAGCCAGAGCAACGCGGCGCCGATCAAGCGCTACGAGCCCGGCCACCCGCTCGCCGATGGCGACGGCTACATCTACCAGCCCGACGTCGACCCGGTCGCGCAGATGGTCAACCTCATCTCGACCTCGCGCAATTACCAGGCCGGCGTGGAGATGCTCAGCACCGCCAAGGAACTGGCGCTGGCCACCCTGACCATGGGTCGCTGACCCTCTTTTTCACAGGACATACCGTCATGAGCAGCACCAGCGGCGTCGGCCAGGGCAGCAGCGATATCTATACCGCGCTCGGCCTCAACGCACCCAACAGCGACACCAGCAAGAAGAAAAGCACCCTGGACCAGGCCGACTTCCTGCGCCTGATGACCGAGCAGCTGCAGCACCAGGACCCGCTCAAGCCCATGGACAACACCCAGATGGTGGCGCAGATGGCGCAGCTGTCCCAGGTGCAGGGCATCACCGACCTCAACACCACGGTGAAGGGGTTCCAGGACCAGATGTCCGGCGACCAGATCCTGCGCGGCGCCGCGCTGGTCGGCCACGACGTGCTGATCCCCTCGGGCAAGTGGTCGCTGGAGGCCGAGGGCGGCACCAACGGCATGGTCGCTGCCTCCGGCCCCGGCTTTGTCAACGTGGAGATCACCGACGCCAACGGGGTCAAGGTCAACACGCTGAGCGTGGAAGCCAAGGCCGCCGGCGAAGTCACCTTCCAGTGGGACGGCAAGGACGCCAACGGCAACCGCATGGCACCGGGCAGCTACACCATCGCCGCCACCTTCACCGACAGCGCCGGTGCCAAGACCAAGGCCAACACCTACGTCGAAGCGCCCGTGGAAAGCGTCACGGTCGGTTCGGACGGGCTGTACCTCAACCTCAAGGGCCTGGGTACGGCCCCGATCGACTACGTGCTCCGCATCAGCTGAGCCGCCCCACCCCGCATACCAGGAGCAATCCCATGGGCTTCAACATCTCGTTGTCCGGCATCAACGCAGCCAATGCCGACCTGAACGTCACCGCCAACAACATCGCCAACGTCAACACCACCGGTTTCAAGGAATCGCGCGCCGAGTTCGCCGACCTGTTTTCGGCCACCAGCTACGGCCTGTCCAAGAACGCGGTGGGGTCCGGCGTGCGCCTGACCACCGTGGCCCAGCAGTTCTCGCAGGGGAACAACGAGCAGACCGGGCGCAGCCTGGACATGGCCATCTCCGGTGAGGGCTTCTTCACCATGACCATGAACGGTGCCCGCGTGTACTCGCGCGCCGGCAACTTCCAGACCGACCAGGCCGGCTACGTGACCAACCCGCAGGGCGCGCGCCTGCAGGTGTTCGCGCCCAACGCCGACGGCACCAGCTTCGACGCCGGCCGCCTGGTCGACCTGCAGCTGCTGACCACCGACAGCCCGCCCAAGCAGACCAGCAAGGTCAACGTGAGCTTCACCCTGCCGGCCGACGCCAAGGTGCCCACGGTCACCCCGTTCAGCCCGACCGACTCCAACAGCTACAGCCAGTCCACCGGCGGCATCACCGTGTACGACTCGCTGGGCGTCAGCCACACCCAGACCTCCTACTTCGTCAAGACCGGCACCGCCAACCAGTGGCAGGTCCACAACTACGTGGACGGCCAGTCGGTGGGCACCCCGACCACGCTGGAGTTCAACAACGCCGGCGCGCTGACCACCCCGGCCAACGGCCAGATCACCATGACCCCGTTCACCCCCAGCACCGGCGCCGGCCAGCTGGCGCTGACGCTGGACATCAGCGGCTCCACCCAGTACGGGGAGAAGTTCGCGCTGCGCAACACCCAGCAGGACGGCTACGCGGCCGGCAAGCTCAACGAGATCACCGTGTCCGAGGAAGGCGTGGTCTACGCGCGCTACTCCAACGGCGATGACAAGCCGCTGGGCCAGGTGGCCCTGACCACCTTCAACAACGCGCAGGGGCTGGAAGCCAAGGGCAACAACCTGTGGGTGGAGACCTTCAACTCGGGCACCCCGCGCACCGGCGCGCCGGACAGTTCCAACCTGGGCAAGGTGCAGGCCGGTTCGCTGGAAGCCTCCACGGTCGACCTGACCGAGCAGCTGGTCAACATGATCACCGCCCAGCGCAACTTCCAGGCCAACTCGCAGATGGTCTCGACCATGGACCAGATCACCCAGACCATCATCAACATCCGTTGATGAGCCACTGACCGCATCACGGGACTACAACGATGGACAAGGCGCTCTACGTGGCGATGACCGGTGCACGTGCCTCGCTGCAGGCGCAGGGCACGCTCTCGCACAACCTGGCCAACACCGATACCCCTGGCTTCAAGGAGGCCCTCGCCAACACCGAGGCCTTCCCGATCAAGGGCACCGGCTACGCCTCGCGCGTGGACGCCCTGCACGTGGACGCCGGCTTCAACCGGCGGATGGGGGCCCAGCAGATCACCGGCAACCCGCTGGACCTGTCGCTGCAGGCGGGCAACTGGCTGGCGGTGCAGGCCCCGGCCGGTGGCGGCGAAGCCTACACCCGTGGCGCGGCGCTCTCGATCACGCCCAATGGCCAGCTGGTGACCGCCGGCGGCCATCCGGTGCTGGATGAGAACGGCGCGCCGATCGCCATTCCGCCGCACCAGGCGATGGACATCGGCAACGACGGCACGATCTCGATCATCCCGCTGGGCGAAGGCCCGCAGACGATGGCCAACATCGGCCGGATCCGCGTGGTGGCCGCTGCCGACGAGCGCCTGGAGCGCGGGCTGGACGGCCTGATGCGCAACAGCGACCCGCAGCAGCCATTCGTGCAGGCCCAGGGCAAGTCGCTGGAAAGCGGCCAGCTGGAAGGCAGCAACGTGGATGCCGCCGGCGCGCTGGTGCAGATGATCCAGCTGCAGCGCCAGTACGAAATGCAGGTGAAGGTGATCAAGCACGGCGACGACAACGCGCGCAGCGCCAACAGCCTGCTGCGCCTGGGCGGCTGAGCCCGGCCGCGCCGGCGACGGAAACCCGGCGCCGGTTTGGCACGCGCCATGCATCGCTCCCTGTGAAGGCCGCCCCATGCGGCCCCCCGCAACAGACCAAGGAACATCGCCATGAACCAGGCACTGTGGATTGCCAAGACCGGACTGGATGCGCAGCAGACGCGCATGTCGGTGGTGTCCAACAACCTCGCCAACACCAACACCACCGGTTTCAAGCAGGACCGGGCCAGTTTCGAGGACCTGCTGTACCAGCAGGTGCGCCAGCCTGGCGGTGCCTCCTCGGCCCAGACCCAGCTGCCGACCGGCCTGCAGATCGGCACCGGCGTGCGCGTGGTGGCCACCTCCAAGAATTTCGAACAGGGCAGCCAGCAACAGACCGGTCGCGCGCTTGACGTAATGGTCAACGGCCGCGGCTTCTTCGAAGTGCAGATGCCCGACGGCAGCTCGGCCTACACGCGCGACGGCTCGTTCAAGATCAACCAGCAGGGCGAACTGGTCACCAACAGCGGCTACCCGGTGCAGCCGGGCATCCAGATCCCCGAAGGCGCGCAGTCGCTGACCATCGGCACCGACGGCACCATCAGCGTGAAGATGGCCGACGACGCGGCCTCGGTGGAAATCGGTGCGCTGACCCTGACCGACTTCGTCAATCCGGCGGGCCTGCAGGCACGCGGCGAGAACCTGTTCCTGGAAACCACCGCTTCGGGCCCCGCGCAGAACGGCAACCCCGGCCTGAACGGCCTCGGCGGCGTGGTGCAGGGCGCGCTGGAAGGCAGCAACGTCAACGTGGTCGAAGAGCTGGTGTCGATGATCGAAACCCAGCGCGCCTACGAAATGAATGCCAAGGCGATCTCCACCACCGACGCGATGCTCGGCTACCTCAACCAGAACGTCTGATCGGTCCAAACGGGAACCCTGCCATGTCGCCCCTGCGCCCTACCCTTCGCCTGCTCCTGGCCAGCTCCGTGGTCGCCCTGCTGGGCGGCTGCGTCATCGCTGGCGACGTGCGGCCCTACCCGGCGATGGCGCCGGTCACCCCGATCGTGGCGCCGACCGCGCAGGCCACCGCCGGTGCGATCTACGCGGCCGGCCCCGGCCTGCAGCTGTACTCGGACCGGCGCGCGCGCGACGTGGGCGACCTGCTCACCATCACCCTGACCGAAAGCACCACCGCCCAGACCACGGCCAATACCACCACCGCCAAGGAATCGGAGCTGAGCATCGGCACCCCGACCCTGTTCGGCGCGCCGGTCACCCTGGGCGGCAAGGACATCCTGGCAGCCAGTGCCGGTGGCTCGCGCGACTTCACCGGCAAGGGCACCAGTGCCCAGAGCAACCGCCTGCAGGGCAGCGTGACGGTCACGGTGGTGCAGCGCCTGCCCAACGGCAACCTGGTGGTCCAGGGCGCCAAGAACCTGCGGCTCAACCAGGGCGATGAACTGGTGCAGGTGCAGGGCATCGTGCGCGCCGCGGACATCTTCCCCGACAACACCATTCCTTCCAGCCGCGTGGCCGATGCGCGCATCGTCTACGGCGGCCGTGGCCCGGTGGCCCAGTCCAATGCGATGGGCTGGCTGAGCCGCTTCTTCAACTCGGCGTTGACGCCGTTCTGAGCCTGACATGACCTTCTTCTTCTCCCTGTTTGGGCCGCGACGCGCCACGGCAATGCAGCGACGCGTCGCGTCGCCCTGCCTGGCGCTGCTGGCCCTGTTCGCGGTGGTGGGCCCGGCATCGGCCGAGCGCATCAAGGACCTGGCCCAGGTGGGCGGCGTGCGCACCAACGCGCTGGTCGGCTACGGCCTGGTGGTGGGCCTGGATGGCAGCGGCGACCGCACCAGCCAGGCGCCCTTCACGGTGCAGAGCCTGAAGAACCTGCTGGGCGAGCTGGGCGTCAACGTGCCGGCCAACGTCAACCCGCAGCTGAAGAACGTGGCCGCGGTGGCGATCCACGCCGAGCTGCCGCCGTTTGCCAAGCCTGGCCAGCCCATCGACATCACCGTGTCCTCGATCGGCAACGCGGTCTCGCTGCGCGGCGGCTCGCTGCTGATGGCCCCGCTGCGCGGCGCCGATGGCCAGGTGTATGCGATCGCCCAGGGCAACCTGGTGGTCGGCGGTTTCGGTGCGCAGGGCAAGGATGGCTCGCGGGTGTCGGTGAACGTGCCCAGCGTGGGGCGCATCCCCAACGGCGCCACGGTCGAGCGCGCGCTGCCGGACGTGTTCAGCGGCGGCGGCGACATCACCCTGAACCTGCACAAGAACGACTTCACCACGGTCTCGCGCATGGTGGCCGCCCTCAACAACGCCTTTGGCGATGGCGCCGCGCGCGCGATCGACGGGGTGACGGTGGCGGTGCAGTCGCCCAGCGACCCCGGCGCACGCATCGGGCTGCTGGCCCGCATCGAGAACCTGGAACTCACCCCCGGCAGCGCGCCGGCCAAGGTGGTGGTCAACGCCCGCACCGGCACGGTGGTGATCGGCGCGCAGGTGCGCGTGGGCGCGGCGGCCATCTCGCACGGCTCGCTTACCGTGACCATCAACGAAAACACCAACGTCAGCCAGCCCAACGCATTCGGCAATGGCCAGACCGTGGCCACGCCGCAGTCCACCATCACCGCCACCAACGAGGGCAGCCGCATGTTCAAGTTCAGCGGTGGCACCACGCTGGATGAGATCGTGCACGCGGTCAACGCGGTGGGCGCGGCCCCCGGCGACCTGATCGCCATCCTGGAAGCCCTCAAGCAGGCCGGTGCGCTGAGCGCCGAGCTCGAGGTGATCTGACATGCGCATCACGCCCGCACTGGAGCTCAACCCGGCCCAGGCCAACAGCCCGGCCAAGGTGGACAAGGTGGCGCGCCAGCTGGAAGGCCAGTTCGCGCAGATGCTGGTCAAGAGCATGCGCGATGCCAGCTTCGGCGATTCGCTGTTCCCCGCCGAAAACACCATGTTCCGCGAGATGTACGACCACAAGATCGCCGAGGCGATGACCCGCGGCCGCGGCCTGGGCCTGTCGGCGATGATCAGCCGCCAGCTCGGCGGTGGCCAGGACGAGGCCGCCAAGCCCACCGATACCGCACTGAACCCGGCCGCGGCACTGCGTGCCTACCGGCTCAACGCGCCGGCCGCCGCGCCCATGGCGTTGCCGGCCACCGGCACGCCGGCCGAGGCACCGGCCGAGGTGGACATGCTGCAGCAGCTGCGCGGTGCCGACCCGTCGGCGGTGCTGCAGCCGATGGAACGCGCGCTGGACCTGATCGCCGGCCGCGAGAGCAGCCAGATGCACGAGGCGATCGGGCGCAGCGATCCGTACGCGGCCGCCCCGGGCGTGAGCGACCCCACCCAGGAAAACTGGGCCGCGCTGGCCAATGACCGCTGGAGCGGCGTCAACGACGCCGCCGGCAGCCGTGGCCCCAGCGCGGTGGACACGCTGGCGGCCAACACCGCCGCCGCCCGCCTGGGCCCGCACACGCCGGAAGGCTTCGTGGCCAGCATCTGGGGCCACGCCCAGCAGGCCGCGCGTGAACTTGGCGTGGATGCCAAGGCGCTGGTCGCCCAGGCCGCGCTGGAAACCGGTTGGGGCCGCAAGCTGATCCAGCGCAACAACGCCGGTGGCAGCTCGCACAACCTGTTCGGGATCAAGGCCAATGGCTGGAGTGGCGAGCGCGCCACCACCGGCACCCACGAGTATGTGGATGGCGTGCGCCGCAACGAAACCGCCAGCTTCCGCGCCTATGCCTCGGTGGGCGAGAGCTTTGCCGACTACGTGAAACTGCTCAAGAACAGCCCGCGCTACCAGAACGCGCTGCAGGCCGGCGCCGACGTGCGCGGCTTCGCGCAGGGCCTGCAGAAGGCCGGCTACGCCACCGATCCCAGCTACGCGGCCAAGATCGCCGCGATCGCCGGCGGCCCGACCATCCAGCGCGCCATCGCCGCGGTGGGCGATGCCAGCCAGCGCCTGGGCCAGACCTTTGCCAGCACCGCCAGCCCGACCGGGCTGGGTGTCATCCGTCGTTGAGGTAACCCATGTCCAGCGTACTTTCCACCGGCACCAGCGCCCTGCTCGCCTTCCAGCGGGCGCTGGCGACCACCAGCCACAACGTGGCCAACATCAATACGCCCGGCTACAGCCGGCAGAAGGTGGACTTCGCCACCGCCAACCCGCAGAACTTCGGCTATGGCGACGTGGGCAACGGCACCCGCATCACCGACATCCGCCGGGTGGCCGACCAGCTGGCGATCTCGCGGCTGCTTGACGGCAGTGGCGAGCTGGCGCGCCTGAAGCAGCTGTCGAGCATGGCCGACCGCGTCGATGCGATGTTCTCCGATACCGCCACCAACGTGGCCGGGGTCTGGTCGAGCTTCTTCGATTCGGTCAGTGGCCTGTCCTCCAATGCCTCGGGCACCGCCGACCGGCAGAACATGCTCGATGGCGGCAAGACCCTGGCCGGCCGCTTCCAGCAGCTCAACGGCCAGCTCAACACGCTCAATGGCGAGGTCAACAACGGCCTGATCGCCGGCGCCTCCGAGATCAACCGGCTGGCCAAGGAAATCGCCCAGCTCAACGGGGCCATCGGCGGCAACGCGGCCAATGCCGCCCCGGACCTGCTGGACCGCCGCGACCAGCTGATCGCCAACCTGGTGGGCTACACCGGCGGCAATGCGGTGATGCAGGACGGCGGCATCATGAACGTCTACACGGCCGGCGGCCAGGCGCTGGTGGTGGGCACCACCGCCTCGCGGGTCACCACCGTGACCGACCCGTACATGCCCGAGCGCCTGCAGCTGGCGCTGGAAAGCGCCGGGCAGTCGATCACCCTGCAACCCAAGACCCTGGGCGGCCAGATCGGCGGCCTGCTGGAGTTCCGCGACAGCGTGCTGACCCCCACCCAGGCCGAACTGGGCAAGCTGGCGGTGGGCATGGCCAGCAGCTTCAATGACGTGCACCGCCAGGGCGCGGACCTGTACGGCAACCTCGGCGGGGACTTCTTCAACATCGGCAACCCGCGCATCACCGCCAATGCCAACAACGCCGGCACGGCCAGCATGAGCGCCAGTTTCGGCGACCTGTCCAAGCTGGACGGCCAGAACGTGGTGCTGAAGTTCGACGGCACGCAGTGGCAGGCCAGCCGCGCCGACACGGGCGTGGCCATCCCCATGACCGGTACCGGCAGCGCGGCCGACCCGCTGGTGATCAACGGCGTGGAACTGGTGATGACCGGCACCCCGGCCAGCAACGACCGCATGCTGCTGCAGCCCACCGCCGGCGTGGCCGGTTCGTTGTCGGTGGCCATCACCGATACCTCGCGGATCGCGGCGGCTGCCCCGATCAAGGGCACTGCGGCGCTGACCAACACCGGCACCGGCAAGCTGACCGGGGTGAAGGTGACCGACCACGCCAACGCCGCGCTGCGCAACCCGGCGGCGATCGTGTTCACCAGCGGCACCCAGTACACCCTGGATGGCGCCGGTCCGTTCACCTATACCGCCGGGCAGACGATCAGCGCCAACGGCTGGAGCTTCGTGCTCGACGGTGCGCCCAAGGCCGGTGACAACTTCTCCATCGGGCCGACCCCGGCCGGTTCGTCGGACAACAGCAATGCCTTGCTGCTGGCCAAGGTCGAGCAGGCCAAGGCGTTCAATGACGGCACGGTCACCCTGAGCGGCGCGCTGGGCGGGCTGACCACCCAGGTGGGCGCGGCCGCGCGCTCGGCCGACTATTCGCTGCAGGCCCAGCAGGTGATCACCGACCAGGCCCAGGCCGCGCGCGATACGGTGTCGGGGGTGAACCTGGATGAAGAAGCGGCGGACATGCTTCGCCTGCAACAGGCCTACCAGGCCGCCTCGCAGCTGATCTCCACCGCCGACAGCATGTTCCAGACCATCCTCGGAGCCGTGAGCCGATGAACAACCGCATTTCCACCGGGATGATGTTCAACCAGTCGGTGTCGTTGATGATGGCCAAGCAGGCCAAGATGAGCCACCTGGAGCAGCAGATCGCCACCGGCCGGCGCCTGGTCACCGCCAAGGACGACCCGGTCGCCTCCGGCGCCGCCGTGGGCCTGGACCGCACGCTGGCCTCGCTGGACCGCATGCAGCTCAACGCGGGCAACGTGCAGAACCGGCTGGGCCTGCAGGAAAACGCGCTGGCGCAGGTGGGTGACATGATGGGCCGGATCACCGAGCTGACGGTGTACGCCAACAACCCGGCGCTGGCGGCGGCGGACAAGCAGTCGATGGTGACCGAAATCGAGGCGATCCGCGGCAACCTGCTGGCGCTGGCCAACAGCACCGACGGCACCGGGCGTTATCTGTTCGGCGGCACGGCCGACGGCAGCCCGCCCTTCAGCCAGGTGGATGGGAAGGTGGTCTACAACGGCGACCAGAACCAGCGCCAGGTGGAAGTGGGGCCGGACACGTATGTGCTGGACGCCCTGCCCGGCAGCGAGATCTTCCTGCGGATCGCCACAGGTGATGGGCACGTGGACGGCGCGGGCAATGCGGCCAACACGGGCACGGGGGTGCTGACCAACGTGACCCGCGATGGCACCGACGACTGGAACGGGCAGCCCTTCAGCGTGCGCTTCACCTCGGCCGATCAATACGACCTGCTGGATGCGGGCGGCACGGTGGTGTCGAGCGGGACGATGACGGCCGGCGACGACCTGGTGGTGAACGGGGTGCGCCTGCACATTGACGGCAAGCCGGTGGCGGGCGACCGTTTCGAGGTGAGTCCGTCGAGCAGCCGGGACATCTTCAGCACGCTGGACAGCCTGATCGGATCGTTGAAACTGGATACGGGGACGGCGAGCAAGTCGGCGGCCCAGCAGAACCTGCTGCAAAGCAGCCTGCGCGACGTGGCCCGGGCGTCGGAGCGGATGATCGATTCGCGCGCGGCGGGCGGCGCCCAGCTCAAGGCGCTGGACAATGCGGCGGACATGCGCGAATCCAACGTGGTCACGCTCAAGGGCACGCTGTCGCAGATGCGCGACCTGGACTACGCCGATGCGATCAGCCAGTACCAGCTGGAAAGCACGGCCCTGCAGGCGGCGCAGACGCTGTTCTCGCAGATGCAGCAGATGTCGCTGTTCAACACGTTGCGCTGAGCCGCGACGACAATCCGCCGGGTATGAAGGCCGCGACGCGCTGAGCGTCGCGGCCTTCTGCTTTTCTGGCGGGCTGTTTTTCAAACAGGGCCGAAGATCGACGGCTCGCAAGCGCGTTGCATGACTGGCGTGGGGCACCTACCGATGGCCCCCGGTAGTGCCGGTCGCTGGCCGGCTTGCTGCCGACACCTTGCCTCTGGACGGTCGCAGCCGATGCCGGACGAAGCGGCCTTGCCGTTGGTGTCCTGCCGGCCACCGACCCAGTGTCCGGGTGGGGGGCGTTCCAGAGCGTTCGCATTGGACGTTGGTCGGTCGTGGTTGGGAGCCCCGGTGGCGGTGGGATGCCGGCCAGCGGCCGGCACTACCGTTTCGGTCTTT
>NZ_JAVWXA010000122.1:0-11138 GCF_036662295.1 Stenotrophomonas sp.
CGACGAAATCGTTGAAGGTGTTCTGCTTCTTGAGCAGCTTGCCGTCCTCGTACCAGGCGCGGCCCATCTCCTCGCCGCCGCGGATGTGCGCGATGGCGTAGACCACGCCGCGGTCGAGCAGGCTGACCACGGTCTGGTTGAAGCCGGGGTCCATGGACATGCCGTAGCTGCCGTAGGCGTATTGGTACAGCGCGGCGCTGCCGTCCTTCTTGAAGCCGTTGCGGTAGACCAGCGAGACCGGCACGCGCGCGCCGTCGCGGGCGGTCACCCAGACGCGCTCGGTGGTGTACTGCGACGGGTCGTAGCCCAGCACCGGCTGCTGCTTGAGCTGGCGGCGTTCACCGGTGGCGGTGTTCAGCTCATAGGTGGTGGTGGGGGTGGTCATCGAGTTGTAGGCGTAGCGCAGCCAGGGGCTGTCCGGCTCCGGGTTGGCGGCCAGGCCCATCGAGTAGGCCGGTTCGTCGGCCTTGACGTAGTCCTGGCGGCCATCGGGGTACAGCAGGCGGATGCGCTCCAGGCCATTGGAGCGCTCGGCGATGGCGCTGAAGCCATCGAACAGCTCGACCCCTTCCACCAGCACCGCCTCATCGTGGGCGACCCAGTCGGTCCACTGCGCGCGCGAGGTGGCCGCGGTGGGCGCGGTGACGATCTTGAAGTTTTTCGCGCCGGCATCGTTGGTGCGGATCACCCAGCGGCCGTTGAAGTGGTCGGCGTCGTACTCGACATCGCGCGCACGCGGCGCCAGCAACGTGAACGCCTGCGGGTCGGCAGCCGGGGCATAGCGGGTCTCCGAGCTGACCGTGCTGTGCAGTTCGATGGTGAGGAAGCGGTCGTCGCGGGTGCGGCCCACGCCCATGTAGAAGCTGTCGTCCTTTTCCTCGTAGACCAGCACGTCGGCGCTGGCCGGGGTGCCCAGCACGTGCTTCTTCACCCGCACGGTGAGCAGGGTGTCCGGGTCGTTCTCGACGTAGAACAGGGTGCGGTTGTCATCGGCCCAGACCACGTTGGGCGAGACGTTCTCGATACGGTCCGCCAGCACCTGGCCGGTGCGCAGGTCCTTGAAGCGGATCACGTACTGGCGGCGGCCGACGTCATCCTCGGCCCAGGCCAGCAGGTGGTTGTCCTGGCTGACATCGGCATCGCCCACATCGAAGTAGTTCTTGCCGGCGGCCATCTGGTTGACGTCCAGCAGGATCTCCTCCGGCGCCTCCATGCTGCCCTTGCGGCGCGCCTGGATGGGGTAGTCCTTGCCGGTTTCGAAGCGGGTGTAATACCAGTAGCCGCGATCACGCGCCGGCACGCTGGCATCGTCCTGCTTGATGCGGGCCACGATTTCCTTGTACAGGCTGTCCTCGAGTGGCTTGAGCGGGGCCATCACCTGGTCGGTGTAGGCGTTTTCCGCGTTCAGGTAGGCCAGCATCGCCGGGTTCTCGCGGCTGTCGTCGCGCAGCCAGTAGTACTCGTCGCTGCGGGTGGCCCCGAACGGTGCCTTGACCGTGTGCGGGTGCTTCTCCGCGTCCGGTGGGGTAAGCGCGGGGGTGGCATGCACGTTGGGGGTCATCAGGCTGGCAACCAGTAAACAGAGGGCGGGTTTCACGAGATGCGGCTCCTTCGGGGGGAATGCAATGGCGTCCTTGGTCGGGCCAGTCTGGGCGGGCGTTGCGGCAGCGGCAAGCCTGCCGATCGTCACAGCCCCTATCATCGGGTCATGAGCATCCCGACCCCCACGGCCGGCTACAGCCGCCGCAGCCAGGAAATCGAACCCTTCCACGTGATGTCGCTGCTGGCCCGCGCGCAGGCGCTGGAACAGGCCGGCCACGACGTGATCCACCTGGAGATCGGCGAGCCGGACTTCACCACGGCCGCGCCGATCGTGCAGGCCGGCCAGGCGGCGCTGGCCGCCGGCCACACCCGCTATACCGCCGCACGCGGCCTGCCGGCGCTGCGCGAGGCCATCGCCGGTTTCTATGCCGACCGTTACCAGCTGGCCGTGGACCCGGCGCGCATCCTGATCACCCCGGGCGGGTCGGGCGCGCTGCTGCTGGCCAGCAGCCTGCTGGTGGACCCGGGCAGGCACTGGCTGCTGGCCGACCCGGGCTATCCGTGCAACCGGCACTTCCTGCGCCTGGTGGAAGGCGCCGCGCAGCTGGTGCCGGTGGGGCCGGCCAGCGCCTACCAGCTCACCCCGGCGCTGGTGGAGCAGCATTGGAACGCCGACAGCGTGGGCGCGCTGGTGGCCTCGCCGGCCAACCCGACCGGCACGGTGCTGTCGGCGCCGCAGCTGGGCGCGCTGTCGCAGGCGCTGAAGGCTCGCGGCGGGCACCTGGTGGTGGATGAGATCTACCACGGGCTGACCTACGGGATGGACGCGGCCAGCGTGCTGGCGGTGGACGATGAGGCCTTCGTGCTCAACAGTTTTTCGAAGTATTACGGGATGACCGGCTGGCGGCTGGGTTGGCTGGTGGCGCCACCGCAGGCGATCGGCGACCTGGAGAAGCTGGCGCAGAACCTGTACATCAGCGCGTCGAGCATTGCCCAGCACGCGGCGCTGGCCTGCTTCACGCCGGCGAGCATGGCCATCTTCGAGCAGCGCCGCGCCGCCTTCCGCGAGCGCCGCGACTACCTGCTGCCGGCGTTGCGCGCGCTGGGCTTCCGGATTGAAGTGGAACCGGAAGGGGCGTTCTACCTGTACTGCGACGTGAGCGCGTTCACCGACGACGCGCAGGCGTTCTGCGCGCACTTCCTGGAAACCCAGCACGTGGCGTTTACCCCGGGCCTGGATTTCGGCCACCACCGCGCGAACGCGCACGTGCGGCTGGCCTATACGCAGGAAGTGCCGCGGCTGGAGGAAGCGGTGGCGCGCATCCGGCGTGGGTTGGAGACGTGGGTGCGGTGAGTACGTCGTTGGTCGCGCGGCGGGTAGGAAAGCACCCGCCGCCGCAGTGACCATTGGTCGGTGGTCGTTGGGAACACGGTGGCTGTGGGATGCCGGCCAGCGGCCGGCACTACCGCTTCGGTCCTTTCTCTGCAGACAGGTAAAAAAAACGCCACGCCTTGCGGCGTGGCGCTGAAACTGGGGTGGAGCCAACCTGATGCCCCACCACCCGGAGGCGGACCGAAGATGCCTTCGGCGGTTCCCTGCGGCTACCGGGCCGATGGGGCATCCCAGCAGTCGAGCAACGCTCGACTCTACCGCAACTGCTCCCACAGGAAGCTATAGGACAAGGCCGACATGTGGGCGGCCTGGGCATTGTTCGCCGCGCCACCGTGACCGCCTTCGATGTTTTCGTAGTAGGTCACGTCCTTGCCCGCCGCGATCATCTTGGCCGCCATCTTGCGGGCATGGCCCGGGTGCACGCGGTCATCGCGGGTGGAGGTGGTGAACAGCACCGGCGGATAGGTCTTGGCCGGGTCGAACAGGTGGTACGGGGAGAAGGTCTGGATGTAGGACCAGTCGGCCGTGTCCGGGTTGCCGTATTCGGCCATCCACGATGCACCCGCCAGCAGGTGGCTGTAGCGCTTCATGTCCAGCAGCGGCACCTGCACCACCACCGCCCCGAACAGCTCCGGGTACTGGGTGAGCATGTTGCCGGTCAGCAGGCCGCCGTTGCTGCCGCCCTGCACGCCCAGGTGCCTGGCCGAGGTGATCTTGCGGCTGACCAGGTCACGCGCGACCGCCGCCATGTCCTCATAGGCCTTGTGGCGGTTCTGCTTCAGCGCCGCCTGGTGCCAGCGCGGGCCGTACTCGCCACCGCCGCGGATGTTGGCCACCACGTAGACCCCGCCCTTCTCCAGCCAGGCGCGGCCCATCCCGCCGGAATACGACGGCGTCAGCGAGATCTCGAAACCGCCGTAGCCGTACAGCAGGGTCGGGTTGGACCCGTCCAGCTTCATGTCCTTGGCGTGCACCACGAAGTACGGCACGCGGGTGCCGTCCTTGCTGGTGGCGAAGTGCTGCTCGATCACCTTGCCTTCGGCATTGAAGAAGGCCGGCATGGTCTTGAGCACTTCCGGCTGCTTGCCGATCTCGGCCAGGGCCAGCGTGGTCGGGGTCAGGTAGTCGGTGACGGTCATCCACACCGCGTCGCTGTCGTCGGCGTCCACCGCGCCCACCGCCACGGTGCCGAAGGTCGGCGCGCCGGTGAAGTCGCTCTTCTTCCAGCCGCTCCCGGTGGGGGTCAGCACGACCAGCCGGCTCTTGACGTCGTCCAGCACGTTCAGCACCAGATGGTTCTTCGTCCAGCTGGTGCCGGCCAGGGAGGTGGTGTCGGTCGGGGCGAACAGCACCTCGAGGTCACGCTTGCCGGCGATGAAGTCATCCAGCTTGGTCACCAGCAGCGAACCGGCGGTGTAGGTCTTGCCACCCACGGTCCACGGCTCGCGCAGCTCCAGGGTGAGCCACTGCTTGCGCAGGCCCTTCTCGGCCGAGTTCGGCGCATCGATCCTGGTCAGCGTGCCGTCGTCGGCGCGCAGGTAGAGCTCGTTGTTGTAGAAGGCCAGCGTGCGGCTGACCAGGTTGCGCTCGAAGCCGGGCGTGTCGTCGTGCATGGCCGCGATGTACATGTCATCGGGCTTGCCCTCATAGACCACGCTGGCCGAGGCCATCGACGTGCCACGCTTCCACAGCTTGGCCACGCGCGGGTAGCCGGAGGTGGTCATGCTGCCGTCGCCGAAATCGGTGTAGACGAACACGTTGTCGCGGTCGATCCAGTTCAGGCCACCCTTGGATTCGGGGCGGAAGAAGCCGTCCTTGATCCAGGCCTTGTTGGCCAGGTCGAACTCGCGGGTGACATCGGCATCGGCACCGCCGCGCGAGAGCGCGATCAGGCAGCGCGAATAGTCCGGGCGCAGGCACTCGGCGCCGTGCCAGACCCAGTTCTCGCCTTCGGCCTTGTTCAACGCGTCCAGGTCGAGCACGGTTTCCCAGGTGGGCGAGGCCTTGCGGTACTCGGCCAGCGTGGTGCGCCGCCACAGGCCGCGCTCGTGCTGCTTGTCCTTCCAGAAGTTGTAGTAGTAATCGCCGATCTTCTGCACGCCGGGGATCTTGGCATCGGAATCGAGCACCTCGCGGATGCTGGCCTCCATCTGCTTGAACGCCGGGGTCTGGGCCAGGCGGCCCTCGGACTTGGCGTTCTGCTGCTTGACCCACTCCAGCGAGCGCTCGCCGCCGACATCTTCCAGCCAGGCATACGGATCGGCGGGGGTCTCAGCGGCCATGGCGGTACCCACCGTGGCAGCGGTGATCAGGCCGGCCATCAGGCAGGCCGAAGCGATTTTGGACATTGCAGCTCCAGGCGGTCATAGGCCCCGGACGCTATCACACAGGCTGGCCGGCGCTCCCGTGTCGAAGGTCAGGGCGCGCGGTGCGCAGCGGCACGCGCGTGCGGCGGCGGGCCTGCGGCCCCCGGCGACGACGGCTGCGGCGCGCCAGCAGGGCCTGCGGCAGGCGGAAGCGGTACAGGCTCCACCAGGCCAGGCAGGGCATGCCGACCAGCCACATCGGCCACCAGCCCAGCCATTCGCTGCTGCCGCGCGCGGCCGGCCACACCAGCACCAGGGCCAGCCCGGCCAGCGCGACCTGGCGGACCGCGCGCAGCACCTGCGGATCGGGCGCCGGCAGGCGGCGCGGGGACGGATGTGAAGACCGGGAACGACGCGAAGACGACAAGGGCATGACACGACTCCGTGCGAAAGTGATGCGTCACCTTGCCGTGCCACCATCTCACTGGCTGCGACCTTGGCCAGGCGCCACGACGGCACGCGTGCGGTACAGGTGAACGCCGCCATTGACGTTCTCCGCCGTCCCACCCACCATGCCCGTGCCAGCCCCTGGAGCCTCCTGCCGCATGTCTGTGAACCGCCCGCTTCGCGCTGTCCTGTTGCTGTCGACGCTGTCGCTGCTGTCTGCCTGCGCCTTCCGCCACGAGGCCAAGCCGGACCCGGCACCGGCGGCCGCCAGCGCGCAGGGTGACGCCATCGACCTGCAACGGTTCATGGGCACCTGGTATGTGATCGGCCGGGTTCCCAACCCGATCGAGCGCGGCCACGTGGCCAGCGTCAACACGTTCAGCCTGCGCGGCGACCAGAAGGTGTCCATCACCTACCGTTACCGCAACGGCTTCTCCGAGCCGCAGCAGGAACTGACCGTGCGCGCCTCGGTGGACGCGGACAGCGGCAACCACAACTGGCGCACCTGGTTCTACAAGATCGTGCCCACCCACACCCGCGTGCTGGAAGTGGCGCCGGACTATTCGTGGGCGATGCTGGGCTATCCCGGCCGCGAAATGGCCTGGATCTTCGCGCGCAAGCCGGACATGGACAAGGACCTGTACAAGGAACTGGCCACCCGCCTCCGCGACGAATACGGGGTCAACACCGACAAGCTCAAGCGCGTGCCGCAGCACCCCGAGCAGGTGGACCGGCTGGGCTTTGAAGTGCCGAACGTGCGTTGATCCAGCGCCGCCCAAGTGGCCTGGAAGTCGTATCCGGCCTGCAGGACCAGTCACGACGCCGCATCCCCCGCGAGAGGCGTCCCGACCGACGGGCGGTACCCGCCCGTTACTTCCGGCTGTAGTGCGCCACCAGGCGGTCGCCCAGCATCTGCAGGACCTGCACCAGCACCAGCAACAGCACCACGGTCACCAGGGCCACGTCGGTGTGCGAGCGCTGGTAGCCGTCGCGGAAGGCCAGGTCGCCCAGGCCACCCGAACCGATCGCACCGCCCATGGCGGTGAAGCCGATCAGGGCGATCACGGTGACGGTGGCGCCGGCGATCAGCCCCGGCCGCGCTTCGGGCAGCAGCACCCGGGTGACCAGCTGCCAGGTGGTGGCGCCCATCGACTGGCTGGCCTCGATCACGCCGCGGTCCACCTCGCGCAGCGCGGTCTCCACCAGGCGGGCGTAGAACGGCGCCGCGCCGATCACCAGCGGCACGATCGCCCCGCGCACGCCCAGCGAGGTGCCCATCATCCACAGGGTGATGGGGATCAGCACGATCATCAGGATGATGAAAGGCACCGAGCGCAGCAGGTTCACCAGCAGCGCCAGGCTGCCGTACAGCACCGGCTTGCGATGCAGCTGCGGCGAGCCGGTGAGGAACAGCAGCACGCCCAGCGGCAGGCCGATCAGCAGGGTGAGCGGCAGCGAGCCGCCGAGCATCAACAGGGTGTCCAGCGTGGCCTGGCCGATATCGGCCCACTTGCCCGCATCCAGGTGGCGGAAGAAACCGCCTGCCGTGGCCAGCATCATCGACGCAGCTCCTCAAGGTGGACACCGGCGGCGACGAAGCCGGCCTGGGCGGCGGCCACGTCCCCGCCCACCAGCGACACGGTCAGCTGGCCATAGGGGGTGTCCTTGATCCGGTCGATGCGACCGGACAGGATGTTGTAGTCCACCCCGGTCTCGCGCGCGATGCGCCCGAGCAGGGGTTCGTAGGTGTCCGCGCCGAGGAAGGTCAGGCGCACGATGCGCCCGGCCACGGCCTCGAAATCCTTGTGCAGCTCGCCCTCGTCCACCTGCTCCGATTCGCTGACGAAGCGGCGCGTGGTCGGGTGCTGCGGGTGCAGGAACACCTCGGTGACCGGGCCGGTTTCGACCAGGTGGCCGGCATCGAGCACGGCGACGCGGTCGCAGACCCGGCGGATCACGTCCATCTCATGGGTGATCAGCACGATGGTCAGGCCCAGCTCGCGGTTGATCCGGCCCAGCAGCTTGAGCACCGAGGCGGTGGTCTGCGGGTCCAGTGCGCTGGTGGCCTCGTCGCACAGCAGGATCTGCGGGCGGGTGGCCAGGGCGCGGGCGATGCCGACGCGCTGCTTCTGGCCGCCGGACAGCTGCGCGGGGTACTTGCTGGCGTGCGCCTCCAGGCCGACGGTGTGCAGCAGTTCGTCCACGCGCGCATCGATCTCCGCGCGCGCGATGCCGGCCAGCTCCAGCGGGAAGGCGACGTTGGCCGCCACGGTGCGCGAGGACAGCAGGTTGAAGTGCTGGAAAATCATGCCGATCCGGCGGCGCAGCGCGCGCAGGCCGTCGGCGTCCAGCGCGGTGACATCCTCGCCATTGATCAGCAGGCGCCCGCCGCTGGGTTCTTCCAGCCGGTTGATCAGCCGGATCAGGGTGGACTTGCCCGCGCCGGAGTGGCCGATGATGCCGAACACTTCGCCGGCCTCGATGGTCAGGTCCAGCGGCTGCAGCGCGGTGATCGCGCGGCCACCGACGGCATAGGATTTGTGCAGGCGCTGGAGCTCGATCACTTCGCGGTCAACCGGGGCATCGACGGGAGGGGGCGTGCAGCCTACCAGCGCGGGACGGCCCTGGCCCGCGCGGCAGGTCGGAATGATATTCCGTTTGGTTCTAAGCGGGCGTGATCGGCCCGGCGCGTGGCTCAGGGGTGGTCCAGCGGCGTGGGCGGCTGCACCTGGCGGACCCGCTCGCGGTGCAGCAGGTACAGGCCGGAGGCCACGATGATCGCCGCGCCCAGCCAGGTGGCGCCGTCCGGCAGCGCGCCCCAGAACAGCAGGTCCCAGCCGATCACCCAGACCAGGCCGGTGTACTCCAGCGGCGCGATCATCGAGGCCTCGCCCAGCTGGAAGGCGCGGGTCAAGGCGACCTGGCCGCCTGCCCCGGCCAGGCCCATGCCGGCGATCAGCCAGGCGTGGCTGGGCTGCAACGGCTGCCAGTCGGGAATGGCCAGCAGGCCGGCGCCCAGCGCCAGCAGCACCAGGAACCAGACCACCATCGACTGCGGCGTATCGGTGCGGGTGAGCATGCTCACGGTGATCGCCGCGATGGCATAGGCGGTGGCCGCCAGCAGCACCATCAGCCCGGGAATGGAGATGAACCCGCCGACCCCCGGCCGCAGCACCACCAGCACCCCGACCAGGCCGATGCCGATGGCGATCCAGCGGCGCGGGCCGACATGCTCGCCCAGCAGCGGCACCGACAGCGCGGCGATCAGCAGCGGGGCCACGAAGTAGATGGTGTAGGCGGTGGACAGCGGCAGGCTGCGCAGGGCGTAGACGAAGCAGCCGATCATCGCCATGCCCATCACCCCGCGCAGCAGGTGCAGGCCCCAGCGCCGGGGCACCAGCGAGCGCGGCCCGGCGGTGGCCAGCACCCAGACCAGCACGAACGGCAGCGAGGCCGCCCCGCGCAGGAAGGTCACCTGCAGGGTCGGGTAACTGGCCGAAAGCTGCTTCATGCCCGCGTCCATCAGCGAGAAACAGGCGACCGCCATCAGCATCCAGGCGACGGCACGGGTGGGGGACTTGAGCGTGTTCATTGCCCATTATCGCCGCCTGGGCCGGGCCGTCCATGCCGGGTAGGTAGAATGGCGGCATTCAACCGCTGGAGATTTCCCCATGCCTTCCTTTGACGTCGTCTCCGAAGTCAACACCCACGAGCTGACCAACGCGGTCGACCAGGCCAATCGCGAACTGAGCACCCGCTTCGATTTCAAGGGCGTGGAGGCCAAATTCGTGCTGGAAGACAGCGTGATCAGCCAGTCCGCGCCGAGCGATTTCCAGCTGCAGCAGATGACCGACATCCTGCGCGCCCGCCTGATCGCGCGCGGCATCGACGTGCGCTGCCTGGAGTTTGGCGACATCGAGACCAACCTGGCCGGGGCGCGCCAGAAGATCACCGTCAAGCAGGGCATCGAGCAGAAGGTGGCCAAGCAGATCGCGGCCAAGCTCAAGGAAGGCAAGCTCAAGGTCGACAGCCAGATCAATGGCGACAAGCTGCGCGTGAACGGCAAGAAGCGCGATGACCTGCAGGACGCGATCGCGCTGCTGAAGAAGGAAACCTTCGAGGTGCCGCTGCAGTTCGACAACTTCCGCGACTGATACAGGCCTGGCCGGCAACCCGCCACGCACATGCGCTGCCGGCCGCTGGCCGGCAACCGCGCCGCGCTACCCGCGCAGGTGCCGGTACAACGTGGTCCGCGATATGCCCAGCTGCCGCGCCGCGGCGGCGATGTTGCCGTGGTGCGCGGCCACCGCCTCGCGCACGCCCTGCGCGTTGAGCGCACGCAACGTCGGCGCACCGCCCGGGCTGGCCGCCCCCGCCAGGCGCACACCCGCGCGCGCGGCCAACGGCCCGCGCAGGTACTGCACATACACCGCGGTGTCTTCGCCGATACGCACCCGATGCGCAGGCCCGGCCTGCAGCAGGCGCCGTCGCTGGTGCACGCTGGCCCCCGCAAACAGACCCTGCAGTGACAGCAGTGGCAATGGGCCGCGCCGGGGCAGCCCGAGCAACCGGCGCGCCACCCGGTTGGCCGCCCGCACGCGACCGTCCTCCTCGATCGCCAGCAGGCCCTGCAGCGGTGACTGCAGCCAGCGGGCATCGTGCTGCACGGCCAGCAGGTGGCAGGGCCGGTGGTCGAGCATCAGCCGGTTTTCGGTGGACAACGCGGCCTGGCGGAAATACCCGTGCAGCAGTTCGGCATCGCGCTCGCCGGTGCCGGTGATGTCCAGCGCCCCCAGCAGCTCCCCGTCCAGGCCGTGCAGCGGCACGCTCAGGCAGAACACGGCGGCGAAGCGGTCCAGGTAGTGCTCGTTGCCGCGCACCAGTGCCGGGGTGTCGTCGGCCAGGCTGCAGGCCGGGGCGGTGGTGCCGATGTCGCGCTCGCGCAGGCGCCGGCCGACCTGGATCGGGCGCAGCACCGGCACATCGGCCAGGCCGTGCTCGCGCTGGGCCACGACCATGCCCTCGGCGTTGACGCAGAACAGGGTCCACTGGCGCCCGCCGAACGCGGCCCAGAGCGTGTCCAGGTCCTCGCGCACGCCGCGCGCCAGACGGCGGTCGGCCGGGTCATCCAGGCGCGGGGCGGCAGCGTCGAGCGCGGCGTAGTGCGGTTCCTGCCGGGGCTGCACGCCGGCCTGCCGCGAGCGTTCCCACGAGCGCTGCACCGATGGCGCCAGCAGCGCCTCGGCCAGCGCCCCGCCGTCGGCGAAGCGCTGGCGTGCCGCCGCCAGTACCCGTTGCTGCTCCCGCTGCATGCCGCCCATGGGTGATTCTCCAAACCGGACCTGGAGCGTACACCCGCGATGCCGGCCGGCAACGCCGTCGCAGGCCGAGCGGCCTGCGACCGCTCGTTTCATTAACCCCGGGTCAGGCTCCGCGTGAGCGGGTTGCCA
>NZ_JAVWXA010000123.1:0-11116 GCF_036662295.1 Stenotrophomonas sp.
CCTGACGGCGGCCGGATCGTCAGCCACAGGTGTCAACCTATGGCAGGACGGGTCAGGCCTCGTCGCTGATCGACGTTGCTGCCGCCCTCGCCCGCCGATCAACCCATGCAGGCACGCGCCCGCGCAACGGCGATGGATTTTTCTTCGGTGTTTCAGAAAAAAGACTTGGCGTCGGCTTCACATCCGCGTAGAATTCCGCCTCCAGCATCGTGGGGCCATAGCTCAGCTGGGAGAGCGCCT
This sequence comes from Stenotrophomonas sp., assembly GCF_036662295.1. Lineage (GTDB taxonomy): Bacteria > Pseudomonadota > Gammaproteobacteria > Xanthomonadales > Xanthomonadaceae > Stenotrophomonas. The sequence goes on from NZ_JAVWXA010000123.1 coordinate 241, forward strand.
GCATGGCATGCAGGAGGTCGGCGGTTCGATCCCGCCTGGCTCCACCACTCCAATCATTAGGCCGATTGAAGTGCAGTGACAAAATTTGAAGTTTCGTGCGTCCCCATCGTCTAGAGGCCTAGGACATCACCCTTTCACGGTGGCGACCGGGGTTCGAATCCCCGTGGGGACGCCACTCATCAACGACATCAGGCCCGGTTCGCCGGGTCTTTTTGTCACCGCCACCCGCCGGTTGCCTTGTGGTCTTCCACAAACGTGAACAGGCAGGTATAGTAGGCGGCTTGCAACACAACGTGGGGCCATAGCTCAGCTGGGAGAGCGCCTGCATGGCATGCAGGAGGTCGGCGGTTCGATCCCGCCTGGCTCCACCACTCCAATCATTAGGCCGATTGAAGTGCAGTGACAAAATTTGAAGTTTCGTGCGTCCCCATCGTCTAGAGGCCTAGGACATCACCCTTTCACGGTGGCGACCGGGGTTCGAATCCCCGTGGGGACGCCAGCTACAGACAACGACCCCCGGCAATGCCGGGGGTTTTTGTTTGTGTGCCACCGGGGGGGGGCCTACCTGCGTGGGTCGTCACGGGGCAACAAAAAAAGCTTCCCATAAGCAGAAACCGTCGCTATGATAGGCGGCTCGCAGCTTCAACGTGGGGCCATAGCTCAGCTGGGAGAGCGCCTGCATGGCATGCAGGAGGTCGGCGGTTCGATCCCGCCTGGCTCCACCACTCCAATCATTAGGCCGATTGAAGTGCAGTGACAAAATTTGAAGTTTCGTGCGTCCCCATCGTCTAGAGGCCTAGGACATCACCCTTTCACGGTGGCGACCGGGGTTCGAATCCCCGTGGGGACGCCAGCGACAAACAACGACCCCCGGCAATGCCGGGGGTTTTTGTTTGTGTGCCCGGTAGCGATCGTCGGTCGGCACTCACCCCACCACCTTGGCCATGCCCACCGAACGGGGCGCGGTGGGCTGGAATCCAAACTGGGCATACAGCCGGTTGGCGTCGCCATCGGCGATCAGGCTCACATAGGCACCCACGGCATGCACGCCCAGCCACTGGTCCAGGTGCCGCATCACCGCCTTGCCCAGCCCCTGGCCCTGCCATCGCGGCAGCACGGCGATATCCACCACCTGCAGGAAGCAGCCGCGGTCGCCCACCAGCCGCCCCATCGCCACCAGTTCGTCGCCGGCGCGGATGCATACCCCATGCACGGTATTGGGCAGGCCCAGCGCGGCGGCGGCTTGGGTTTTCGGGCTCAGCCCGGCAGCCACGCGCAGGGCGCGATACTCCTCCACGGCGGGCGGATGGGGATGGCATTGCAGGCCGGCGGGCAAGGTCATGGCAGGGCGTCCTGAAGGAGTGAGCAGGCAGCATCGCCCATCGGCCGCTCACCGCGTGCGACGAACCGGCCTATCCTGTACGCCTGCTCCCCCTGCCCTCGCACCATGTGCTATTCCGCCCAGATCCGTGCCGATTACACCAAGCTGGTCCGCGAGTTCGGCGCCATGATGTCGCTGGACGACTTCGCCCAGCTTTATGCCCACGATGCCGGCAAGCAGCGCCCGAAGACGCCCAAGGCCATGGACGACGGCTTTGCCGGCGCGCGCACCGCACAGGGCCAGGACATCGTGGCCAGGATCCAGCAATGGCACGCCGAGGAGATGCAGGCACTGGATGAGGAGATCCGCCTGCAGGCCGCGCGCCTGGCCGCGGCCGAGCACGCCCTGGCCGAGCGCCCCACGCAGAAGGCACGCAACGAGCGGCGCATCGCCGGCAACCGGGTCGAACGTGCGCAGGCGCGCCTGGACGACCTGCGCCGCACCGGCCTGCTGCCGCGCGACAGCCGCATCTTTCCCGGCGTGTACGCACCGGTGATCGTGTCCGAACACGGCCAGCGCATGATCAAGCCGATGCGCTACCAATGCCGGCTGCCGGACAAACCCGCGCGCAACGACACCCTCTACCCGGGCACCTACAATGCGCGCCGCGACAGCCTGGCATCGTACTGGAAGAGCGCGTTCGGGCATCGCCACGGCGTGGTGGTGGTGCAGTCGTTCTACGAGCACGTACCGCGCCACGCCATGGAACACCGGGCACTGGCGCCGGGCGAAACGGCAAGCAACGTGGTGCTGGAGTTCCGGCCGCAGCCGCCGCGCGACCTGCTGATCGCCTGCCTCTGGTCGGAATGGGAAGGCCCGGAAGGTCGCCTGCTGTCATTTGCCGCCATCACCGATACACCGCCACCGGAGGTGGCAGCGGCCGGCCATGACCGCTGCATCGTGCCGATCCGCCCCGAGCACCTCGATGCGTGGCTCAACCCGGACCCGCAGGACCTGGCCGCCCTTTACCGCATCCTCGACGACCGCGAACCGGTGTCGCTGGCCCACGCCGAAGCGGCGTGAACGGCCTGCCTCAACTGGCGACCGATGCGCCCTGCAGCGCGCGCCCCAAGGCGGCGTTCAAGTCGGCGGTCAGGTAGGGCTTGCTCAGCAGCACGCCCTGGCGGAAGGCCTCGGGCAGGTGATCCGGCGCCATGCCGGTGGCCAGCACGAAGGGAATGCCGCGCGCGGCCAGGGCGGCGGCAACGGCTTCGCTGGTTTCGTTGTGGGCCAGCCGGTAATCCAGCAAGGCCACCTGTGGCTCGCTCTGCGACAACAGGCGCAGCGCATCGGCGACCGAGGCCACCGGACCCTCCACCAGCGCGCCGACATGCGTCAACTGCATCTGCAGCAGCGTCGCACTCATCTCGTCGTTCTCCACCACCAGTACGCGCAGACCCTGCAACGTGCTCATCCCGGCTCCCTGTATGGTTCAGCACGGTGAGTATAGCGTCCGGGCCGGATGAAGGCCGTGCACGACGATGAAGCATTCAGGCCTCCCCAGAAGCGCCCAACTTGTATACACTACGCGGCCAGCCAGCCGAAGTGGCGGAATCGGTAGACGCAGCGGACTCAAAATCCGCCGCCCTTAAAAGCGTGTGGGTTCGAGTCCCACCTTCGGCACCAGGGAAGATGCAAAGGCCAGATCATTGATCTGGCCTTTTGCTTTTGGGGTGATCACTTACGCGTCGCTGCCGCCTCCGCCGCTGCCTCGACGGCAGCAGCCGCCGCCGCTGCATTGGCGGCCGCAACGGCCCGGGCCGTTGCCTCATTCATCGCCGCGTCCTGCGCCTCCGGTTTCGCTGCGCGTCGGGCGGGTGCCGGCAGTGGCCGCCCCTGCTGGCTCAGCGTCACCGGCACCGGCACGCGCTCGCGCCACAACAGCGCGAGCTGGCAGTCGGCGGCCTGGCGCCGGCACATGGCCTCGGCCTTGCGCTGGGCGGCGACATCATCCTTTTCCGACAGCGCATACCCTACCGCATGCGTGCCGGTGTAGAGCGCGGAGAACCCCGGCGCGTTGGTGCTGGCCTGGCCGCTGCAGTCGGGCGAGCGCTGCACGCAATAGCCCAATGCCTGCTGCATGGCCGCGCTGACCGTGCGCTTGTTCATCGAATAACCGTAGGCACCGGTGTCCGCATCGTAGAACACCGCCGATGCGGCGCCGGCGACGCCCGGTATGGCCAGTCCGGCGGCCAGCAACACCGCACCCGTTGATATCCATCGCATCCTGTCTACCTCGACCTTCCATGGGGAAGGTCGAGTATTGCAAATCCAGACCGCTTGCGCAGGCGCAATTGCCAGCGCCTGCTTGTCGGCATGTAGCGCCGCGTCACACCACCCGCAGCGTAGGTTGCCCGCCACCCTGGCGCGCCCCACCCCTGGCCGGCTCCACGCGGAAGGCGGCCACGGTGTGGCGCAGCTGGCTGGCCTGCTCTTCCATGCTGCGTGCGGCCGCGGAGGCTTCTTCGACGAGGGCGGCGTTCTGCTGCGTGCTCTGGTCGATGTGATCCACCGCCTGGTTGATCTGGCCGATGCTCTCGCTCTGCTGCTGGGCCACGGCGCTGATCTCGGTGACCAGCGCGCTGACCCGCTTCACGTTGACCACGATCTCATCCATCGTGCGCCCCGCGCTTTCCACCTGGCCGGTGCCGGCGCCCACCTTCTCCACCGAGTCGGCGATCAGCTGCTTGATCTCCTTGGCGGCACTGGCCGAGCGCTGCGACAGCTCGCGGATCTCGTTGGCGACCACCGCGAATCCGCGTCCGTGTTCGCCCGCCCGCGCTGCTTCCACGGCCGCGTTGAGGGCCAGGATGTTGGTCTGGAACGCGATACCGTCGATGACCCCGATGATGTCCACGATGCGGCGCGAGGAGGCATTGATCAGCGCCATGGTGGAGACCACTTCGTGCACCACGTGCCCGCCCTGCGCGGCCACGTCCACCGCGCCGCTGGCCAGGTCGCTGGCCTGGCGTGCGTTGGCCGCGGTCTGCTGCACGGTGGCGGTCAGCCCCTTCATCGACACGGCGGTCTCCTCCAGCGAGGCAGCCTGCTGCTCGGTGCGCACGGACAGGTCGCTGTTGCCTTCGGCGATCTCGCTGGCACCGACGGCAATCGTGTCGGCGGCAAACTTGATCTGGGTGATGATCGAGGCCGTCGCATCGACCAGGGCATTGATGCCCTCGCACAGCTCGGCGATCGGCCCGGTCTTGTCATCGGTGGCGATGTGCCCGGTGAGGTCGCCGTCCTTGGCCGCGGCCACCACCTGGCGGGTCTGTGCCACGGCCTGCTGCATGGCGTGGGTGTCGCGTACCTGGGCGGTGATGTCGGTGGCGTACTTGACCACCTTGAACGGCCGCCCGTTCATGTCGAAGATCGGGTTGTAGGACGCCTGGATCCAGACCTCGCGACCGTCCTTGCCCAGCCGCCGGTACTGCCCGGCGTCGTACTCGCCGCGCGCCAGCTTTTCCCAGAACAGGCGGTAGTCGGTGCCCTGGCGCTCCTGCGGATCGACGAACATCGAATGGTGCTGGCCGGCCACCTCGTCCAGGCGGTAGCCGGTGGTGGCCAGGAAGTTCTCGTTGGCCGACAGGATGCGCCCGTCCAGGCCGAACTCGATCACCGCCTGGGAGGTGTTGATGGCCGCCAGCTGGCCGGAGTAGTCAGCCGCCTGCTGCATCTGGGCGGTGATGTCGGTGGCGAATTTCACCACCTTGTAGGGCCGGCCATTGGCATCGAGCACCGGGTTGTAGGAGGCCTGTATCCAGATCTCGCGACCGCCCTTGCCCAGCCGTCGGTACTGGCCGGCATCGAACTCGCCGCGCCCCAGCTTGGCCCAGAATTCACGGTACTGCGCACTCTGCGCCAGCGCCGGATCGACGAACATGGCGTGGTGCCGGCCCTGGATTTCCTCGAGCTGGTAGCCCAGCGTGCGCAGGAAATTCTCGTTGGCCTGCAGGATGGTGCCGTCGAGGTCGAACTCGATCACCGCCTGCACGCGGTGCAGCGCGGCCACCTGCGCCTCCAGCTCGCGCCGCCGGCGCTGTTCGCCCGCATCGGCCGCGCCACGCGCGTCGCGACGGGCGACAAAGGGCGCCACCAAGGCGCGCCACGGTGAAACGACGGGGTCGGCATCCCGTTCCTGCACATGCGCATGCATGCCTGAAGTAAGCATCATCTGATCCTCGGTGCCCGGTAGCTGTTGGGATCCGACGGGCAAAACGCCCGCCGGCACATCGATTGGCTGGGGGACTAGCGAGGACGTCCTTGGGGCGACGTCGCTCCTGCGGCTTGTACAACATGGTCTTGCTTCCTGCAGACGCTGTGTTGCAAAGGCACGCGGTCCCGGCCACGACGAGCGGGGGCAGCCTGGGGCCAGCGTGGAACCACGCGATCGCGGCTCCATAGGGGGTATCGACACCCGGGCACGGAAGTTGAGGACGGGCCGACCAACGGTCAGCGCCCTGCCCCGGGGGCTTCAGCCCTCGCCGCCCTCGGTGCTCTCCACCGCATCCAGCGGGTCGCTGGCCTGGCCGAGGGCGGTTTCGACCTGCACGTTGTTCTTGCCCAGGGCCTTGGCCCGGTAGCACTGGGCGTCGGCGGCGGCCACCGCCGCGTCCACGCTCATGCTGCCGCCGATCGCGGCGATGCCGATGCTGGCGCCCACGCTGAGGCGCTGCAGGTCCCAGGGGATGGTCAGCCCGCGCACCGACTCCAGCAGGTCGCTGGCGATGCGGCGGGCGCGCTTGAGCGAGCAGCCGGCCAGGATCACGGCGAATTCGTCACCGCCCAGCCGGGCCACGATGTCCGAGTCGCGCACGCCGTGGCGCAGCACGTTGGCCACCGCCCACAGCATGGCATCGCCGGCCAGGTGGCCGTGGCTGTCGTTGATCGGCTTGAAGTTGTCCAGGTCGATGAACATCAGCGAGGCCGACTGCCCGGTGCGGGCCACGCGGGTGATGGCCTGCTGCAGGTGCGCCTCGAAGCCACGCCGGTTGCTCAGTTCGGTCAGCGGGTCCACCTCGGCCAGGTGGCGGGCCTCGCGCTGGCGGGCGCGCTGCTGGGTCACATCGCGGATCACCCAGACCGCCCCGCTGACCTGCCCGTCCTCACCGCGCAGCCAGGCCCGGGTCACATCGACCGGGAGCAACTGGGCGCCCACCGACAGCAGCAGGTCCGAGTGCAGGTCCACCGCGTTGCTGTCCGGGTCGAGCAGGACGGCGATGTCCAGTGGCGAGCGCGGCGCGTACTCGGTGGTGAGCTCCATCACGTCCTGGACCTGGCTGTGGGTCAGCGGTGCCGCGCCTGCACCGGCCAGGGCGCGGGTGGCGGCGGCATTGGCGTACTGGATCAGGCCCTGCAGGTCCAGGGTGAGCACCATGTCGGCCACCGCATCGAGGGTGACGCGGGTGCGCTGTTCGGACTCACGCAGTTGCAGGCTGCTCTGACGCTGGGCGGTCACGTCCTGGATCTGCGACACGAAATGCAGCGGCTCGCCCCGTTCGGCGCGCACCAGCGACACCGACAATCGCCCCCACACCGTGTTGCCGCCCTTGCCCAGGTAGCGCTTGTCCATGTGGTAATGGTCGCGGCGCCCGGCCAGCAGGTCACCGACCAGGGCCAGGTCGGTGTGCAGGTCGTCGGGGTGGGTCAGGGTCTGGAAATCGATCGCCAGCAGCTCGGCGCGGGTATAGCCGAGGATGCCGCACAGCGCATCGTTCACGTCCAGCCAGCGCCCTTCCAGCGACACCAGCGCCATGCCGAGCGCCGCCGAGGAGAACGCGCCGGCGAACTTTTCCGCCGCCAGGTAGGCCTGCTCGCGCACTTCCAGCAGCGGGGTGATGTCCACCGCCATGCCCACATACCCGATGCGCTGGCCGCCACCGCACGCCAGCGGGCTGATCGACAGGCGCACCTGGCGGCGCCCGCCATCCTTGCGCACGAAGGTCCACTGGTGCGACCAGGTGCCCTGCGCCGCGCGCGCGGTCAGCGCCTCGAACACGGTCGGCAGCCGGCCCTGGGCATCGGCCTCGGGCTGGAGGTAGGCGTGCATCTCCTCCCTGTCATGGAACAGGCCCGGGTTGACCCGCCCGACCACCTCCTCGGCGCTGTAGCCCAACAGCTTCTGCGCGCCGGTGTTGAACAGGTTGATCACCCCGTCGATGTCGGTGGCGATCACCGCCACCTCGTCGGAGGCATCCACCACCGCCTGCAGGCGCTGGCGCATGTTGGCCGCGTCCTGGCGCGCGTTCTGCAGGTCGGTCACGTCGGCGTGCGCACCGGCCATCCACAACGGGCGGCCGTCCGCATCCCACTCGTATACCCGGCCGCGGTCCTGCACCCAGATCCAGTGGCCGTCCTTGTGCCGCATCCGGCACAGGCTGTCGTAGTGCGGCGAACGGCCTTCCAGGTGTTCGGTCAGCAACGCGTTGGACTGGGCCAGGTCATCGGGGTGGACCAGCCGGAAGAAGGTGTGCGGGGTGATCGGCGCCAGTTCGTCGCAGCTGTAGCCGACGATCTGCGCCCAGCGCTCGTTGACCCACATCCGCCCGTCCTGGACATTCCATTCCCAGGTGCCGGCCGCCATGCCGTCGATGATCATCTGCAGGCGCCGATGGCGCTCGGCCATCTCCTGCAGCGCCAGGTCGCCGCCTGGGCCGATGTCGGGCGCCTGCCCGCTCATGGGCGCGGTTCCATCCACGGCCAAGCGCCGCGTCGCGCGGTGCGGGCCCCTGTTCGATCCTCCGGTCCTGCCTGCTCCATTGTCATCTGGCCTCCCCGCCACGGGCCACAGCCTACGGGCATTTGAGGCCAAGTGTGAACAAAGCGGAGTGAAACCAGAAGTGTCGGCCCCGCAAGGGCCGGCGACAGCGGCCAGGGAACCGCCTGGCGGCCCCTGGCGTGCCCGCTCCGCGCCGGCTCAGTCGCCGCGCTTGGCGCGCGCGAAGGCGTCGGCCAGGGCGTTGTTGGCCGGCGGTGCCGCGCTGCCCGGGCGCGGGCCCGGGGCCGGGCCACGGCTGTTGCCGCGCGGCCCGCCATTGCCGCCCTCACGCCGCCCGCCCCCGGCCGGGCGCGCATCGCGCTCGCCGGGGGCCTTGGCCGGGGCCGGGGTGTCGTCCAGGCGCCGGGTCAGGGCGATGCGCTTGCGCGCCACGTCCACCTCGAGCACCTTCACCTTGACGATATCGCCGGCCTTGACCACGTCGCGCGGGTCTTTCACGTAAGTATCGGCCAGCGCGGAGATATGGATCAGGCCGTCCTGGTGCACGCCGATGTCCACGAACGCACCGAACGCGGCCACGTTGCTGACCACGCCCTCCAGGATCATGCCCACCTTGAGGTCCTTCAGTTCTTCCACGCCCTCGGCGAAGCGCGCCGCCTTGAACTCCGGGCGCGGGTCGCGGCCGGGCTTTTCCAGTTCCTTGAGGATGTCCCGCACCGTCGGCACACCGAACGTCGCATCGGTGAACTGCTCGGCCTTGAGGCTGCGCAGGAAGCTGCCATCGCCGATCAGCGCCTTGATCGGGCGCGCGGTGGCGGCCACGATGCGCTCCACCACCGGGTAGGCCTCCGGGTGCACCGAGGAGGCATCCAGCGGCTGGTCGCCGTCGGCGATGCGCAGGAAGCCGGCGCACTGTTCGAAGGTCTTGTCGCCCAGGCGCGGCACCTTGAGCAGGTCCTTGCGGCGCTTGAACGGGCCGTTGTCGTCGCGGTGGCGCACGATATTCTCGGCCACCGTGGCCGACAGCCCGGACACACGCGCCAGCAGCGCGGCCGAGGCCGTGTTGACTTCCACGCCAACCGCGTTGACGCAGTCTTCCACCCGCGCCTCCAGCGCGCGCGCCAGGCGGTACTGGTCCACGTCGTGCTGGTACTGGCCCACGCCGATCGCCTTGGGCTCGATCTTGACCAGCTCGGCCAGCGGGTCCTGCAGGCGACGGGCAATCGACACCGCGCCACGGATGGAGACATCCAGGTCGGGGAATTCCTTGGCCGCCAGCTCGGAGGCCGAGTACACCGAGGCACCGGCTTCGCTGACCACGATCTTCTGCAGCGTGGCCTCCCCCAGCGCCTTGATCACCTCACCGGCCAGCTTGTCGGTTTCGCGGCTGGCGGTGCCGTTGCCGATCGCGATCAGCGCCACGTTGTGCTTCTGGCACAGCTGCTTGATCGTGTGCAGCGACTGGTCCCACTGCCGGCGCGGCTCGTGCGGGTAGATGGTGTCGGTGGCCACCAGCTTGCCGGTGGCATCGACCACGGCGATCTTGCAGCCGGTGCGGATGCCCGGGTCCAGCCCCAGCACGGTCTTGGGGCCGGCCGGGGCGGCCAGCAGCAGGTCCTTGAGGTTGTCGCCGAACACCGCGATCGCTTCGGCTTCGGCCTTCTCGCGGGCCTGGTTGAACAGGTCCAGCAGCAGGTGCATGTGCAGCTTGGCGCGCCAGGTGAGGCGGCAGGCGTCCAGCAGCCAGCGGTCGCCCGGCCGGCCGGCGTCACGGATGCCCGCCTTGAACGCCACCCGGCCTTCGGCGTACTGGTTGCCCGCCTCGGCATCGGCGCCCGGGTCTAGCTCCAGGAACAGGATTTCCTCGCGGCGCGCGCGGAACAGCGCCAGCAGGCGGTGCGATGGAATCCGGGCCAGCGCTTCGGTGTGCTCGAAGTAATCGCGGTACTTGGCGCCCTGCTCTTCCTTGCCCTCGGCCACGCGGGCACGGATCACCCCGTGTTCGCCCAGCCAGGTGCGCAGCTCGCCGACCAGCGCGGCATCTTCGCCCCAGCGCTCCATCAGGATCGCGCGGGCCCCTTCGAGTGCGGCCTTGGTGTCAGCCACGCCCTTGTCGGCGTCCACGAAGGTGGCACCGAACACCTGCGGGTCCAGGCCCGGATCGGCCAGCAGGCCATCGGCCAGCGGTTCCAGCCCGGCTTCGCGCGCGATCTGGGCGCGGGTGCGGCGCTTGGGTTTGTAGGGCAGGTACAGGTCTTCCAGGCGCGACTTGGTATCGGCGCCCTGGATCTCGTGGCGCAGCTCGTCGCTGAGCTTGCCCTGTTCGTCGATGCTGGCCAGCACCGCGGCGCGGCGGTCCTCCAGCTCGCGCAGGTAGGTGAGCCGGGTTTCCAGGTTGCGCAACTGGGTGTCGTCCAGGCCACCGGTGACTTCCTTGCGGTAGCGGGCGATGAACGGGACGCTGGCGCCTTCGTCCAACAGGGCGATGGCGGCACGCGCCTGGGCAGGCTGGGCACCGATTTCATCGGCGATGGTCTGGGCGATCTGCTGGGCGAGCGTGATGTCAGGCATTGCTTCCGGCCGGAGCCGCAGTACGGAAAGACCCGATTGTGGCAACGCAGGCCGGCGGGGGGAAGGCGTTGACAGCGCGCGCCGAACCTGTCGCCCGCTGGCGCGTTCTGATGTGGTGGCCGCTGGCCCCTCCGCGAAACGATCGGTAGTGCCGGCCGCTAGCCGGCTCCTAGAAACGATCGGTAGTGCCGGCCGCTGGCCGGCTC
>NZ_JAVWXA010000124.1:0-11049 GCF_036662295.1 Stenotrophomonas sp.
CCGGCCGTGCCAGGAGCCGGCCAGCGGCCGGCACTACCAATGGGTTTCCTGCGGAGCCGGCCAGCGGCCGGCACTACCGGTGGGTTTCCTGCGCACCATCGGGGGCTTGGACCACGGGCAGGTCGGCCTTGGCCCGATATCGCCACATACATCGACGGTCGACGATGTGCCATGAGCTCTTCTCGACTGCGTACCGGCCGCTGTTCGCTTCCCGGACAGGCCTATGTGCTGACGATGGTGTGCCAGCACCGGCGGGCCGCCTTCGAAGAGGCGGACGCAGCGGCAATCGTCATGGCCCACCTGCAGGACATCGACCGGTGCGGGCACGTGCAGTCATTGGCGTGGGTGGTCATGCCGGACCACCTGCATTGGTTGCTGCTGCTGCGCACCGCCACGCTGCACGAGGTGGCGCGACGCTTCAAATCCTCCAGCGCGCTGGCGATCAATTGATCGCGTGGACGTGGCGGTGCCTTCTGGCAGTCGGGCTATCACGACCACGCCGTGCGTACCGATGCGTCATTGCGACGGCACGCGCTGTACATCCTCGGCAATCCCATCCGGGCAGGGCTGAGCCGGCAGATCGGGGAATACCCCTACGCCTGGTGCCTCTGGCCACACGAGCCTGACCGCCTCCCCCCACAAAACCCGACCCGGTAGTGCCGGCCGCTGGCCGGCTCCCGACAAAAACAAAGTGCAACGGGTAGTGCCGGCCGCTGGCCGGCTCCCGACAAACACAAAGTGCAACGGGTAGTGCCGGCCGCTGGCCGGCTCCCGACAAAAACAAAGTGCAAGGGTAGTGCCGGCCGCTGGCCGGCTCCCGACAAGGCCGGATGGATGCAGAGCCGGCCAGCGGCCGGCACTACCGGCGGGTTTGCTGCAGAGCCGGCCAGCGGCCGGCACTACCGATGGGTTTGCTGCAGAGCCGGCTAGCGGCCGGCACTACCGGTGGGTTTGGTGCAGAGCCGGCCAGCGGCCGGCACTACCGGTGGGTTTGGTGCAGAGCCGGCCAGCGGCCGGCATTACCCCCACCGGCACCCCACCTCACCCCAACAACGTTTCCAGCACCGCCATGCGCACGGCCACGCCGTTGGCGACCTGGCGCAGCACCCACGACTGCGGGCCGTCGGCGACCTCGTCGGTGACTTCCACGCCGCGGTTGATCGGGCCCGGGTGCAGCACGGCGGCGTCGGTGCCGGCACGCTTGAGGCGCGTGGCGTCCAGGCCGTACTCGGCGTGGTACTGCTCGATCGACGGCACCAGGCCTTCTTCCATGCGCTCGCGCTGCAGGCGCAGCATCATCAGCGCGTCGGCGCCTTCCAGCAGCGCATCGAAATCCTGGCCGACGATGCAGCCCTTGAGCGTGTCGTCATCAGGCAGCAACGACTGCGGGCCGCAGACGCGGATTTCGCCCACGCCCAGGGTGCGCAGCGCATGCAGGTCGGTGCGGGCCACGCGCGAGTGCTTCACGTCGCCGACGATCAGCACCTTCATCTTCGAGAAATCGCTGCCCTTGGCCTGGCGCAGGGTGAGCATGTCCAGCAGGCCCTGGGTCGGGTGCGAGCTGCGGCCATCGCCGGCGTTGACCAGCGCGGTGCCCTCGCCGGCCGCTGCCGCCAGTGCCGCCACGGCCCCGTCATCGGGATGGCGCACCACGAAGCCGCGCACGCCCATCGCTTCCAGGTTCTTCAGCGTGTCGCAGGCGGTCTCGCCCTTGCGCGTGGACGAGGTGGACGCATCGAAGTTGAGCACGTCCGCCCCCAGCCGCTGCGCGGCCAGCTGGAACGAGCTGCGGGTGCGGGTGGACGGTTCGAAGAACAGCGTGCACACCGCCGAGCCGCCCAGCACGTGGCGCTTGTTGCCGACCCGGCCCACCGCCGCGTCGCGGATCTGGCCGGCGCGGTCGAGCAGCTGCAACAGGGTGTCGCGGGGCAGACCTTCCAGGGTCAGCAGGTGGCGCAGGCGTCCGTCGGAATCGAGTTGCGAAGCGGTCATGGGCAGGGTCTGGGGTCAGGAAACGGGGGTGGCGTCGTCGGGGCTGGACAGCCAGCGCTCGATGATCACCGCGGCGGCCACCGCATCCAGGGTGGCGGCATCGCGGCGACGCTTGCGGCCTTCGGCACGCTCGACGGCAAACCGGCGCGCGGCCTCGACCGAGCTGGAGCGCTCGTCGACCAGCACCACCGGCAGCTTGAATCGTTCCCGCAGCTGGCGGGCAAAGCCCTGCGCGCGCTTGCGGTTGGGCTGGTCCTGGCCATCCAGGGTGAGCGGGTCGCCCACCACCAGGCCGTCGGGCCGCCATTCCTTGATCAGGCGCTCCACCGCGGCCCAGTCCGGGCCGTTGCCATGCACGTCGACCACGGCAATGGCGCGCGCATGGGTGCCGAACGAGCTGCCGATGGCCACGCCGATGCGGCGCGAGCCCACGTCGAAGCCGAGCACGGTGCCATCGCGACGGATGGCCGGCGGTGCAGGCGTGGCCGGCGGGGGCGAGACCGGTTCAGACATGGCCGCTGTAATCGGTGAGGCGGAACAGGTCCACGCCGATCCGCGAGGCGGCACCCTGCCAGCGCTGGTCCAGCGGCGTGCTGAACAGCAGCTCGGCGTCGGCCGGCACGGTCAGCCAGCTGTTCTCGGCCAGTTCGTTTTCCAGCTGGCCCTCGCTCCAGCCGGCGCAGCCCAGCGTGACCAGCGCATTGCGCGGGCCTTCGCCACGGGCCATGGCTTCGAGGATGTCGCGCGAGGTGGTCAGGTACACCCCCTCGCCCACGGCCAGGCTGGAATCCCAGCGGCGCGCATCGTCATGGATGACAAAGCCGCGCTCGGGATGCACCGGGCCGCCGTTGAGCACCACCTGGCCCCGCAGCGTGGGGTCGTCGGTGGCGATTTCCATCTGCGCCAGCACCTCGCCCAGCGTGTACTCCGAGGGCTGGTTGACCAGCACCCCCATCGCACCGTTGTCGTCGTGCTGGCAGATCAGCGCCACGCTGCGCGCGAAGGTGGGATCGGTCAGCGACGGCAGCGCGACCAGCAGGTGATGGGCGAGAGAGGTGGAAAGCTCGGACATGGGTCCCATTCTACCCGCTGGGCCCGGGACACGGGCGTGAGCGCTCGGCTAGCATGCAGGGTTTCCCGGAAGGATCCGCCCGCATGAATGCCAGTCCGGCACTGTCCACCACCACCCGCAGCGCGATCGTGCTGATCGCCCTGCTGCAGGGCCTGATGCTGTACATCGTGCAGGAAGCCGACCACGCCTGGCCCTTCAACGAAATGGGCAACCGCCTGCGCTGGTACGCCTGGGTGCTGAGCGTGCCCACCGCCGTCGCCCTCACCTTGGTGGAGCTGCGTGACCGGCGGCTGTGGCTGCATGCCGCGCTGGCCTCGCTGCTGGTGCTGGGGCTGGCCAGCTGGATCGGCTGGAACGTCGGCACCGCGGACCAGCACCTGAGCAATGATGGCCTGTTGGTGCCCTTCACGATCAGCATGGCCATCGCCGTGTTCGTCAGCCTGCCGTGGTGGCAGTACCGCCTGCAGATGGGGCATTGGCATGCGCCGTATGCGGCGCTGTTCGAACGCGCCTGGCAGAACGGGCTGACCCTGGCGCTGGCCATGGCCTTCACCGGGTTGACCTGGCTGCTGCTGTGGTTGTGGGCGCAGTTGTTCGTGCTGGTGGAGATCCGCTTCTTCCGCGAACTGTTCCGCGAAGATGCCTTCATCGCCCTGGCCACCGGCAGCCTGTTCGGCTTCGGCGTGCTGATCGGGCGCACCCAGCATCGCGCCATCCAGATGGTGCGCTCGGTGCTGTTCGCGGTCGGGCGCGGGCTGCTGCCGCTGCTGGCGCTGATCGCGGTGACCTTCGTGCTGAGCCTGCCCTTCACCGGGCTGGAGCCGCTGTGGCGGACCCGCTCGGCCGCCAGCCTGCTGCTGACGCTGTCGCTGCTGCTGGTGGTGTTCGTCAACGCGGTGTACCAGCACGACAGCGCCACCCCACCCTACCCGGCCTGGCTGCGGCGCTTCGTCGAAGCCAGCCTGCTGGCGTTGCCGGTGTATGCGGCCCTGGCGGTGTATGCGATGGCGCTGCGCATCGGCCAGTACGGCTGGACGCTGGACCGCTTCTGGGGGCTGCTGGTGGCGCTGGTGGTGGCCGGCTATGGGCTGGGCTATGCGCTGGCCGTGGTGCGCCCGCGCGAGACCTGGCTGCAGCGGATCGAGCCGGTCAACCGCTGGATGTGCTGGACCGTGCTCGCCCTGGCCCTGCTGGCCAACTCGCCGGTGCTGGACCCGATCCGGATCAGCGTGGCCAGCCAGGTCGCCCGGCTGCAGGCCAACGCGGCGGCGATCGAGCTGGACGAGGTGCAGACCCTGCGCTTTTCCCTCGGCCGTCGCGGCGTGCAGGCGCTGGAGGCCCTGCCCGACGACCCGGCCTTCAGCCACGATGCCCGCGCGCGCGCGGTGATCGCCACCATGCTGGCGCGGACATCGCGCAGTGGATGGGAGCAGGAGGGCCGCCGGGAGAACCGCATCACCGACCCGCAGGTGCTGCAGCAGCACATCAAACTGGCCCGCGACACGCCCGCCCCCGATCCGGACTGGTGGCGCGCGGTGCTGGCCAGCCAGGTGGCCGTGGGCAACTGCCTGAAACTGGACACCCGTTGCGTGGCGCTGCGCCGCGACCTCGATGCCGACGGCGCCGATGAGATGCTGCTGTGCGAGCTGCTGGACTACATGGGCCCGCAGTGCCGCGTGCATGCGCGCCAGGGCACGCAGTGGGCCGATGTGGGCCAGCTGGACTTCCCGGCTTCCGGCCAGGCGTCGGCCAAGCGCGCCAACCAGGCCCTGCAGGAGGGGCATGTGGACATCCACCCGCCGCGCTGGGGCCGCGTCTCGCTTGAGGGCGGCCCGCAGCAGAGCCTCGACGAACCCGCCAGCAAGGAACCCCGCCCATGAGCGGCTACTGCCTCATCGCCCCCGGCCATCCGGTCCACGGCCACTACCACGACCACGAATACGGCTTTCCGCAGCGCGAGGAGCGCGAGCTGTTCGAGCGGCTGATCCTGGAGATCAACCAGGCCGGGCTGAGCTGGGAGACCATCCTGAAGAAGCGCGAGGGCTTCCGCGCCGCTTACGACGGCTTCGACGTGGACACCGTCGCCGGCTACGGCGAGCGCGACATCGAACGCCTGCTGGGCGATGCGGGCATCATCCGCAACCGGCTCAAGGTGCACGCGGCAGTCCACAACGCGCAGGTGATCCAGCAGTTGCGGGCCAGCCACGGCAGTTTCGCCGCGTGGCTGGACGCGCACCACCCGCAGGACAAGGCGGCGTGGGTGAAGCTGTTCAAGAAGACCTTCCGCTTCACCGGCGGGGAGATCACCGGCGAGTTCCTGATGAGCCTGGGCTACCTGCCCGGCGCGCACAGCCCGGACTGCCCGGTGTACGCGCGGCTGCAGGCATTGAAGGCGCGCCAGCAGGTGCCGCCGCCCGGTCAGACGCCCATGTAGCGGCCCGGGCGGTGGTTGAACATCAGCACCAGGCTGAGCACCACCGCGCCGATCGCCGAATACATCACCTGCGACGGCGACAGCACGAAGAAGGCCACGCACATCAGCAGGGTGTCGAAGGACATCTGCACCTTGCCCGCGCTCCAGCCGCGGGTGCGCTGCAGGTATACCGCCAGGATGCCGATGCCGCCGAGGCTGGCGCGGTGGCGGATGTAGAACAGGATGCCCAGCCCGGCCAGCGCGCCGCCGACCAGCGCCGAATACAGCGGGGCGATGTGGGCGAAATCGGCCCAGCGCGGCAGCAGGTCGGTGAGCACGCCGCAGGCGGTGACCGCCGCGAAGGTCTTCAGGGTGAATTCCCACCCCATGCGGCGCACGGCCACCCAGTAGAACGGCAGGTTGACCAGCACGAACACCACGCCGAAATTCCAGCCGAAGGCGTAGTGGGACAGGAACGCCAGCCCGGCCATGCCACCGATCATCAATCCGCCCTTGGCGAAGATGGCCAGGCCCAGCGAGGCCACCAGCGTGGCCAGGATCATGCCCTGCACGTCTTCGGCCACCGAGTGGCGCAGCGCTTTTTCGTCGGCGACGGTACCGGCACTGTCCGGCGGCGGGGTCAGCGGACCGGCGGTGACCAGGTGGCCGTCAGCGTCGTCGCACGGCGCGGGGCCATGGGAATGCAGGGACATGGGGGCGGGGGGTGGGCGTGGGGAGCGGTATTAGACACGATCGGCGTGACAGTTGCAGGTGAAATCGATTCAGCCGCCGCGCAGGTGGTGGGCGACCAGTGCATTGGCGTGGCCGTGGCCCAGGCCGTGCTCGGTCTTCAGGAACGCCACCAGTTCCATGTGCCGGGCCCCGCCCTGGGCCACCAGCAGCGCCAGCCAGTGGCCGACCGGCTGGCCGTAGGTCTTCTCGATGGACGGGAAGTACGACGCCGGGCCCTTCACCTTCGGGGTATCGCTCATGACCGCTGCCTCGCTGCACGACGGGCCGGGGTGGCCGCTTCATCTGGTATGACGTGCGGGGGTGCGCAGAATCGACAGGAACTTCAGCCCGCATCCCACTTTTCCTGCAGGAAGCCCGCGTCAGGTCATTTGAAGGTATCGGGCATCCCCCAGACCCACCTGGCCCCATATGAGACGCCGCTCAAGCGGGTCATATTGGGTATCGGCTTCCCATAGCGTCAAAATTTGGTTCGGAAACACATGCCCATTTCGATTGAACTTGTGTGTGTCAGAGGCATCGGCGTCGGCGACGATCGCAAACAGCTCTTTGGCTGGCGTATCGAAGACGTTTCGCCCCTGATAGATCGCAGTGAACCGCGTATGCGACGCGACGCCAATGAAACTAGCAGTTCCTTCGTGATATTCGACCTGAATGCTGTTTCCACAGAAGTAGTCTAACGAAGCCCTCTCGGATTCAAAGCGCAGGCCTGCCTCCTCCATCGCCTTTCTCACGGTGCTGCGGGATTCACCCAGGATGATCGGACCGATGCCGCAGCGGGGAACGATTTTCAGTTCAATCACGTCTTTTTCCATGTTGGCATCTGCCTGCTAACTAGTTCTCAGCGCAGGAGAGTGCAGGCTGAGCATCTCGGGCAGAAGAGGCAGACACGACACTCGTAATGAAAGCCTGCGTGCCCTGAGGTGGTGGGCCACCAATGCATTGGTGTGGCCGTGGCACAGCCTGCTTTCCGGCTTGACGAAGGCCACCAGCTCAGTGTGCTTGCGTCCACCTTGATCAATCAGCAGCGCAAACCAACAGCCGACGGGTTGGCCGCGGTTCCTCGGGCGGAAGGGGGGCAGGACACTGCGTCTTTAAGTGGCGTGGATCTGCTCATGAATACTCCCTCAAAGGAAGGGACATCCCGATCCATGCCGAAGCATTCAGCTACGACGCGTCAGAGGATGCGCAATCGACACGGGTGTTCATGCCCGCTGAACACCTTGCTGCTGCAGCATGCCAGCGCACGTCCGCCCGTCCCCTCTTCACCTTGCAGGAGTCTGCCTCATGCCTTACCTCACCACCCCCGACAAGACCGAGATCTTCTACAAGGACTGGGGCAACGGCCAGCCCATCGTGTTCCACCACGGCTGGCCGCTGAGCGCCGATGACTGGGACACCCAGCTGCAGTTCTTCCTGCTGCAGGGCTACCGCGTGATCGCCCATGACCGCCGGGGCCACGGTCGCTCGTCGCAGACCCGCGACGGCCATGAGATGGACACCTACGTGGCCGACGTCAACGCGCTGGTCGAGCACCTGGACCTGCGCGATGCGGTGCACGTGGGCCATTCCACCGGCGGCGGCGAAGTGGCCCATTACGTGGCCCAGGCCAGGCCGGGGCGCGTGGCCAAGGCAGTGCTGATCGGGGCGGTGCCGCCGATCATGGTCCAGAGCGAGCACAACCCGGGCGGCACGCCCAAGGCGGTCTTCGATGGCTTCCGCCAGCAGTTGGCAGCCGGCCGCGCCAGCTTCTACCGCGAGGTGCCGATTCCCTTCTACGGCTTCAACCGCGAGGGCGCGCCGGTCCAGCAGGGCGTGGTCGACAACTGGTGGCGGCAGGGCATGATGGGCGCGATCAACGCGCACTACGACTGCATCCGGGCGTTCTCGGAAACCGACTTCACCGAAGACCTGAAGAAGATCGACGTGCCAGTGCTGGTGATGCATGGCGACGACGACCAGATCGTACCCATCGCCGATTCGGCCGAGCGTTCGATCACCCTGCTCAAGCACGGCACCCTGAAGGTCTACCCCGGCTACCCACATGGCATGTGCACCACGCATGCCGAGGTGATCAACCCGGACCTGCTGGCGTTCATCCGGGGCTGAGACGGAACCGCCGCTGGTCGTCAGCGCTTGCTGGCGACCAGTCTTGCGCCCGGCGCCATCACGCCCCCGACATCACCCCTTTGGCAGCTGCACCGTTACCTCGCCCAGCAGCATCACCGTCAGCACCAGCGCCAGCAGCGCGCCGCCGGCGAGCAGGACAAGGATGTGCCAGACGGTCAGCCGGTCCTGCCGGGTGCTGTCGATGCGCTCGTCGCGATGGTACTGGCGCAGCAGCGCATTGACCGGCAGCAGCGGCACGAAGCTCAGGAAGGACAGCAGCGACAGGGCACTGTCCGCGCGGCTGGCCAGGTTCAACAGCAGGAAGAGGATGCCCAGCAGGGCCACCGGGAAGGCCAGTTCGCGGCGGCGGCCGCGGGCCATCTCGCTGAGCTGGCCAAAGCAGGAGAACGACCACAGCGGGCAGAACAGCGCGCGCGCCCACGGCCACAGCGATGCGCCGGTCTCGCGCTGGATCGCCTGCCAGTTCCGCCAGAACCAGTACATCGTGTAGACGCCGAACGTCGCCACCGACATCGCGCCCAGCTTGAGCGTGGAAGGGGCGAAAAACACCGGCTTGTCGATGGCCGGTGGCGGCACCGCGCGCGGCGCGTGCGGCAGCGGCGCGGACATCGGCGGATGGTAGGGGTTGTGCATGTCCATATGCGGGTACGCCGTCAGGTCGGGCGCCGGCGGCTGCCGGCACCGCGCCCGCAACCGGACGCGGCGCGACTATGCCAGAGAGCGGCGCGCCCCACCAGCGTGGCGCGCGCCCTGCCCGGCTCAGCGGATCTCGGAGATCTCCACCCCGTCCAGCCCCTGCGACAGCGTGCGTGCGTCGCCGCCCTGGGAGAGCTTGATGCGCAGGCGCACTTCGTTCTGCGAGTCGGCGTAACGCAGCGCATCCTCGTAGCTGATCTCGCCGGCCTGGTACAGCTCGAACAGGCTCTGGTCGAAAGTGCGCATGCCCAGCTGCACCGACTCCTTCATCACTTCCTTGAGCTTGTGGATCTCGCCGTCGCGGATGTAATCCTGCACCAGCGGCGTGCCGAGCATGATCTCCATGGCGACCTTGCGCGACTTGCCATCCGGGGACGGCACCAGCTGCTGGGCGACCACGCCCTTGAGGTTCAGCGACAGATCCATCAGCAACTGGTTGCGACGGTCTTCGGGGAAGAAGTTGATGATGCGGTCCATCGCCTGGTTGGCGTTGTTGGCGTGCAGCGTACACAGCACCAGGTGGCCGGTTTCGGCGAAGGCGATGGCGTGGTCCATGCCTTCGCGGGTGCGCACTTCGCCGATCATGATCACGTCCGGCGCCTGGCGCAGGGTGTTCTTCAGCGCCGCTTCCCAGCTGTCGGTATCGATGCCCACTTCACGCTGGGTGATGATGCAGCCTTCGTGCTTGTGCACGAATTCGATCGGGTCTTCGATGGTGATGATGTGCCCGGTCGAGTTGTGGTTGCGGTAGCCGATCATCGCCGCCAGCGAGGTGGACTTGCCGGTGCCGGTGGCGCCCACGAACAGGATGATGCCGCGCTTGGTCATCGCCAGCGTCTTGATGATCGGCGGCAGGTTGAGCTCCTCCACGGTGGGAATGCGCGTCTCGATCCGGCGCAGCACCATGCCCACCTGGTTGCGCTGGTAGAAGCAGCTCACACGGAAGCGGCCCACGCCGGACAGGCCGATGGCGAAGTTGCACTCGTGGGTTTTTTCGAACTCCTCGCGCTGCGCCGGCGTCATCACGTTGAGCACCATGTCGCGGCTCTGCTGCGGCGTGAGCGGGGTCTGGGTGATCGGCGAGATCTTGCCGTTGACCTTGATCGCCGGCGGCATGCCCGCGGTGATGAACAGGTCCGACGCCTTCTGGTGCGCCATCAGCTTGAGGAACGAGGTGAAGTCGATGGTGGTGGTGCTCATCGCGGTGTACTCCGAAGGTTGCCTGGAGCCGGCCAGCGGCCGGCACTACCCGATTGCGAGCCGGCCAGCGGCCGGCACTACCCGATTGCGAGCCGGCCAACGGCCGGCCGTGCAGGAAGCCGGCCGGCGGCCGGCGCTACCATCACTCGAAAATCCGCTTGTCCTTGGCGTATTCGCGCGCCTGGTTGCGGGTGATCAGGCTGCGCTTGACCAGGTCCTGCAGATGCTGGTCCAGCGTCATCATGCCCATCTGCTGGCCGGTCTGGATGGCCGAGTACATCTGCGCCACCTTGTCCTCGCGGATCAGGTTGCGGATGGCCGGCGTGCCCACCATGATTTCCCACGCGGCGGTACGCCCGCCCCCGACCTTCTTCAGCAGGGCTTGGGAGATCACCGCACGCAGCGACTCGGACAGCATCGAGCGCACCATCGGCTTTTCGCCGGCGGGGAACACGTCGATGATGCGGTCGATGGTCTTGGCCGCCGAACTGGTGTGCAGCGTGCCGAACACCAGGTGGCCGGTTTCCGCGGCGGTCAGCGCCAGGCGGATGGTTTCCAGGTCGCGCAATTCGCCGACCAGGATGATGTCCGGGTCTTCACGCAACGCCGAGCGCAGCGCTTCGTTGAAGCCGTGCGTGTCGCGGTGCACTTCGCGCTGGTTGATCAGGCACTTCTGCGAGGTGTGCACGAATTCGATCGGATCCTCGACGGTGAGGATGTGGCCGTATTCGTTCTTGTTGATGTAGTCGATCATCGCCGCCAGCGTGGTCGACTTGCCCGAACCGGTCGGGCCGGT
>NZ_JAVWXA010000125.1:0-10787 GCF_036662295.1 Stenotrophomonas sp.
CGGGTGGCCCCCCCCCCCCGCCCGTACCCGCCCCAAGCGACAAGGCAACGCACTCGCGAGGCTCCACAAAGCCTTATCCCATGGGCGAAGAAACGAAGAAAAGGCGCGCCAACTGGCGCGCCTTTTCATTCACGCATTGCGATGAAGCCAAGAATCAGCGCTTGGCAGCCGCCGGCGCTACCTTCAGGCCGCTGGCATCGACGCGCTTGACGCCCTTGATGCCTTGGGTCACGCGCAGTGCCTTGTCATGCTCGGCTTGGGTCGCCACGGTGCCCTTCAGGGTCACCACGCCATTCACGGTTTCCACCATGACTTCGGTGCCCGGCACGTTCTTGCTGGTCAGCAGATCGGCCTTCACCTTCGTCGTGATCCAGCTGTCGGTCACCGGCTCGGCCGAATCATGCTTGTCAGCATGGGTCATGGCCGAATGGTCGGTCGTCTTCGGCGGGTCCTTGGCCATGGCAGACGAGGTCGCCATCACCATACCGAGGGCCAGCGAAGCAGCAAGCAGATTGCGGGTCGTGTGGGTCATGTTCGGTGTCTCCCTGTGTGTGTGCCCAGTCTCCCTGAACGTGCGTGTGCAACACGTGCGCAGCACATAACGCTGCCGTGAACCGCTCAGCTTCATCCACAACCGTTCATGTTTCGCCCACCGCGTCCAGCCGCTACGCTGGAGCACCCTCCCCCCACTGGAGCGCCCCCATGACTGCCCCCCTGCAGGTGGGACTGATCGGCTACGGCCTGGCCGGCAGCGTCTTCCACGCCCCGCTGATCCAGCACACCCCCGGCCTGGTCCTGCACAGCATCGCCAGCTCGCAACGCGACCGGCTGTTGCGCAGCTTCACCGACGTGCGCATCTGCGCCACCCCTGCCCAGCTGCTCGACGACCCCGCGCTCGATGCCGTGGTCATCGCCACCCCCAACAGCGAGCACGCCCCCCTCGCGCTGGCTGCGCTGCAGGCCGGCAAACATGTGCTGGTGGACAAACCGTTCGCGCTGGACCTGGCGCAGGCCCGGGCCGTGGTCGACGCCGCGCAGGCCGCCAAGCGCATCGTCACCGTGTTCCAGAACCGGCGCTTCGACGCCGACTTTCTCACCCTGCGCCATGTCCTGGACAGCGGCGTGCTTGGCGAGGTGGCCGAATGCCACTCGCACTTCGACCGCTACCGCCCGCAGGTACGCGAGCGCTGGCGTGAGAGCGATGCCCCTGGTGCGGGCCTGTGGATGGACCTCGGCCCGCACCTGCTCGACCAGATGCTGCAGCTGTTCGGCTGGCCCGAGGCGATCACCGCCGATCTGCACGCCCAGCGCGCGCAGGCACGCAGCGATGACTATTTCCACGCCGTGCTGCATTACCCGCGGCACCGCGCGATCGTGCACGCCGGTTCGCTGGTGGCCGCATCGGCGCCGCGTTTCAGCGTGCATGGCCACCTCGGCAGCTACCTCAAGGAAGGCCGCGACGTGCAGGAAGACCAGTTGCGTGCCGGGGTGGCACCGGGTGCCCCGGGCTGGGGCCTGGACCCGCTGCATGGCCAACGGGTGACCGTGGATGCCGACGGCCACCCGCACCGGTGCAGCGTGGACAACCTGCCCGGCGACTACCGGCGGCTGTATGCCGCCTTCGGCGAGGCGATGCGAGGGCGTGGCGCGCCCAGCGTGGGCATCACCGAGGCGCTGCAGGTGATGCGCCTGCTCGAGGCCGGGGTGGAAAGCGCGCGCAGCGGGCGGCGGGTGACGCTGGCGTAGCGCGCGCCGCCCTGCGCGTATCGGCGCAGGGCGGCGGGGTGGCGGCGGGGTGGCGGCGGGGTGGCGGCGAGCCGGCCAGCGGCCGGCACTACCGGGGCTTGATCGCGTGGCCGCCGAACTCGTTGCGCATCGCCGCCAGCAGGCGGTCGCTGAAGGAGTTCTTCTCGCGCGAGCGCAGCCGCTCCAGCAGCGACAACGTGATCACCGGCGCCGGCACGTCCAGGTCGATGGCCTCGGCCACCGTCCAGCGGCCCTCGCCGGAGTCCTCCACGTACGGCGCGATCCCGTCCAGCTGCGGGTTGCGGCCGAGTGCATCGGCGCTCAGGTCCAGCAGCCACGAGCGCACCACGCTGCCGTGCTGCCAGGCCGTGGCGACCTGGGCCAGGTCCAGGTTGAAATCGGTCTTGTGCTGCATCAGCGCGAAGCCTTCCGCATAGGCCTGCATCATCCCGTACTCGATGCCGTTGTGGACCATCTTGCAGAAGTGGCCCGCACCGCTGGGCCCCACGTGCGCCCAGCCGCGATCCGGCGCCGGCGCCAGCGTGCGGAAGATCGCCTCGATCCGCGTCACCACCCCGGCCTCGCCGCCGATCATCAGGCTGTAGCCCTCCTGCAGGCCCCACACGCCGCCGCTGGTGCCGCAGTCCACGTAGGCCACGTCCTCGCCCTGCAGCTGGGTGGCGCGGCGCATCGAATCCTTGTAGTACGAGTTGCCGCCATCGATCACCACGTCACCTTCGGACAGGTGCGGGGACAGCGCGGCCAGGGTCTGGTCCACCACCTCGCCGGCCGGCACCATCAGCCAGACCACGCGCGGCACCGACAGCTGCGCCAGCGCGTCGGCGATCGAGGCACTGACCTCGAAACCGCGCTTGGCCGCGCTCTCGCGCGCGGCCTCGCCCGGGTCGACCCCGATCACCCGGTGGCCGCCGCGATGCAGCCGCTCGGCCATGTTGGCGCCCATGCGACCCAGGCCGATCATTGCAATTTCCATGTATCACCTTCCAGCGTGTGTGTTGTGGTGTGGGGAGGCTGCCGGCGGGGAATCGCACTGGCGGAGGCGTGCGTCGATCCAGCGTCGGTACAGCGTGGTATGCAGGTTGTGCAGGCCCAGTTCGAAGGCAAACGGCGTGCGCGGGTTGCGGTCGAGCAGGCGTGCGATGTGATAGCCCACAGGACGTATACCGCGAGGATGCACGTAAATCACGAACCCCTGGTAGAACGGATCGTCCAGCAGCGCGTCCAGTTCAGCCAGCAGCGGTTGCTGCGCATCCGGCAGGCCCTTGCGCCAGACCGGGTCGTGCTCGGCCAGCAGCCGTTCGAAGCGGCGCGGGCCCGGCCCGGGCATGCGCCGGGCCAGTTCCCAGATGCGCCGGTTGACCGCGTCGTAGTGCGCAAAGCCGCCGTGCGCGCGCAGCGCTTCCGCGGCCGCGTCGCTGACATCGACCACCACGAAGTTCTCGGCCTGGTTGTTGATGTCGTCCAGGTAGCGCTTGTCGAACACGTGTTCGATGAAGCCGGGCGCGCCGACGAAGGCCTGGCGGCCGAGCTGCGCGGTCTTTACCGCCTTGCCATCGGCGAAGAACGCGCCGGCATGACGCCCGAGCAGGATGCTGTCGGTGTCGTGCAGGGTCAGGAAGGTGCCGATCGACAGTTCGCCGGGGCTGAACTCGGCATCGAAGGCGGCATCGCCGTACAGTTCGCGCTGGGTGGCCAGCTGCGCTACCTGCCGCCCCACCCCGCATTCGGAGCGCACCCGGCCATCGTAGAAGTGCTGCAGGGCCACGCTGTTGCGCCCGGCCGGCTGGTAGCCGCGGCCGAAGCTGCGGAAGCGCTGCCAGCCCTGCGCCTGCGCGCCGCGTGCGCCGAAGCCGATCCAGCCCAGTTGCAGGGCCGAGAAGCGGTACCCGGGGTTGTCCTGCAGCTGCGTGGTAGCCCGGCGCGTGGCCTGGCCGAGTTTGAAGGTGTAGGCGCACAGCGTGGCCGGATCGTCGAACAAGCCGCTCATCCAGGCAGCGCGCTGGCCGGCCGTCCACGCCTGCGGCACCTGCACCCGCAGGTCGCCGGCCTGCCGGGCCTGCGCCAGCGTGGCCCGCGTGCACACCGGGCCACCGTGGACGACCGGCGCGGCCACCGGCGCGTCGACGAAATGCCAGCCGAGTTCTTCCAGCAGCGCCTGGGTGCAGCTCGGCGCTGGCGCGGCGGCGGCGGCCGCAGTGCCGATGGTCGCGCACAGCACCGCCATCAGGACCTGCGGCCATCGGCGCGGCCCACGCATCACCGTTGGGAGTGGCACCCTGCCCGCCTGATCAGTGCGCGGGCACCGGCGTAGCGGCTGCCGGCGCGGGGCCCGGCTCATGCGCCGGGGCCGGTGCCGCCGCCGGCGGTGCGGGCGGCGTCGGCTCGACCGGCGTTGCCGGCACCACCGGCAGGTACTGCTGCAGTCGATCGAAGAACCGGCGGTAGAACCCGGCATCCTGCACGGTGCTGCTGGCCACCTTCACCAGCGAGTCGTCGTTGCTGCCGAACGGCAGCGACACCGAGCCCAGCGCGCCCACGCCTACGCTGGCCGAGGTCGGGCTCTTCTTCAGGGCATAGCGATCCTGCACGGCGCTGACGAACACCAGCGACTGCTCGCCGCGCGGGGCGCAGGAGATCCGCAGCACCAGCTGCTCGTGCTCGTCCTCGCGTGGCTGGAAGTTCTTGTTGCCCTCCACCGCCGCGGTATCGGCGCGGGCGATCGCATAGCCCTGGCTGAGCAGGGTGCGGCGCGCGGCCTCGCAGGCCTGGGCCGGTGCGCCGGGCACGCTGCGCGAATAGGTGTCGCCAGAGTCGAACGACTCACGGATCAACGTGTTGTCGGCGGCGCGGCCGCCGCACGCGCTGAGGGAGACGGCCAGCAGGCCCGCCGGGAGTGCTTGGGACAGGCGCATGCGCGCTCCTGCGAGGACAGACCGCCCCAGCATAGGCCGGGCGGCGTATGCGCCAGGTTTAAACGGCGAAGGGCCAGCGCATCGGCCGGCCCTTCGTTGTCCTGGTGTTCACCGAAACCGGCCGCGGCCGGGATCGATCAATCGGCCCAGCGGCCGGCCCCGGTGGACTGCGGCAGCACCTGCGCCGACAGCGGGCGGTCCTTCTCCAGCAGGTTCACCGCGTCGGCCAGGATCGCCGCCGACTCGCGCAGCAGCGGGTCCGGACGCTTTTCGGCGGCCTTCTCACGGGCGGCATCCTTCACGATGTCACGCTCATTGCCGGTCAGGCCGTCGTCATTGCTGTCATCGGCCAGCGGGTCCAGGTCCAGGCCCAGCTGCTTGCGGATGACCTGGCGATCCATCCGCTGCTTGTCCTGCTTCTCCCGCTCGGCGCGGCGCTCGGCCTCGTTGAGCGAAATGTACTTCTTGGCCTTCTCGGTGCGGAACTGCTCGACGTCCTCGTTCCACCACTGGAACTCCTTGTCGGCCGCAATGCGCGAGGCATGCCGGGTTTCCAGCTTGGGCAGCAGCGGGCCGAAATTGCCGTACTGGGTGTGCGGCACGGCGGCGATGCGGGTCCACGGCAGCGCGTTGTCGTAGGTGCTTTCGCCGTACTCGCTGGCGTCCACGCTGGCCGGGAAGGCCAGGTCGGGCACCACGCCCTTGTGCTGGGTGCTGCTGCCGCTGACGCGGAAGAACTGGGCGATGGTCAGCTTGACCTGGCCATAGCGCTGGGTCTCGCCGCTCGGCCAACGGTCCAGGTCCACGATGTTCTGCACGGTGCCCTTGCCGAAGGTGGTCTCGCCGATCACCAGGCCACGGCCGTAATCCTGGATGGCGCCCGCAAAGATCTCCGAGGCCGAGGCCGAGCCGCGGTTGATCAGCACGGCCAGCGGGCCGTCCCAGGCCACCGCTTCGCTGCGGTCGCTGTTGACGGTAACGCGGCCGCCGGACTCGCGCACCTGCACCACCGGGCCCTGTTCGATGAACAGCCCGGTCAGTTCGATCGCCTCGTCCAGCGAACCACCGCCGTTGTTGCGCAGGTCCAGCACCACGCCGTCCAGCTTGTCGGTCTTGAAGCCGGCCAGCAGCTTGGCCACGTCGCGGGTGGCCGAGGCGTAGTCGGCCGCGTTGCGGCGACGGCCTTCGAAGTCCTGGTAGAAGGTGGGCAGCTTGATCACGCCGACCTTGCGCGCCGGCTCCCCGTCCTTGGCCGGGATGGTCAGCGTTTCGCCCTTGGCGGCCTGTTCGGCCAGGCGCACCTTCTGGCGGGTCAGCACCAGGGTGTGGTGCTTGCCGTCCACGCCTTCCTCGGCCGGGATGAACTCCAACCGCACCTGGGTGTCCTTCTTGCCGCGGATCTTGGCCACCACGTCGTCGATGCGCCAGCCGATCACATCCTCGATCGGCCCGGACTTGCCCTGGCCCACGCCGACGATGCGGTCGCCCGCCTTGAGCGTGCCGTTGACCGCCACCGGGCCGCCGGCGATGACCTCGCGGATCACCACCATGTCGTCCTGGCGCTGCAGCTGTGCGCCGATGCCTTCCAGCGACAGCGACATGGCCTGGTTGAAGTTCTCGGCGGTGCGCGGAGTGAAGTAATCGGTGTGCGGATCGACCGCGCTGGTGTAGGAATTGAGGAAGAACTGGAACACGTCCTCGCCCTTCAACTCATTGACCGACTTTTCCAGCGTGGCGTAGCGCTTGTCCAGCGTCTTGCGGATCTCGGCCGGCTGCTTGCCGGCCAGCTTCAGGCGCAGCCAATCGTTCTTCACCGACTTGCGCCACAGGTCGTCCAGTTCGGCATTGCTGGCCGCCCACGGCACGTCCTTGCGGTCGTACTCGAACTTCTCGTCGCTGCTGAAATCGAAATCCTGCTTGAGCTGCTTGCGCGCAAAGCCGATGCGCTCGCCCACGCGCTGCTTGTACACGGCAAACACCTGGAAGGCCGGCTCCAGCTCACCGCCGCGGATGGCGGTGGCGATGTTGGCCTCGAACGGGGCGAAGCGGGTCACATCGGCCTGGGTGAAGAACTGCTTGCTGCCATCCAGCGCTTCCAGGTAGCGCTTGAACACATCCTTGGAGGTGGCCGCGTCGAGCGCGCGCGGCCGATAGGCGTAGCGGCTGTCAGACAGCAGCCCGTACACCAGCTTGGAGGTGGTCACCTGGTCGGCCGTGGCCGCCGACGGCAGCGCCGGCGAATCGGCATAGGCGGCCAGCGCCAGCGGCGCGGTGAGCGCCAGGGCCATCAGGAATGCGGGGGCTTTGAATTTCATCAACTTGCTCATGGCACCTTGCCAAGGGGGAGACTGCGTGCGGATCAGACCACACGACAGTGCCGAAAGTTGCGGGGTTTGTCATCCATCCCCGCGCAACGGGGATTTCCAGCCTAAACGGCAGCGTGTAGCAAATTGTGAATGGCCGTGAGCGGCGGCACCCGCGTAGCCGACGACCGGGAGCGTATCGACCAAGGGTCGATACCGATCAGGCACGCGCCAGCCATTCGGAGGGGCAGCCCCCTGAGTCAGGGGGCGCGCCGACAGGCGCGGGGTCTGGGTGAACGGTAAGGCGGGGCCCGCGATCCGCATGGCGGATCGTGGGAAGCAAAGCGCGAATGCGCTTAAGCGACCGCGATACCCGCACCCTTGGCCTGCACGTCGGCATGGTAGGACGAGCGCACCATCGGGCCGGACGCCACGTGGCTGAAGCCCAGCTCGTAGCCGTAGACCTCCAGCGCCTTGTAGTCTTCCGGCGTCCAGTAGCGCAGCACCGGGTGGTGGTGCGGGGTGGGCTGCAGGTACTGGCCGATGGTGATCATGTCCACGTCGTGGGCACGCAGGTCGCGCATGGTCGCCCGCACCTGGTCCAGGTCTTCGCCCAGGCCCAGCATGATCCCGGACTTGGTGGCGATGGACGGGTGCTGCGCCTTGAAATGCTTCAGCAGGGTCAGCGACCACTGGTAGTCGGCACCGGGACGCACGTTGCGGTACAGGTCCGGCACGGTCTCGATGTTGTGGTTGAACACGTCCGGCGGGTTGGTCGCCAGGATGTCCAGCGCGCGCTCCATGCGGCCCTTGCCACGGAAGTCCGGGGTCAGCACTTCGATGCGGGTGCCGGGCGACTTTTCGCGGATGGCGCCGATGCAGTCGGCAAAGTGCTGGGCACCGCCGTCGCGCAGGTCGTCGCGGTCCACGCTGGTCACCACCACGTACTTCAGGCCCATGTCGGCCACGGTCTGGGACAGGCTGGCCGGCTCGTTGGCGTCCGGCGGCTTGGGCCGGCCGTGGGCCACGTCGCAGAACGAGCAGCGCCGCGTGCACACCTCGCCCAGGATCATGAAGGTGGCGGTGCCGTGGCTGAAGCACTCGTGGATGTTGGGGCAGCTGGCCTCTTCGCAGACGGTGACCAGGCGGTTCTCGCGCAGCTTGGCCTTGAGGGTCTGCACGGCGTTGCCCGAGGGAATCCGGACCCGGATCCAGGACGGCTTGCGCAGCACCGGCGCGTCGGCGAACTGCACCGGCGAGCGGCCGATCTTGTCACCGCCCAGCTGTTTGACCCCGGTCTGCAGCGGCGCGGCGGACGGCGTGTCGCCCTGCACGATCTGCAGGGGAATGAGGCGAGCGGTGGTTTCAGTCATGGCCTTTGTCGCGGCGGTCAGGCCGCGTCTGTCAGATCGGGCAATTCGGTGGTCGGCTGGAGGTCCAGGCCGAACTGGCGGGCCAGATGGCCCAGCAGCACCGGCTTGACGGCCGCCACGCCGGACGGTCCCCCCAAGTCTACCACCGAGGTCACCTGCAGCCCTTGGTAGCCACAGGGGTTGATGCGGTGGAACGGTTCCAGGTCCATGGCCACGTTGAAGGCCAGGCCATGGAACGTGCAGCCCCGGCGGACCCGGATGCCCAGCGCGGCCACCTTGGCCCCGCCCACATAGACCCCGGGCGCGCCGTCCAGCCGTTCAGCCCCGATATTCCATTCGTCCAGGGTGTCGATGATGGCCTGCTCGATCCGGCACACGTAGTCGCGCACCCCGATGCCCAGCCGGCGCAGCTGCAGCAGCGGGTAGACCACGATCTGGCCCGGCCCGTGGTAGGTGACCTGGCCGCCGCGGTCCACATGCAGCACCGGGATGTCACCGGGGGCCAGCACGTGCTCGTCCTTGCCGGCCTGGCCCAGGGTGAACACCGGATCGTGCTCGACCACCCACAGTTCGTCGGGGCTGGCATCGCCACGGGCGTCGGTGAACCGCTGCATGGCGTGCCAGACCGGGGCGTAGGGCTGGCGGCCGAGATCGCGCACGGTCGCCGGCTGCGCGGCTCGGGCGCCGGGCGCGGGCGCGGTATCGCAGGCGCCTACAGCGTCCACTTCACTTCCGGGTGGTCACGCAGCACGGCGTGGGCGGCGTCGTACTGTTCGCGGCTGTCGGCCTTGAACACCAGTCGCACCGAGACATACTTGCCGTTGGACGAGTGTTTCCAGCTGATCCGCTCGGTCAGCACTTCCAGGCCGGCCTGCTCGAGCAGGCGTGGCAATTCGCGTTCCAGCTCCTGGCCGGCCGCGCCCATGGCGCTGAGCTCGAACTGGCCGGGGAACTGGAAGCCGTGGTCGGGGTTGTCAGACTTGATCTCCATGACCGCGATTATGGGGACGCCTGCGACCGAACCCAAGCCTTGCACGATCGTGCCCATAGCGGCGCCGAACGGCACGTGAAAATCGGTCTTCACCAGCAAGACGCTCCAATGCGTGCGCGGGTCTGGCGACGGCCTCACGTCCTGACTACGCTGCTTCGGCATAAAAACAGAACAAATCCTGAGCGGGAATTCCATGTCGTTGAAGCCCTACGCGTTGTCGGCCGCACTTGCCGGCGCCCTGGCGCTCGTCGCCCCTGCGGTCCAGGCCGCCAACCAGTGTGGGCCGGACGCGATGCGCGAGCATCCGCCGCAGGTCAATTTCCGCGTGGACAACGATCTGTTCGGCGGCGCGGACCAGGACCAGGGCTACACCAACGGGGCGCAGATCACCCTGGTGTCGCCGAACCTGGTGGACTACACCGACGACCCCTGCCTGCCGCGGCTGGCACGCTGGGTGAACCGGCACCTGGAGCGGTTGCACCCGGGTGAGTTCGAGCAGCAGAACATGATCTTCAGCGTGGCGCAGGGGATCTTCACCCCCACCGATTTCACCCGCAAGGACCTGATCGAGGACGATCGGCCATATGCAGGGGTGCTGATCGGCAGCTTCGGCTACAACGCCCGGCGCGGCGACCGGCTGCAGACCACGCAGCTGGCGGTGGGCGTGGTGGGGCCGTGGGCGCTGGGCAAGGAGGTGCAGGATGCGGTGCACGATGCGCTGGGCGATGAGAAATTCCAGGGTTGGGACAACCAGCTGCACAACGAGCCGGTGTTCATGCTGACCCACGAGCGGATGCGTCGCTGGCCGGCGGATGCCAGCGAAAACGCGGGCGGCTGGGGCTGGGATGCGATCAGTCATTACGGCGGGGCAGTGGGCAACCTGGCCACGCATGTGAACGCCGGCGGCGAGGTGCGCTTCGGCTGGAAGCTGCCGGACGACTTCGGCAGCACGCCGCTGCGACCGGCGGGCGAGAACACCGCGCCGACGCGCGGTGGGCGGGCATCGGGCTGGTCGTGGCACCTGTTTGCGACGACGGATGCGGCGTGGGTGATCCGCGATATCACCCTGGACGGCAATACGTTCCGCAACAGCCACAGCGTGTCCAAGCGGCACGTGGTCGGCCAGGGCGGCTACGGGCTGGCGGTGATGCGTGGGCGCTGGAAGTTCGCGGTGGCCCGTTACCACAGCACCCGCGAGTTCGACGGGCAGCGCGAGGCCCCGGTGTTCGGCAGCTTCACGATCAGCCGTTCGCTGTAACGGGCGACTGATCGTGATGCGGGTAGCTGCCGACCGCTGGTCGGCACACCGAATGGAAAAAGACCGGCACCGCCGGTCTTTTTTTGCCTTGGCGGTCCCTGGCAGGCACCCGACGCGCCCGGCCAGGCACCGGTAGTGCCGGCCGCTGGCCGGCTCCTCATGAGCCCATCAGGACGTGCGGGG
>NZ_JAVWXA010000126.1:0-4423 GCF_036662295.1 Stenotrophomonas sp.
TCGCTGACCAGCCTGGTCGGGCCGACCGCACAAGGGCTGCTGGGCGGCGATGGCTACTTGCGCAACGGCAACCTGGCCGTGAGCAGCGCCAACGTGATGCAGACCTACTCGGTGACCAACGTGCTCGGCCTGCCCGTGGTGAACCTGACCCCGGCAGGCACCCTGCTCAACGGGCTCGGCGGGGCCACCACCGGTGGCAGCTCGCACCTGACCCTGATCGGCGGCGTCACCTCCGACAGCTACATCTACAACATCAACAACGGCAACCCGAACGGTCTGCTGGGGCTGGTGCTGCCCGACCAGGCGCCGGGCTGGTCAAACAAATGCGTGGACCTGCTGGTGGCCAGCATCGACTGCTGGGCGGTCAACGCCGCGCAGGACTACCAGGTGCTGGTGGGCGATGGAGCCTATGCGAACGGATCGCGCGAAGTGGTGATCGGCGCCAACGCGCGGCACGCGCTGGCACCGGTGGATGCCAACGTGGCCTTCCCGGGGGCCGGGCTGAACGATCCGGGCGACCCGACCGGCGTGCCCACGGCCGACTATGCCGCGCGCATGGGCCATTCGGTGGTGGTGGGCGACAGCGCCAACGGCACCGCCAACGGCCAGGTGTTGGTGGGCGCCGAGGCCTCCTCCACCCAGGCCAACAGCGTGGCGCTGGGCTACCGCAGCGTGGCCAACCGCGGCGCGCAGGCCAGCTACGGCGCCTACGGGCTGACCACCGCGCAGGTCTCGGCCGGTGAAGTCTCGGTGGGCTTTGCCGGCGGCGAGCGCCAGCTCACCAACGTGGCGGCCGGCAGTGCGCCCACCGACGCGGTGAACGTGCGCCAGCTGCAGGGCGCGATCAACCAGATCGACGCACTGGATGTGTTCGCGGTGACCTACGACGATGACGGTGCCGGCGGTGCCGATTACCGCCGCATCACCCTGGGCGGCGGCACCGGCACCACCACGCTGGCCAACCTGGCCCCGGGGGCGATCGGGGCAGGCAGCACCGAGGCGATCAACGGCGCGCAGCTGTTTTCCAGCAACCAGGCCATCGTGGATTACTTTGGCGGGCTGACCGCCTTCGACCCGGCCACCGGCGCATGGACCGCGCCGAGCTTTGCCATCACCACCGTGTCCGATGGCGGCGCGATCGCCCAGGGCGTGTATGACAACGCCACCGATGCGTTCTCGGCGGTGGACGGCTCGCTGGTCAACCTCAATACGCAGATCACCGACATCCGCAACGGCGTCGGCAGCAAGTACCTCAAGGTGAACTCGATCGGGCTGGCCGCGGCGGCAGCGGGCACCGACAGCATTGCCGTGGGCATGGGCGCCACCGCCACGGCCGTCAACGCCATCGCCGTGGGCGCCGGCGCGGTGGCCGACCGCGACGGCACGGTTTCGGTGGGGGCGGCGGGCAGCGAGCGCCAGGTGGTCAACGTGGCCGCCGGCACCCTGGCCACCGATGCGGTCAACGTGGGCCAGATGCTGGCTTCCGAGGCCGGCGCGCTGCGCTACGACGACAACCCCGATGGCAGCATCAACTACGCCAGCGCCACGCTGGGCAACGGCACCGGCACCACCACCCTGCGCAACCTGCGCGCCGGCGCGGTGAGCGCGGCCAGCACCGAGGCGATCAACGGTGCCCAGCTGTTCGACGCCAGCCAGGCGCTGGCCAGCCACCTCGGCGGCGGTGCCACGGTGGACGCCAACGGGGTGATCAGCGCGCCCACCTACACCATCAACGCGGTGTCCAGCACCGGCCAGGTCACCCCGGGCGACTACACCGACGTGGGCAGCGCCTTCGATGCGGTGAGCCTGTCGCTGGCCAACGTGGCCGACCAGACCGACGCGGTGGACAAGCTGGCGGTGAAGTACGACGTGGACGCCAGCGGCAATGCCACCGACACCGTCACCCTGGGCGGTACCGGCGGCGGGGCGGCGGTGGCGCTGACCAACCTGGCCGACGGCAGCCTGCTGGCCGGCAGCCGCGATGCGGTCACCGGCGGCCAGCTGTTCCAGACCCACAACGCCATCATCGGCTACTTCGGCGGCACCACCCGCTTCGATCCCGGCACCTCGATCTGGACCGCGCCGACCTTCCGCATTTCCACCATCGCCACCGACGGCAGCGTGCTGGGCAACGACTACAGCAACGTCACCGTGGCCTTTGCCGCCGTGGATGATTCGCTGCTGACCCTCAACACCCGGATCAACCAGATCCAGCCGGGGGCGGGCAGCCCGTTCGTGCAGGTCAATTCAGCCAAGGCCGCCGCCAGCGCCAGCGGTGCCAACAGCATCGCGATCGGGCCGGTGGCCTCGGCCAGCGGCAGCGGCAGCACCGCGATCGGCGATGGTGCGCAGGCCAGTGCCGACAACAGCGTGGCGCTCGGCAGCGGCGCGGTGGCCAGCGTGGGTGCGCAGACCGGCTACACCGGCGCGTTCGGTGCGGCCGGTGGCAGCAGTTCGGTGGGTGAGGTGTCGGTGGGCAGCACCGGTGCGGAGCGCAAGGTCACCCATGTGGCCGACGGCTCGGACCGCTACGACGCGGTCAACGTGGGCCAGCTGCAGAACGGGGTGGACTACGCCATCGACCAGTCCAAGGCGTACACCGATACGCAGATCAACAACATCAACAACGGCACCTCGGGCATGTTCCAGGTGAACAACAGCAACAACCTGGCCGCGCCCGCGGCGACCGGCGCCAACTCGGCCGCCGGTGGCGTGGGGGCCAGTGCGGCCGGCGCCAACAGCACCGCGCTGGGCAACGGTTCCACCGCGCAGGGCAACAACGCGGTGGCACTGGGTGCCGGCTCGGTGGCCAGCCGCGACAACACGGTGTCGGTGGGCAGTGCCGGTGCCGAGCGCCAGATCACCAATGTGGGCGATGGCAGCGCAGCCACCGACGCGGTCAACGTGCGCCAGTTGCAGGCGTCCCAGCAGGGCACGATCCGCTACGACACCACGGTCA
Organism: Stenotrophomonas sp.; assembly: GCF_036662295.1. GTDB lineage: Bacteria > Pseudomonadota > Gammaproteobacteria > Xanthomonadales > Xanthomonadaceae > Stenotrophomonas. The sequence continues at coordinate 2,960 of NZ_JAVWXA010000126.1, forward strand.
ACGGCACCACCAACCTCAACAGCGTCACCCTGGGCAGCACCAGCAGCGGGCCGACCACGGTGCGCAACGTCGCCGCCGGCACCGCCGGCACCGATGCGGTCAACGTGGACCAGTTGCGGGCGGGCATGAACCAGAGCCTGGACTGGTCCAAGGCCTACACCGATGAACGCTTTGATTCGTTCGACCGCAACCTGCGCCGCACCGACGACCGTGCCTCGGCCGGCGTGGCCGCCGCGATGGCGGTCGCCGGGCTGCCGCAGCCCTACGAGGCCGGGCGCAGCATGGCCGCGGTGGCGGCGGGCAGCTACAACGGCGAATCCGGGGTGGCCGTGGGCATCTCCGGGGTGTCCGAAGGGGGGCGCTGGATCTACAAGGTGGCCGGCACCACCAACAGCCGCGGCGAAGGCGGTGTGTCGGTGGGCGCGGGCATCCAGTGGTGATGGCCTGACCCGCACCTGCCGCGACCCGTCCCGGTGCGCGCCAGCGGCCACACCGGGGCTCCCGCCTGGAAGCACGCACAAGGAAGACGCCATGTCCGCCCGAACCCCATCCCCCGGCACCACCCCGTTGCTGCGTTCGTTGTCGATGTGCCTGACCGTCCTGCTGTTCACCGCCTGCGCGAGCACCGGCCGCCACAAGGAAGCGGCGCCGGCGCCCGCCACCGGGCCCGGGGCGGACAGTGCCATTGCCTTTCCGGACCCGGCCCGGGCCAGCCTCAAGGAGGGCCTGTTCGTGGACCTGGACAACCTGCGCCTGTTCGCGCGTGGCATGAGCAAGCGCCAGCTCTACACGTTGCTGGGCACGCCGCATTTCGGCGAGGGTATGTGGGGCGTGCGCGAGTGGAACTACCTGTTCAACTTCCGCAGCAGCCCCAACGGCGACTACTTCACCTGCCAGTTCCAGGTGCATTTCGATGGCAAGGGCATTGCCCAGGCCGGCTATTGGAAGCCCCAGGCCTGCGCGGCGCTGCTGCAGCCCCCGGCGCCGCCCGCGCCCGCGCCGCCGCCGGCGCCGATGCCCGAGCAGCCGCTGCGGTTGTCGGCCGATGCGTTGTTCGGCTTCGACAGCGCCCATCTCACCGAGGAAGGACAGCGCAGCGTGGCCGCGGTGCTGGCACAGGTGCGCAGTGCCAGCCAGGTGCAGGCCATCCAGGTGTTGGGCTATACCGATCGCATCGGCAGTGACAGCTACAACCAGGTGCTGTCGCAGCGGCGCGCGCAGGCCGTGCGCGAGGCGCTGGTGCAGGGCGGCGTGCCGGCGGCGGCGATCACCGCCGAAGGCCGCGGCAAGGCCGACCCGCTGGTGCAATGCACGCAGGACACGCGCGAGGCGGTCATCGCCTGCCTGGCCCCGAACCGGCGCGTCGAGATTTCCGGGGTGGCGGGGGCCCGGGGGGTGCGGGGGCGGGGGGGGGTGCCCCACCGGCGCCCCGGGGGGGGGCCCCCCCCCCCGCCCCGGGGGCGG
>NZ_JAVWXA010000126.1:4433-10732 GCF_036662295.1 Stenotrophomonas sp.
ACGCTGCACCCGCGCGCGGCGGACAGCGCCTGCGTCGCCCCTAACGGGGGGGTCTTGTTTGCGGGGGGGGCGCCCCCGCGTTGAGCGCGGGCGCGCGTCTGCTTCCCACTGCTTCCCCGCTGCGGCGCACATCGCCTCGCGCAGCGGGAGCCGCCTTGACCTGGCCCGTTGCCCGGGCCGGATGTCTCCCCCGGCATCCCCGGGACGACGGGCCAGGTCATTCTTTCCTGGCCCGGCCCGCCTTCGGTCAGGGCATCAGCACCTTGTCGACCACGTGGATGACGCCGTTGCTCTGGCGCACATCGGCAATGGTCACGTGGGCGGTATTGCCCTTGCTGTCGGTCACGGTGATGCCCTTGCCGGCCTGGCGCACGGTCAGCGCTTCACCCTGCACGGTGGTGAGGCTGGCCTTGCCGCCGCCCTGCTTGATCCGCGCCATCAGCGCGGTACTGTCCAGGTTGCCGGCCACCACGTGATAGGTGAGCACCTTGGTCAGGTCGGCCTTCTTTTCCGGCTTGAGCAAGCCGTCGACCGTGCCCTTGGGCAGCGCGGCAAAGGCGGCATTGGTGGGCGCGAACACGGTGAACGGCCCCGGCCCCTTGAGCGTTTCCACCAGACCGGCCGCCTTCACTGCCGCGACCAGCGTGGTGTGGTCCTTGGAGTTGACGGCATTGTCGATGATGTCCTTGTTGGCGGACATCGCCGCGCCGCCCACCATCGGGTTGGCGGCCATCATGGCGTGGTCGTGCGCGGCCATCGGCGCCTGGGCCAGGGCCAGCGGCGCGGTGGAGAGACAGGCAAGCAGGAGCAGACCGGAGAACGTGGTGGTGTTCATGTGCTTCTTCCCGAAAGTAGCGTCCAGATGACGCAGCAGGAGCTACGCGGGAAGTGGGCGGGCGGATGCACGGCGCGGAAACCACGCGCGTTTGTTATGCCCGGGTGAGGGCGGCGCTCAGCCCGCTGCGCGCTCGCTGGTGATCGTGGCGCCCTCGCGCATGACCAGGGTGACCGGGGTCTTCTCCACCACCTCCAGCAGGCGCTGCCATTGCGCATCGGTGAGCGGGCCAGTGGCGTGCAGCACGCGATGCACGACCAGCTTGCCGGCGTCGTCGCGGCGGGAACTCAGTTCGGCGCGGAACTCGCCCAGGGCCCAGCCTTTCTTCTCCGCATACATGCGCAGGGTGATCGCCGTGCAGGCCGACAGGGACGCCAGGTAGAGATCGAACGGTGCAAAGCCGGCGCCCTGGCCGCCGAGCGCGGCCGGTTCGTCGGCCACCACGACATGATCGCCGCTGCGGATCTGGTGGCGGTAATCGGGGCCGTCGGAAACGATCTGGACCTGTGCCATGACGCCATGCCTTGCTGCGGAGGAGAAGGCGCACAGCATGGCACGGCGGCGGCCGCGTGGCCGCGCGTGCCGGTGCAACGCAGCGTCATGGCGCGTGCCGGGCGGCCGGGGCATCGAGCGGCACGCGCACCTCCACGCGGGTGCCGCCCAGCGGGCTGCGCTCCACCCGCAGCGTGCCGCCGAGCAGGCGCGCGCGTTCTTCCATGCTGATCATGCCCAGGCCCGGCGCCAACGGAGGGCTGCCCGCGGCGGGCATGCCGCGGCCATCGTCGTCCACGCGCAGCACCAGCTGCTGCTGCCGCACGGCCAGCAGGACTTCGGCCAGCCGCGCGTGCGCATGCCGGTCCACGTTGTTGAGTGCTTCCTGCACGATGCGGAACAGGCTCAGCTCATGCTCGCCGCCCAGCCGCGGCGCGTCTTCGATGCGACAGCGCAGGCGCAGCGTGCCGCGCGCGTTGCGCTTGATGCAGAACGCATCCAGTGCGCTGGCCAGCCCGGTGAAGCGCAGGATGCTGGGATGCAGCTCGTGGGAGATCGAGCGGACGTCGTTGGACACGGCCAGCACCTGTTCCTGCAGCTCGACCACCGAGGCGCGCGCGCCGGGCGCGACCTGGTTGCGCAGCGCGCTGAGCCGGATGGAGATGGCGGCCAAAGACTGGTTCACGTCATCGTGCAGGTCGCGCGCGATGCGCGTGCGTTCTTCCTCCTGCACCACCAACATGCGCCCGGTGACTTCCCCCAGGCGGCGGTAGGCGTGCTGCAGCAGCAGGCGGCTGGACAGCTTCTGCTCGGCCAGCGCGCCCAGGAACAACAAGGCAAAGCCGGTGCCGAGCGTCCATGCCTGCGCCGGCACCAGGTCCGCTGGCGGCACGCCGCCGGCGAACGGCCCCAGCCCCGCCAGGCCCAGCTGCATGCCCAGTGCGGCCACCGCGAGCATGCCCAGGCTGGCGCCGCTGACCCCGAACATGATCAGCGCCCAGACCAGCAGCGGGATCGGGGCCAACACCAGCAGCGGGGTGATCGCCCCCGGCGGCCAGCGCACCTGCCAGAGCAGCGCCAGCGCGCCCAGCAGGGTCAGCCCTGGCGCCGCTCCGGGCTGCGCAGCAGGCGCGCCACGCTGACCACCGCCGGCACGATCAGCAGATAGCTCACGCTGCTGCACAACGCCGCGGCACGCCAGGTGCCGTGGGGCAGGCCACCGGCACCGCTGGCGATGACCAGTGCCTGCCAGGCGGCGCTGCACAGCGGCAGGCCGATGCAGGCCAGCAGCAGGAACAGCGCGATCTCCCGATAGCCTTCCAGCGCCGCGCGCCCCTCCTGCCAGCGCTGCAGCAGCGCGGCCACGGCGACCACCATGGCGATCTCGCCCAGGCTGGCCAGCAGGCGCGGCAGCACGGCGGTCGGTACCAGCAACGCCCCCAGCACGGTGCCCGCGCCGGCGGCCAGCAGGCAGGTGCGCCAGCGCGGGCGCGGCATGCACAGCAGCCAGCCCAGCAGCAGCGGGCCGGGCAACCACAGTGCGTGCATGCGCAGCCCGGGCACGGCGGTGAGGGTGGGCAGCAGTTGTCCGGCCAGGCAGCCGACCAGCAGCGGCACCGCGCAGGTGAAGAGGCCGCGCAGGTCCGGTGAGGCTGGCGTGGAGGGGTGGGGGCGGGCAGTGCTGGCGCGGGGGAGGGCGGTGTCCGCAGGCGCGGGATCGATCGGCTTGCCGGAGCTGACCACCTGGACCATGTACGTCTCTGTACCGTGGCTGGGTTGTGCCGCAGGGCTGGGGCGCTTGTCGCCGTCGTGCAACGGCCGCACAATCGCGCCGATCAAAGCACTTCCCCTGTTGGCCTGCTATCCGATTTCCGACCTGCTCCAGGGAGTTGGCATGGACGAACCGATGGCACCGTATACCCGCTCGGTCGTGGAGGGCTTCGACGCCGATGCGCTACTGGGCGTGGTACGCGATACCCGCTTCGAGCAGCGCCTGCTCGGCGCCGGGCATTTCCGCGCCTGCCTGCAGCGGCTGGTGTTCGCCGAATTCAGCCTGGACAGCGGTGCCTACACGCTGCCGATCTTCGCCAACGGCAGCTTTGGCCCGGGCGTGATCGCGCTGGCGATGGTGGTGTCCTGTCCGCAGCCGATGTGGGTCAACGGGCGCTGGATCGCGGCCGGACAGGTGATGGTGTTTGCCGAAGACAGTGAAGTGAACGCACGCTCCCGCCCCGGTGGCTGGCAGTGGGCGGTGCTGCTGATCGCGCGCGAGGCATTGCAGCGGGCCGCGCTGAAGCGGGTGGGCCGCGAGCTGTGCCTGCCCACCCACGGCTGGTACAGCCGCCAGGCCGCGCCGGCCGATGCGCAGGCCTTGCGCGAGGGGGTGGCCGGCGCGTTGTCGGCGGCGGCCGCACGCGCGTGGCCGCCGGGGCTGGCGCAGGCCGAGCGGGTGCTGGGGCTGTTCATCGATGCGGTGGCCGCCTGCGACCGTGGCCCGGTCGGCCGGGCGGTGGGCACCGGGGTGGAACGCCAGCGCGATGCACTGGTGCGCCAGGCCGAGTACTACCTGGCAACGCAGCACGATCGCCCCTTCGACAGCCGTGGCCTGGGCCAGGCGCTGGGCGTGGGCGAGCGCCAGCTCGAGCGCGTGTTCCGTGACGTCTACGGGCACGGACCGTGCCATTGGCACCAGCTGGCGCGGCTCAACCTGGCGCGCCGTGCGCTGCTGCGCGCGCGCGGCGGAGACAGTGTCACCGAGATCGCCACCCGCTACGGGTTCGCTCACCTGGGCCGGTTCTCGGTGGCCTATCGGCACGTGTTCGGGGAATGCCCGCGGCAGACCCTGCGCGGCTGACCGGCAGTGCCTCACAAGGCCGTCACGGCGGCGCTCGCAAGGTCGCGTGGTGCGCGCCCGGCCAGCTCCGGTGACGCGCCGATCAATCAGGGGAGGGTTGATGCCGAGGGAGCAAGCGCGATGGGCGTCATGAGTGCATGTCCGGTGCCGATGCAGTTCCGCCGGGTGGTAGTGGCCGATGACCACACGCTGGTCGCGCAGGGCATCGAACGGTTGTTGGCCGACAGTTTCCAGAGCATCGAGCTGGTGGGGTCCGGGGAACAGCTGCTGAGCTCGGTACGGCGCGACCCGCCCGACGTGGTAGTGACGGACATCAGCATGCCCGGCATGAGCGGCATCGAGGCGATGCGCGTGATGCATGGCGAGGGCTATGCGATGCCGGTCGTGTTCCTGACCATGCATGACGAATCCAGCGTGGCCGCCGAGGCGATCCGCGCCGGGGCACGGGGTTACATCCTGAAGAGTTCGGCCGGTGATGAGCTGATGCGGGCGCTGGCCGGGATCATGAGCGGGCAGACCTATGTCACCCCGACGCTGGCGGCCAACGCGATCGTCTGCGCCGGGCGCCCTGCCTACAGCCTCACCGAAAAACAGCTGCGCATCCTGGAATACGTGTCGCTGGGCCTGCGCTCCAAGCAGATCGCCTACGAGCTGGGGGTGTCGGTGCGCACGATCGAGTCGCACAAGTACGCGATCATGCAGGAGCTGGGCGTGCACGGCACGCTGGAGCTGGTGCGCAAGGCCGAGCAGGAAGGGCTGATCCGGCACTGAGGGCCGCGGCGTGGCCGGCAAGTAGATTTACTTGCCAGGGCCCGGTTGTTTTGCCCTTGCCGGGGCCGGTAGCCGGCGCCCACCATCGCCGCACGCGGTGAACGGGCGCAAGCCATGAGTGCGGTGCGGGTGCTGCTGGCCGAGGATGGGTGTGCGATGGGGCGCCAGCTTCGCGGCTTGTTGTGCGAGCATTTCGAGGTGATCGGGCTGGTGCAGGACGGTGAGTCGCTGGTGCAGGCGGCACAGACGATGCTGCCGGACGTGGTGGTGACCGATATCGCGATGCCGGGGATGAGTGGGCTGGAGGCGGCGCGCCGGTTGCGTGCGCAGCGGCCGGTGCTGGGTGTGGTATTCATCACGGTGCATGCCGAATCGCAGATGGTGCGGCAGGCGATGGGGCTGGGGGTATGCAGCTATGTGCTGAAGGCGGACGCGGGCGACGATCTGTTGCCGGCGGTGCACGCGGCGTTGGCGGGCCGGGCATTCGTGTCGCGCTCGCTGCAGGCGTGAGGCGGGTGGCGCAGTAGAAATACTGGGCGCGGACGCAGTACCAATCCGGATGTGCGCGGCCCCGGCCGGCGGCGAAGCTGGATTCCCGTGCGCCACCGCGCATTCCACCCTGCAACGGAGCCTGAGTCATGAAAGCAATCGCCATTGCCGTGCTGGCCAGCGCGCTGGTCGCCTGTGCGGCATCGCCCACGGTCAAGACGGACTATGACAACACCGCCAATTTCAGCGGTTACAAGACGTATTCGTGGGCGATCACGCCCAAGGCGGCATCGCCGCTGGTGCAGCAGCGCATCGTGGCGGGGGTGAACACGCGGATGCAGGCGAAGGGGTTGAGCGAGGTGCCACAGGGCGGTGATATCGCGCTGGCGGTGCATGTGATCACGGCGCAGAAGCAGAGCCTGGACACGTTCTACACCGGGAGCGGGATGGGCGGCTGGGGCTGGCGCGGTGGTTGGGGCGGGATGGGAATGGGGATGGGCCAGGCGACGACGACGGTGCATACCTACGATGTGGGGACGCTGGTGGTGGACATGTTCGATGCAAAGACGAAGCAGGCGATCTGGCGCGGGACGGCGAGCGGGACGGTGCCGGATTCGCCGGCGAAGGTGAACGCGGCGGTGGAGGCGGGGCTGGACAAGATTTTCGCGGCGTATCCGCCGGGAGCGGGTGCGGCGCGTTGAGTGGGTGGTTTGCAAACGCGAGGTCTGATTGCTGGCGTTGCGCGTTGGGGCGCGGCGGCCTAAGCGCTAGTGCGCAAGTGCGCGAGTGCGTTGCCTTACGTGTTGGGGCGGGTACGGGCGGGGGTGCGGGACACGCTGCAAGTACGTCCATGTAAGC
>NZ_JAVWXA010000127.1:0-10644 GCF_036662295.1 Stenotrophomonas sp.
CGCCTGCCCGCGTCCCCGGCGACCTGCGCCTGCGCGCCGTTGCCAATCCCACGCCCAGTCGCTTCGGCCACACCGATCCTGCCAATGCAGGCGCCGTGATCGGTGCCCTGCTTGCGGCCGGCCAGGCCTGCCTGTCCGGCGAACTGCACGGCGTGGTCACCGGTCCGGTGCACAAGGCGGTCATCAACCAGGGCGGCATCGCCTACAGCGGCACCACCGAACTGCTGGCCGACCAGGCCGGGGTGCAGGTGGTGATGATGCTGGCCAACGACATCGTGCGCGTGGCCCTGGCCACCACCCACCTGCCGCTGCGCGCGGTCGCCGATGCGATCACCGCCGACGGCCTGGCCCACACGCTGGGCATCGTGCACGCGGCCATGCAGGGCCAGTTCGGCATCGCCGCCCCGCGCATCGCCGTGCTTGGGCTCAACCCGCATGCCGGCGAAGACGGCCACCTGGGCCGTGAGGAACTGGACCTGGTCATTCCCCTGCTGGAGCGCCTGCGCGCGGCGGGCATGGACCTGATCGGGCCGCTGCCGGCCGATACCGCCTTCCTGCCGGCCCGGCTGGCCGGCGTCGATGCGGTGCTGGCGATGTACCACGACCAGGGCCTGCCGGTGCTCAAGTACAGCGGCTTCGAGCAGGCGGTCAACATCACCCTGGGCCTGCCCTACCCGCGGGTGGCGGTCGACCACGGCACCGCGCTGGACCTGGCCGGCCGCGGCATCGCCGACCCCTCCAGCCTCTTCGCTGCCACCGGCCTGTGTGCCCGGCTGGCGCGGCAACGTACACTGACGCCATGACTTCACCGTATTCCTCTTCCGCCGCCGGGTTCACCGGACCGGCCAAAAAGCAGCTCGGCCAGCACTTCCTGGCCGACCGCACCTATATCGACAGGATCGTGCTGGCGGTCAACCCCAAGGACGACGACCGCCTGGTCGAGATCGGCCCGGGCCAGGGCGCGATCACCCTGCCGCTGCTGCGTCGCCACCCGCGCCTGACCGTGATCGAGTTCGACCGCGACCTGGTCGGCCCGCTGGCGGCCGCGGCCGAGCCGCTGGGCGAGATGACCATCATCCACCGCGACGTGCTGCAGGTGGACTTCACCGCGCTCGCCGGCGACGGCCGGATCCGTCTGGTCGGCAACCTGCCCTACAACATTTCCTCGCCGATCCTGTTCCATGCACTGGACCACGCGGCGGTGGTCACCGACATGCACTTCATGCTGCAGAAGGAAGTGGTGGACCGCATGGCCGCCGACCCCGGCAGCAAGGTCTACGGCCGGTTGAGCGTGATGCTCCAGGCGTTCTGCAAGGTCACCTCGCTGTTCGTGGTGCCGCCGGGTGCCTTCCGGCCGCCGCCGAAGGTGGATTCGGCGGTGGTGCGGCTGATCCCGCGCGACCCGGCCACGGTGGGCATCGTGGACCGCAAGCGCTTTGCCGATGTGGTGCGCGCCGCGTTCGGCCAGCGCCGCAAGACCCTGCGCAATGCGCTGAACGGGGTCTGCACGCCGGAGCAGTTCGAGGCGGCCGGCGTGCGCAGCGATGCGCGGGCCGAGCAGCTGGACGTGGCCCAGTTCATCGCGCTGGCCAACGTGCCGCACGCACCCGGCCCCGACGCCCCCCAGGGGTGAACGCCAGCGCGCGCGGTCCTGGCCGCGCGCCGGCACGCTGCACCGCCGCTGCGCCCTGCCCGGGCGCGCCGGCGATTGCCGCGCTCACCTCAACCTGCACAACTTTCACTAAACTGCCTGCATGAACGACGCTGCACACTACGCGATCTCCGTCGAGGTCGCCCCGCGTTTCCTCGATGACCAGTCCACGCCGGAGGACGGGCGCTACGCGTTCGCCTACACGATCCGCATCCACAACGGCGGCCGCGTCGCCGCGCGCCTGGTGGCACGCCACTGGCGCATCACCGATGCCAACGGGCGCACCGAGCATGTCGATGGCGACGGGGTGATCGGCGAGCAGCCGCGGCTGCGCCCGGGTGAAGACTTCCGTTACACCTCCGGTGTCATGCTGGAAACCGAACACGGCACGATGCAAGGGCATTACGACATGGTCGCCGACGATGGCACCGAGTTCGCCGCGCCCATCGCGCCGTTCGTGTTGACCGTTCCACGCACACTGCACTGATGGAGGCGCACGCATGAGTGTCTGGGCCATCGGCGACCTGCAGGGCTGCTACGACGTCACCCAGCGGTTGCTGGAGAAGATCAACTTCGACCCGGCGGTGGACAAGCTGTGGTTCTGCGGCGACCTGGTCAACCGCGGCGGCCAGTCGCTGGAGACCCTGCGCCTGGTGCACTCGCTGCGCGAGAGCAGCGTGGTGGTGCTGGGCAACCATGACCTGAGCCTGCTGGCGGTGGGCGCGCGCACCGAGGAAGAGCAGCGCAAGGTCAACCCGGACCTGCTGCGCATCGTGCAGGCCGAGGACCGCGACGAGCTGCTGGAGTGGCTGCGCCTGCAGAAACTGCTGCACATCGACCGCGACCTGGGCTGGATGATGATCCACGCCGGGCTGGCGCCCAAGTGGACCACGCAGCTGGCCGAGAAGCATGCCCGCGAAGTGGAAGCGCAGCTGCATGGCAGCGGCTACCGCAAGCTCTTCCGCAACATGTATGGCGACAAGCCGAGCTGGTCGCCGGGGTTGTCCGGCTACGACCGCTCGCGGGCGATCATCAACCTGTTCACCCGGATGCGCTACTGCACCCCGCGCGGCCGCATCGGGATCGAGGACAAGGGCACCCCGGGCACGCAGGAACAGGGCCTGTACCCGTGGTTCGAAGTGCCCGGCCGTGCCGAGCGCGACCTGAAGATCGTGTGTGGCCACTGGTCCGCCCTGGGGCTCACCATCACCCAGGGCGTGCATGCCATCGATACCGGCGCGGTGTGGGGCGGCAAGCTGACCGCGCTGCGGCTGGATACCGAAGAGTTGCGCGTGGTGCAGGTGCCCGGCCGCGACGTGCCCAAGCCGGCCACGCCGCCGCGCCCGCCGGCACGACGCGCCAGCGGCGAAGGCGAACCGGGCAACGCCCGGCCGCCGCGCCAGGGGCAGGGCCAGCGCCGCGACCGCGGGCCGCGCCACCCACCGCGCCGCGCGCCCGAGCCGGCCGGTGACACCGGCGGAAGTACCCCCACCCCGGCATGACGCGCGCCGCGTCCCGGTGGTGGCCGCTGGTGCTGGCGCTGCTGGTCGCGGCCTGCGAACGTGCGCCGGCACCGACCGGTGTGGCGGCCGTCTCCGCGCCGGCGCCGGCCGCCGCCGCTGGCACCCGTGCGCCCTCGCCGCCATTGGTGGCCGCCGCGCGCGGCCAGGTCGGGCAGACCGTGCGCTACGACCCGGCCTACGCCGTGCTGGCCTACCCCGGCGGTGACGTGCCGCTGGATCGCGGCGTGTGCACCGACGTCATCGTGCGTGCGCTGCGCACCCAAGGCCTGGACCTGCAGCAGCGCATCCACGAAGACATGCGCGGCGACTTCAGCGCCTATCCGGCGCTGTGGGGCCTGTCGCGGCCGGATCGCAACATCGACCACCGGCGGGTGCCCAACCTGATGCGCTGGTTCGAGCGCCAGGGCTGGCAGCAGCCGGCATCGACCCAGCCGGCGGACTATGCCGCCGGCGACATCGTGGCCTGGAAGCTCAACGGCAGCGGCCTGCTGCACGTGGGCATCGTCTCCGACCGCCGCCTGGCCGATGACACCCCGCTGATCCTGCACAACATCGCGCGCGGCACCCGCGAAGAAAACCTGCTGTTCGCCCACCCCATCATCGGCCATTACCGGCCACCGGCCTGAGCGCGGACACCCGCAAGGACGCGACCGCATGCCTGACCTGGCGTGCCTTGGCGACGTCAACGCGGCGTTGGGAGCGCAAGGCCGGTCCTTCCGTCAACGGGCTCAGCGCCGGCGGTAATCCACGAAGTCGAACGCCATCGCATGCCGCGCATCGGCAGGGTGGTGCTCACGTGCCACCTCGACCCAGTGCGCCGGATCGACCGGCGGGAAGTGGGTGTCGGCCGCCACGCGGGTATTCACCCAGGTCAGGTGCAGGTCGGTGGCCTGGGCCATCGCCAGCCGGTAGACCTCGCCTCCGCCGATCACGCACAGCTCGACCGCGCCGGCCTCGCTGGCGTACTGGCGCGCCTGGTCGATCGACGCCACCGCCTGCATGCCCGCGAACGGCACCTGCCCGCTGCGGGTCAGCACCAGGTTGGGCCGCCCCGGCAGCGCGCGGCCGAGCGACTCGGCCGTCTTGCGCCCCATCAGGATCGGCTTGCCCAGGGTCAGCGCCTTGAAACGCTTGAGGTCGTCGGGCAACTGCCAGGGCAGCTGGTTGTCACGGCCGATGCCATGGTCGCGGTCGAGCGCGGCGATCAGCGACAACGTCATCGCACTCACACCGCCACCGGGGCCTTGATCGCCGGGTGCGGATCGTAGCCGTCGATGCGGATGTCCCCGAACTGGAAACCGAACAGGTCGGTCACCGCCGGGTTCAACCACAAGGTGGGCAGCGCGCGCGGTTCACGCGCCAGCTGCTGGCGGGCCTGCTCGAAGTGGTTCGAATACAGGTGCGCATCGCCCAGGGTGTGCACGAAATCGCCCACGCCCAGCCCGGTGGCCTGCGCCACCATGTGGGTGAGCAGCGCGTAGCTGGCAATGTTGAACGGCACGCCCAGGAAGATGTCGCCACTGCGCTGGTACAGCTGGCAGCTGAGCTTGCCGTCCACCACGTAGAACTGGAACAGGTTGTGGCAGGGCATCAACGCCATCTGCGACAGCTCGCCCACGTTCCAGGCGCTGACCACCAGCCGCCGCGAATCCGGGTTGCGCTTGATCTCCTCCACCAGCCACTGCATCTGGTCGATGCTGCCGCCATCGGCGGTGGCCCAGCTGCGCCACTGCTTGCCGTAGATCGGGCCGAGGTCGCCGTTGGCATCGGCCCACTCGTCCCAGATGCGCACCTGGTGGTCCTGCAGGTAACCGATGTTGGTGTCGCCCTTCAGGAACCACAGCAGCTCGTGGATGATCGAGCGCAGGTGCAGCTTCTTGGTGGTCACCAGCGGGAAGCCGTCGGCCAGGTTGAAGCGCATCTGCCAGCCGAACACGCTGCGCGTGCCGGTGCCGGTGCGGTCGGATTTCTCCGCGCCGTGGTCCAGTACGTGCTGCAGCAGGTCCAGGTAGGCTTTCATGCGCGCGCTCCGGCGGCCGGGGCCGGCAGCACCGGCTGCAGCACCGGCGCGCGGCGCGACAGCGCCAGCAGCACCAGGCCGAACACGATCAGCGGCACGCACAGGATCTGGCCCTTGGTCAGCCAGCCGAAGGCGATGTAGACGCCGTTGTCGGGCATGCGCACGAACTCCACGGCGAAGCGGAACACGCCATACATCAGCGCGAACAGGCCGGCGATCACGTAGCGATGGCGCGGCTTGGCCGACACCACCCACAGCACCACGAACATCACCAGGCCCTCCAGCAGCGCTTCATACAGCTGCGAGGGATGGCGGGCGTATTCGTTGAGCGCGCCGGTGGCGAACTGCGCGCGCAGCATGGTCATGTCCAGCGGCGCCAGCGTGGCCGGCAGCCCACTGGGAAACACCACGCCCCAGGTGCCATCGGTGTACTTGCCCCACAGCTCGGCGCCGATGAAGTTGCCGATGCGGCCAAAGCCCAGGCCCAGCGGCACCAGCGGGGCCATGAAATCGATGGTGTCAAACAGGTGCAGGCGGTGCTTGCGCGACCAGTACCACGAGGCGAACAGCACGCCCAGCAGGCCGCCGTGGAAGCTCATGCCGCCATCCCACACCTTGAACAGCAGCAGCGGGTTGTGCAGGAAATCGCCCAGCGCGTAGAACAGCATGTAGCCCACGCGGCCGCCCACCACCACGCCGAGCATGGCGTAGAACAGCAGGTCGGAGAACCCGTTGGCATCCACCCCGGGCAGGCGCCCGGCCGCGATCCGCTTGCGCCCCAGCCACCAGGCGGCGGTGAAGCCGAGCAGGTACATGATGCCGTACCAATGCACCTTGATCGGCCCGAGCGAGAGGGCGATGGGATCGATGTCGTGGAGATAGATCATGGGCGATGCCTTGCAGGTCAGCGGATATTCTAAGGCCGCGCCACCTCAACCAAGCAGTTGGGGTGCGTCGGGCAGGTCATCGCCGTTGGACCCGGGCCGCGGCGGATAGTGCCCGGCCAGCAGCGCGGAGACCTCCTCGATGGCCAGCAGTACCGCCTCGTGCACGGCGCCCTGCCGCAACTGCTGCTGCATGTGGGCGCAGATGGCTGCCCATTGCGCCTCCCCGACCTTGCCGCGCAGGCCGCGGTCGGCGACCAGCTCGATGGCATGGTCGGCCAGCAGCAGGTAGACCAGCACGCCGTTGTTGTCTTCGGTATCCCAGGTGCGCAGCTGGGCGAAGGCCTGCTCGGCACGCTGGCGCGGGGTGACGCCCTGCCACAGTGCCTGCAGGGGCAGGTCGGCCTCCAGCGCGAACATCACCTGGCCGCCATGGCCACGCTCGCCGGCGGCGATCGCCTCGGTGATGGCCTGCAGCCGGGCCGGCGGGAACGCGCGGCCCACGCTGGGCGCGAACAGATGGCGCCACCAGCGCATCACCAGCCTCCCGAGGCGCCACCGCCTCCGGAACGCCCACCGCCGCCACCCCAGCCGCCACCGCCACCGCCGCCGAAGCCACCGCCACCGCCACCGCCAAAGCCGCCACCGCCGCCCCAGCTGCCACCGCCCCAGCCGCCGCCGCGTGCGAACACGCCGCCGCGACCGGCCGAGGTCAGCCCGACCAGCAGGCCCACCAGCGCGGCCGCACCACTGGCCGCCACCAGCGAGGTGAGCAGGAACGCGGCCAGCCCGGCGCCGCCACCGCTCAACAGCGCGCGCAGCGGGCGCGGCGCCCAGCCCAGCAGGCCGCGCAGGAACATGCCGACAAACAGGCCGATGCCCAGCGCCAGCGTCCAGTTGCCACCGGCCGGGGCGCCCTGGCTGCGATGGGTGCTGACCGGCGCAGGCAGCTCCTCGCCGTCGATCAGCTTGACCAGCGCGGCGCTGGCATCGCTGAGACCGCCGGCGTAGTCGTTGTTGCGGAAGCGCGGGGCCAGGTATTCCTGGATGACGCGGTTGGCGATCGCATCGGGGATCGCGCCTTCCAGGCCGTAGCCGGGCTCGATGCGGACCCGGCGGTCGTCCTTGGCCACCACCAGCAGCACGCCGTCGTCCACGCCCTTGCGCCCGACCTGCCATTGCTCGAACACCCGCTGGGTGTACTGCTCGATCGATTCCGGCGCGGTGCTGGGCACCATCAGGATCTGCAGCTGGCTGCCCTTGCGCTGCTGCAGCGCCAAGGCCTGGGCCTCGAGCGCCTGGATCTGCGCCGCCTCCAGGGTGCCGGTGGTATCCACCACCGGCGAGGCCATCGGCGGGATCGCCGCCTCGGTCTGTGCCCAGGCGGGCAATGCCAGCCCGAGGCAGAGCAGCAGGACCCAGCGCATCAGGCGCGTGTTCACCGGCTCAGGTGCCCGGCTGCGGCTGCGGCTGCGGCTGCGCGGCCGGCTGGGGGGCCGGGGCCGGGGCCGGGGCCGGCGAACCGAACTTGACCGCCGGCGGCTGGGAAATCTGCGCTTCGTTGTCCACGGTGAAGTTCGGCTTGACCGCATAGCCGAAGATCTTGGCGGTGATCACCTGCGGGAACGAGCGGATGTAGGTGTTGTACTCCTGCACCATCCCGATATAGCGGCCACGCGCCACGGTGATGCGGTTTTCGGTGCCTTCCAGCTGCGCCTGCAGGTCGCGGAAGCCCTGGTCGGACTTCAGGTTGGGGTAGTTTTCGGTGACCACCAGCAGGCGCGACAACGCCCCGCTGAGTTCACCCTGCGCCTGCTGGAACTGCTTCAGCGATTCGGCGTCGTCGGCGTTGACGTTGATCTGGCCCACCCGCGAGCGCGCGTTGGTCACGTCGGTGAGCACCTGGCGTTCCTGGTTGGCATAGCCTTCCACGGTCTGCACCAGGTTGGGGATCAGGTCGGCGCGGCGCTTGTACTGGTTGAGTACTTCGGACCAGCCGGCCTTGACCTGTTCGTCCTTCTGCTGGATGGCGTTGTAGCCGCAGCCTGACAACAGGGAGGCCAGCACGGCCAGCAGCAACAGACGGGAAAGCGATCGCATGGCCGGCTCCGGCGCTCGGTGGACAGGAGCCGGAGCATGCCACGTCTGCGGTAAAGCCCGCGTCACCAGCGACGCCGCGGATCGGTGCCGACCACCGGTCGGCACCTGGCCTGCCAGGGCGCCAACGCGCGCCCCCCCGTTACCAGTTGCCGGCGCCCGGCACGTGGTGGGCGACGGCGCGGCGGCGCATCAGCAGGTTCAGCCATTCCACCAGCACCGAGAAGCCCATCGCGGCGTAGATGTAGGGCTTGGGCACGTGCACGCCCAGGCCGTCCAGGATCAGCACCGCGCCGATCAGCAGGATGAAGGCCAGCGCCAGCATCTTCACGGTGGGGTTGGCGTCGATGAAGCGGCCCAGCGGGTTGGCCGCCAGCAGCATGACCGCCACCGAGAGCAGGATCGCGGCGACCATCACCGGCACGTGGTCGGCGATGCCGACGGCGGTGATGACCGAGTCCAGCGAGAACACGATGTCGATCACCGCGATCTGCGCGATGACCATGCCGAACACGGCCGAGGCCTTGGTGGTGGTGGGGTCTTCGTCTTCGCCGCCGGTGATCAGCTCGCGGATTTCCATGCCGCCCTTGATGATCAGGAACAGGCCGCCGAGGATCAGCACCAGGTCGCGGATGGAGATGCCGATACCGGCCACGGTGAACAGGTTGGCTTCCATGTGCGCCAGGTAGGCCAGCGACACCAGCAGGGCGATGCGGGTGATGCAGGCCACCGCGATGCCGAGCTTGCGCGCGAACGGACGGCGCGCTTCGGGCAGCTTGCTCACGGCGATGGAGATGAAGACCAGGTTGTCGATGCCCAGGACGATTTCCAGGGCGCTCAGCGTGAACAGGGTCAACCAGACGTTCGGGTCGGACAGCAACTCAAGGAACATGGACGTGGATCCTTACAAGGGGGAATGAGCCGGGGGGCAGCTCAGAAAAAGCGGGGAAGCAGGACCAGGGCCCAGCACAGCAGCACGTTCATCATCAGCACGAACACCGCCGCCGAGCCCATGTCCTTGGCGCGGCCAGCCATCTCGTGGAATTCGCTGCCATAGCGCTCGATCACCGCTTCGATGGCCGAGTTGGCCAGTTCCATGGCCAGCACCAGCAGCATCGAGCCGATCATCAGCGCGCGCTCGACCGGGCTCTGGCCCAGCCACAGCGCGACCGGGGCCAGCACCACCAGCAGGTAGACCTCCAGGCGGAAGGAGGACTCGTGCAGCCAGGCCGCGCGCAGCCCCTGCCAGGACCAGACCGCGGCCTTGAAGATGCGGCGGGGACCGCGCGGCATGTGCCCGATTTCATCAGCCACGTAGGCACGCTCCGCGCGGCGGGGCGGGCCGGGACGAGGGGAACAGCACGCGGCAGGAGGTCATGGGCATGGCTGAATGGGCGGGCAATCCGTCATTTTGCCACAAGCCCGGCGGCCCATTGTCGAAGGCGGCCGCGGCCGGGGCCTGCGGGCGGCCCCGTCACCGCGACGGCCGGGGCACCGGGATGCCCCGCCGTGCCCGGCAAAGCGGCCGGGATCATCCGCTTCTATGATGGGGGTCAACCGAACCGGGCGCCCGACGGGCGCCAAGCCGAGGAGTCTGCCGATGCGTTACCGCTGCACCCGCCCCCTGTTGCTCGCCCTGGCCCTGGGCGCCGCCCTGCCCGCCTTCGCCCTGTCCCCGCCCGCGGAACCGCGGCAGGCCGCCCCGCAGGTGCCGGCGCAGGTGTCCAACGTGGCCTGGGCGCAGGACATGGCCGACTTCGCCAAGGCCGACGCTGCCAACCCGCCAGCGCGCGGCGGCATTCTCTTCATCGGCAGCTCCTCGATCCGGATGTGGGACCGCCTGGCCGCCGACTTCCCGGGGCAGCCGGTGCTCAACCGCGGCTTCGGCGGCTCGGAGGTGCGCGACAGCACCTGGTACGCCGGCCAGATCGTGGCCCCGTACGCGCCGTGCAAGGTGTTCTTCTACGCCGGCGACAACGACCTCAACAGCGGCCGCAGCGCCGTGCAGGTCCGCGACGACGTGGTGGCCTTCGTGCAGCGCGTGCACCGCGACCTGCCCACCACCACTGTCGACTACATCTCGATCAAGCCCAGCCCCTCGCGCGCGAACCTGCTGCCGGCCATCAT
This sequence comes from Stenotrophomonas sp., assembly GCF_036662295.1. Classification (GTDB taxonomy): domain Bacteria; phylum Pseudomonadota; class Gammaproteobacteria; order Xanthomonadales; family Xanthomonadaceae; genus Stenotrophomonas. The sequence goes on from NZ_JAVWXA010000127.1 coordinate 10,303, forward strand.
CGAGGCCAACGCCCTGATCAAGGCCGCGCTGGCCAAGCTGCCCCGCACCGGCTACAGCGACATCTACACCCCCATGCTGGGCAGCGACGGACAGCCGCGCCAGGCGTTGTTCCGCGAGGACATGCTGCACATGAAGCCGGAAGGCTATGCCATCTGGACCCGGGTGCTGGCGCCGAAGGTGCGGTGCGACTGAGGATTCCGGCTCCTGCCTTTGCTCTTTCTCTCCCCAAGCCAACCGGCCAACTGTCGGGGGTCGGGGTGGGTGGGTTGGCGGGACCGTCATACGCCATGGATGGCGTATGCGAGCCCCCATGGACGGGTTAACGGCGTGTCCCGCCAACC
>NZ_JAVWXA010000128.1:0-10451 GCF_036662295.1 Stenotrophomonas sp.
CCGGTGCGCACCGGAAAAGCCGGTAGTGCCGGCCGCTGGCCGGCATCCCACAGCCACCCTTGTTCTCTACGACCGCCGACCAACCACCAGTGCGCGGTTGGTGCTCTCCTGCGGGCCACCGGCCAACTGTCGGGGGTGGGGGTGTGCGGGTTCGCGGGACCGTCACACGCCATGGATGGCGTGTGCGAGCGTCCATGGGTGAAGGCGCATGGATTGCGAGGCACTGCCTCGCATGCGACTGAACGCACAGCCGCCAGCGGCTGGGCCGGACCGCGGAGCGGGATTCACCGCGTGTCCCGCGAACCCGCACACCCCCACCCCGCGCGACCAAGCCGGCACACGCAAGGCACCCGCGCCCGCTGCTGATCGTCGGAAACTCAGTTACTCGCCGTAGCCGTAGCGCGCAGGTCGCGGCGGGCCCAGTCGTCCAGCAGCCGCTTCTCGTAACGCAGCGGGTCGGTGTCGCTCTGCATCCCGATGTTGTGCAGGTAGCCGTTGTCCACCAGCTTGCGCTCGCCTTCGCCCAGCACCTGGCCCTGCGCGTCCTTGAGCGTGTAGGTCAGCGTGATCCGCGGCGGGTAGACATCGCGCAGGATCCGGATGTCGTTGCCGCGCGGGCCGTGCCAGGGCTCGTAGTCGCCGGCGCGCTTGATGTCCGTCAGCGTCACCTCCAGCTGCTGGCCCGGCTGCAGCTGCTTGCTGGCCGTCGTGCGCACGTACTGGGCCAGCTGCTGCACCCAGTTGCCGCGTTCGGCCTCGAACCGGTTGGTGCTGCCGCGGATCTCGGTGAACTGGGCCGGATCGGTCCACTGCACCTGCACCGGCCCCTCCACCGTCAGCGCCCGCGGCGCTTTCGGGTCGGTCACCGAGCGCGGCCCGGCGGCGCCCGCCGTGCCGATCACCAGCAGACAGGCCAAGGCACCGGCCACCCAGGGATTGCGGTTCATGACGATTCCTCGGTCTCGATCACGGATGGGATCGAAGATCAGTGTGATCCTGATCGCCCGGGCGAACAATCGCCCCGGGGGCCGCCCGTCTTCACGGTTGGCGCCAATTCACCCAGGTCAACCCCACCCTTGGCGCTTGACGCTACGAATACGCCCTCTGGAAGATGCTGTATCCCTCCGTTTCGCCAGTTGCCTCAAAAGACCCCTTGTCCAGCCTCCCTGCTTCCACGCTAGAACGCCCCTCCTTCATGGCGCCCGCATCCGATCCCGGCATGTACCGCGCCATGCTGGAGCAGATGAACGCCGGTTTCTGCGTGATCGAAGTGCTGTTCGAAACAGGCCGGGCGGTCGATTACCGGTTCCTGGAGGTCAATGACGCCTTCGAGCGCAACACCGGCCTGGTGGACGCCCCCGGCCAGCGCATCACCGCCATGGTGCCCGCGCACGAGACCGACTGGTTCCGCATCTACGGCCAGGTGGCCCTGACCGGCCAGGCCCAGCAGTTCGAGCTGGAGGCCCGTGCCCTGGGGCGCTGGTACTCGGTGGAGGCCGTCCGCGTCGGTGAGCCGGGCGAGCACCGCGTTGCCGTGGTGTTCTTCGACATCACCAGCCGCAAGCAGATCGAAGTGGAGCTGGCCGAGAGCGAGGCGCGCTTCAGCGCCCTGGCCGATGGCCTGCCCATGCCGGTGTGGGTGCTGGATGAGCGCGGCCATGCGCGCTTCGTCAACAGCGCCTTCACCGAATTTTTCGGTGGCGATGACCGCGTGCCCGAGGATGTCTGGCGCGGCCTGGTCCACCCCGACGATGCCTCCGTGTTCGATTACGAACTGCAGGAGGCGCTCAAGGCGCAGCGCTCCATGCACGCCCTGGTGCGCGGCCGCCGCGCCGACGGCCAGTGGCGCTGGCTGGAAATGAACGCGCGCCCGCGCTTCTCGCGCATGGGCCGCTTCATCGGCCTGGCCGGCAGCAGCCCGGACGTGACCGAGCGCCGCGAAATCGAAATGGCCCGCGAGGAGCTGCTGCAGTCCGAGCGCGCCGCGCGCAGTGCCGCCGAGAACATGGCCCGGCTCAAGGATGAATTCCTGGCCACGCTGTCGCACGAGCTGCGCACCCCGCTGACCACCATCCTGGGCTGGAGCGAGTTGTTGCTGCAGCGCGTGGACGCCACCAGCCCGCTGTACAAGGGCCTGGGCGTGATCGCCAACAGCGCCATGGCGCAGAAGCGGCTGATCTCGGACATGCTCGACCTCAGCAGCATGCTGCTGGGCAAGGTGCAGCTGGAAGTGGAAGTGCTGGACCTGCGCGCGCAGCTCACCGAGGCCATGCGTGCCCAGGAGCTGGTGGCCGAGGGCAAGGCCCTGCAGATGAGCCTGGTGCTGCCCGACGACCCGGCGCTGGTGCTGGGCGACGCCACGCGCCTGCAGCAGGTGCTGTGGAACCTGCTCTCCAACGCGATCAAGTTCACCCCGGCCGAAGGCCGCGTGGCGGTCACCCTGAGCGGTGATGCCGGCCACTGGTCGGTCAGCGTGGCCGACAGCGGCGATGGCATCGCCCCGGAGTTCCTGCGCCACCTGTTCAGCCGGTTCCGACAGGCCGATGGCACCACCACCCGCCGCCACGGCGGCCTGGGGCTGGGCCTGGCCATCGCCCAGCAGCTGGTGGAGCTGCACGGCGGGGCGGTGTCGGCCAGCAGCGATGGCCACGGCCACGGCGCCACCTTCACCGTGCGCCTGCCGCGCTACCAGCCGCAGGCCGATGGCCGGCCGCTGCGCGAAGTCTTCAGCGGCCCGATCGGCGAACAGGTGATCGAGCCGTTCCCGCTCAAGGGCCTGCGCCTGCTGGCGGTGGAAGACCAGCCCGAAGTGCTGGAATACCTGCGCCGCCTGCTGGAAGAGCAGGGCGCCGAAGTCACCGCGGCCGCCTCGGCCGGGGAGGCGCTGGCGCTGCTGGACCAGGGCGGTCACACCGGGATCGACGTGCTGCTGACCGATATCGGCATGCCCGGCATGGACGGCTACGGCCTGGTGCGCACCCTGCGCGAGGACATCGGCGTGGAAGCCGGCGAGCTGCCGGCGGTGGCCGTCACCGCCCTGGCCCGGGCCGACGACCGCAAGCGCGCGTTGGCCTCCGGCTTCCAGGAACACGTGGCCAAGCCCTACTCGGTGGCCCAGCTGGTCTCGGCCGTGCGCAGCGTGCTGGCCGACCAGCGCCGCCGCTGAGGCCCCACGGCGGGTGCGCCTGCCTGTCACCGGCCCCGGCGGCCGGTGGCTCCCCATCGTTCAATGCCCAGGAGGGTCCATGTCGCGTTATGCCCCGCAGATTCACACCGATCCGGCGCGGATCGCCGCGCTCGAAGCGCTGTTGCCGCAGCTGCATGGGCTGGCACGGGTCGAGGTCACGCTGGACGATGGCAGCCGCGTGCTGGGGACGGTGGCGGTGCAGCCGACCGTGCAGCAGTATCGCGATGCCGATGAGAACGAGGGCAGCAACGGACAGTTGCGCCTGGACGACCTGGATACCCCGGTGCAGCAGCACCTGGTCTGGCTGGACCGGATCGTGGCGATCCGTCCGTTGCCGCCCACAGGCTAGGGCGCGGCCAGGGTACCGACCGGCGGTCGGTACCCGGCGCGGGGATCAATGCTGGAACAGTTCCGGCTCGGCCTCGAAACGGCGTGCGTAGGCGCGCTCGTCGGCGACCCGCGCCACCTCGTCATCGGCCATGTCCGGCGCACCGTAGACCGCATAGGCCAGGCTGCCGTCGGCCTGCTTGCCCACCTGGTGCAGGCGGTAGCGCGAATGCCCGCCGCCGGTGTCCTGCGGGTAGTGGACCGGGGGCTGGGCGCCCTCGATGTCCATTTCGCTGTTGTCCACCACGCCACCGACAAACAATGCACGCATGAGCCATCTCCATCGCAAGTGAGCCTCTACCCTGACGGTTGGGATGTTGGCAGGGCATCAACGCGGCGTTGAATAAACGCAAAGTGGGGCGCGGCGGGGCGGATCGGGGCGAACCGGTAGAATGGCCGTCTCTTTATTCGATGTGCCCCCCGATGGCTGCCCAGCACGACGCTCCCCTGGAAACCCTGTTCCTGCCCTTCGCCAGTGGCGCGCTGGCCTGGCCGGCCGGCCCGGTGCTGTTCCTGCGCGCCCGCGACGGCTGGCCGCTGCGCGAGCACGCCCAGCCGGGCCAGCTGGTCTGCGAACAGAGCTTCCGCCCGTTTGCCGATGCGCTGGAGGCCAGTGGCTGGACCGTGCACGATGAGCAGCAGCTGGCCGCCGCCGACACCCGCTACGCGCTGGTGCTGGTGCTGCCGCCGCGCCAGCGCGAGGAAGCCCGGGCGCTGTTTGCGCGCGCGCTGGCCCTGGCCGCGCCGGGCGGCATCGTGGTGGCCTGCCAGCACAACAACGAGGGCGCGCGCTCCGGCGAAGGCGACCTGCAGCAGCTGGCTGGCCTGGGCGGCAAGCTGACCAAGAACCACTGCCGGGCATACTGGACCAGCCCGCTCAACGGCCAGCACGACGCGGCGCTGGCCCAGCGCTGGGCGGCCCTGGATGCGCCGCGCGCGATCCTGGGCGGGCGTTTCCAGAGCCGCCCGGGCATCTTTGCCTGGGACCGCATCGACCCGGCCTCCGCCCTGCTGGTGGAACAGCTGCCGGCCGACCTGGCCGGGCGCGGCGCCGACCTGGGCGCTGGCTTCGGCTACCTGTCCAGCGAGGTGCTGGCGCGCTGCCCGGGCGTGACCGCGCTGGACCTGTACGAGGCCGAGGGCCGCGCGCTGGCGCTGGCCCGGGACAACCTGGACCGGCTGGGCAAGCCGGCCCGGCTGGCCTACCACTGGCAGGACGTCACCGCCGGGATCGAAGGCGAGTACGACTTCATCGTCACCAACCCGCCCTTCCACACCCCGTCGCGGGCCGACCGCCCCGACATCGGCCAGCGCTTCATCGCCGTGGCCGCCCAGGCGCTGCGCCCCGGTGGGCGGATGTGGCTGGTGGCCAACCGCCACCTGCCCTATGAGCAGATCCTCAACGAGAGCTTCGGCCAGGTGCGCGTGGCGGCCGAGCGCGACGGCTTCAAGCTGATCGAGGCGACCAAGGCCAGCCGCAGCGCCACCCCGGCGCGTGCGCCGCGCGAGAAGGCACCGACGTGGGGCCGCGGGGGCCGGGCATGAAGCTGGTCAAGCTGCTGGCCAACCTGGGCTATGGCAGCCGCAAGCAGGTGCAGGGCATGTTCCGCGAAGGCCTGATCACCGATGCCGACGGCGAGGTGCTGTATGCCGATGACCAGGTGGCCCACGAGGCGATCCGGGTGGAAGGCGAGCCGCTGGACCCGCCGCAGGGGCTGACCCTGATGCTGCACAAGCCGCGCGATTACACCTGCTCGACCAAGGACAAGGGCCGGCTGATCTACGACCTGCTGCCGCCGCGCTTCCGAGAGCGGGCGCCGGTGCTGTCCTCGGTGGGCCGGCTGGACCGGGACACCAGCGGCCTGCTGCTGATGACCGATGACGGCGCGCTGCTGCACCGGATCGTGTCGCCCAAGTCGCGCCTGGACAAGGCTTACGAGGTGACGCTGGCCGAGGACCTGCGCGGCGACGAGGCGGCGCGCTTTGCCAGTGGCAGCCTGCTGCTGGAGGCCGATGACAAGCCGCTGCTGCCGGCCGAGCTGGCGGTGCGCGGGCCGCGCCAGGCCGAACTGGTGCTGCACGAGGGCCGCTACCACCAGGTGCGGCGCATGTTCGCGGCGGTGGGCAACCACGTCCAGGCGCTGCACCGCAGCCGCGTGGGCGGGCTGACGCTGGGCGGGCTGGCCGAAGGCGAGTGGCGCATGCTGGACGCGGCCGACCTGGACACGCTGTTCGACGTGCCATGACCGGCGTGGCGGCCCTGCCGTTCCTGCCGGAGGCGGTGATCTTCGACATGGATGGGCTGATGATCGACAGCGAACGGGTGTCGATCGCCTGTTGGACCCAGGCGGCACGCGAGCTGGGGCTGCCGCTCGAGGACGGGTTCTGGCTGCGCTTGGTCGGCCTGGGCGACCGTGACTGCGAGCGCCTGCTGCTGCAGCGCGTCGATGCGACCCAGGTGGCCGCGTTGTTCGCGCGCTGCCACGATCTCTACGAAGCCCGCACCCAGGCCGGCCTGCCGCTGCGGCCGGGCATCGTGGACCTGCTGGAGCTGCTGCACGACCACGGCATTCCCCGCGCGGTGGCCACCTCCACCCGGCAGCCCCGCGCGTCGCGCAAGCTTGCCGCGGCCGGGCTGCTGCCGTATTTCGAGGTGGTGGTGACCAGCAGCGACGTGGCCCATCCCAAACCCGCGCCGGACATCTACCTGCTGGCCGCGCAGAAGCTGGGCAAGGATCCGGCGCGCTGCCTGGCGCTGGAAGACTCGCCGGCGGGGATCCGCGCGGCGGTGGGTGCGGGCATGACCGCCATCCAGGTGCCCGACCTGGTGCATCCGGATGCGGAACTGCGCGCGTTGGGCCACCGCATCGTCGATTCGCTGGCAGACGCGCACACGCTGCTGCTGCCGCATCTGCGGTAAAGCGGGTTCGGTCGGGCGAGCGGGTATCTCCGTCCGGGGTCATGCCCACCCACGGCCGGGACAGGGCATGTAGACCCCGGTAGGGTCGGTTCCCAAACGACCGCCGATACCGCCGATCGACGCGACGAACGCATGACCGCTGCCGAAGACCGCCTCGGCCTCATTCCCGCGAACCTCCTTCTTCGGCCAAGGTCATGCCCACCATTGGCCGGGGCAGGGTACGTGCGGTCGTCTGGGGAGCGACCCTACCCACGATGTCCCTCCAGCACGTTGGTCGACGGCACGGGCGGCACGCCGTTTCCGGCATGTCGCGTGGTCGACGACATTGGCCGCCCGCCGCATCTGCCATCCGCACGTCGCGGACCCCGGTAGGGTCGGTGACCAAACGACTGCCGATACCACGGATCGGCGCGACGAACGCATGACCTCTACCGAAGACCGCATGACCGCCGCCGCACACCGCGTCGTCCGAATGCCGCAGGTCAGGCTCCCCGCCGCCATTCACGCGCACACCCGGGCACAAAAAACCCGGCGCGTGCGCCGGGCTTTTCGGTCACGGCGTCAACCGTGCATCACACGCGACCGAACACCAGCGCCGCGTTGGTGCCACCAAAGCCGAAGCTGTTGGACATCACCGTGTTCAACTGCGCGTCCTGGCTTTGCCGCACGATCGGGAAGCCTTCCACCAGCGGGTCCAGCTCGCCGATGTTGGCCGACCCGGCGATGAAGCCGTCGCGCATCATCAGCAGGCAGTAGATCGCCTCGTGCACGCTCGCTGCGCCCAGCGAATGGCCCGACAGCGCCTTGGTCGAGGACAGCGGCGGCACGTCTTGGCCGAACACCTCGCGCACCGCCTTCAACTCCGTCACATCGCCCAGCGGCGTGGAGGTGCCGTGCGTGTTGAGGTAGTCGATCGGGCCGGTCAGGTTGGCCATCGCCATGTTCATGCAGCGCACCGCGCCTTCGCCCGACGGCGCCACCATGTCCGCGCCATCGGAGGTCACCCCGTAGCCCACCAGCTCGGCGTAGATGCGCGCACCGCGCGCCACCGCGTGGTCGTAGTCTTCCAGCACCAGCATGCCGCCGCCGCCGGCGATCACGAAGCCGTCGCGGTCCTTGTCATACGGGCGCGAGGCCGTGGCCGGGGTGTCGTTGAAACGCGTGGACAGCGCGCCCATCGCATCGAACATCACGCTCATCGACCAGTGCAGGTCTTCACCGCCACCGGCAAACATCACGTCCTGCGCGCCGTGGCGGATCAGGTCGGCGGCCGCGCCGATGCAGTGCGCCGAGGTGGCGCAGGCGGCCGACAGCGAGTAGCTCAGGCCCTTGATCTGGAACGCGGTGGCCAGGCACGCCGACACCGTGGAGCACATCGTGCGCGGCACCATGTACGGGCCCACCTTGCGCACGCCACGCGCGCGCAGGATGTCGGCCGATTCCACCTGCCACTGGCTGGAGCCGCCGCCGGAGCCGGCGATCAGGCCGGTGCGCGGGTTGGCCACCTGCTGCTCGTCCAGGCCCGCATCGGCGATCGCATCGCGCATGGCGATGTAGGCGTAGGCCGAGGCATCGCTCATGAAGCGCTTGACCTTGCGGTCGATCTGCGCGTCCAGGTCCAGCTCGATGTTGCCGCCCACGTGGCTGCGCAGGCCGGCGTCGGCGTGGTCGGGCAGGCTGCGGATGCCGGCACGGCCCTCGCGCAGTGCGGTGGACACCGTGTCCAGATCGTTGCCCAGGCACGAGGTGATGCCCATTCCGGTAATGACGACGCGACGCATCAGAAGTTCTCGGTGGAGGTGAACAGACCTACGCGGAGGTCCTTGGCGGAATAGATTTCGCGGCCGTCCACCAGCATGCGCGCGTCGGCCTGGGCCATGACGAGCTTGCGGTTGATGACGCGGGTGATGTCGATTTCATAGCTGACCAGCTTGGCCTCCGGCAGCACCTGGCCGGTGAACTTCACCTCGCCGCAGCCCAGGGCGCGGCCGCGGCCGGGGGCACCGAGCCAGGTCAGGTAGAAGCCGGTCAGCTGCCACATGGCATCCAGGCCCAAACAACCGGGCATGACCGGGTCGCCGATGAAATGGCAGCCGAAGAACCACAGGTCCGGGCGGATATCCAGTTCGGCGCGTACCAGTCCCTTGCCGTGGGGGCCGCCGTCGTCGCGGATGTCGGTGATGCGATCGAACATCAGCATCGGATCGTTGGGCAGGCGACCGCTGCCCGGGCCGAACAGTTCACCGCGGGCGCTGGCCAGCAGTTGTTCGCGCGAGAACGCGTGGAGACGAGTCATGGAAAGCGCAATCCTGAAGAAGTTGACGTCGGGGGCCGCCGGCACTGCGCGGGCGGATTGTTGCTGTTGAAAGTGCCCAAGAGTGCAGAGGAAAAGTGATTCAATCAAACGTTTTAACCGTACGCCGGCGTAGTGTTTTCAGCTTGAAAACCGCATGTTGTTGTTATGAAAAGACCATACTCAGGCGTGTGGCTGTAATCTTGTTCATCTAGAAATCCGCATCCAGGCCCGAGCCTTCCCGACGTGTCCGTTCTGCGCAAAATCATCCATGTGGACATGGACGCCTTCTACGCGTCGGTGGAGCAGCGTGACGATCCGTCGCTGCGCGGCAGGCCGGTGGTGGTGGCCTGGAAGGGCGCGCGCTCGGTGGTGTGCGCGGCCTCCTACGAGGCGCGGGTGTTCGGGATCCGTTCGGCGATGCCGGCGCTGCGCGCGGAGCGGCTGTGCCCGGACGCGATCTTCGTGCCGCCGGATTTCGCGCGGTACAAGGCGGTGTCGCGGCAGGTGCGCGAGATCTTCCTGCGCCATACCGACCTGGTGGAGCCGCTGTCGCTGGACGAGGCCTACCTGGATGTGACGGTGCACAAGGGCGGGCTGACGGTGGCCACGGAGATCGCGGAGATCATCCGCGACCAGATCCGGGAGGAGACGCGGTTGACGGCGTCGGCGGGGATCGCGCCGAACAAGTTCCTGGCCAAGATCGCCTCGGATTGGCGCAAGCCCGATGGGCAGTTCGTGGTGTCGCCGCAGCGGGTGGAGCGCTTTCTGACGCCGCTGCCGGTGAACCGGGTGCCGGGGGTGGGCAAGGTGATGGCGGGCAAGCTGGCCGAGCTGGGGATCGCGACGGTGGGCGATCTGCGCTCGCTGCCGCTGGAGGAGCTGGAGGCGCGTTTCGGGAGTTTCGGGGTGCGTCTGTACAGCCGTGCGCGGGGGATCGACGAGCGGGCGGTGGAGCCGGACCAGCCGGTGCAGTCGATCTCGTCGGAGGACACGTTTGCCGAGGACGTGCCGTTGGAGGCGCTGGAGGCGGCGATCGTGGCGCTGGCGGGGAAGACGTGGCAGGCGACGCGGAAGACGGAGCGGGTGGGGCACACGGTGGTGCTGAAGTTGAAGACCTCGCAGTTCCGGATCATTACGCGGAGCTTTACGCCGGAGTCGCCGCCGGGGTCGCTGGAGGAGTTGCGCGATATCGCGCTGGCGTTGCGTGCGCGGGTGGACCTGCCGGCGGAGACGCGGTATCGGCTGGTGGGGGTGGGGTTGGGCGGGTTCCGGGAGCGCGAGGGGGTGCGGCAGCCGGGGCTGTTTGATCAGTTGGAGGGTGGGTGAGGTGTGCTGTCTGCTGACAGCTGACCTCAACAGCCGGCGTGCGGGCACTGAGGGGCTGGGTGGTGCAGGTGGGTTGGCGGGACACTGAAGTGACCCCCGGATGCGGAACGCAGATGGGGAAGTGCGGAATTCGGAATTCGGAATGCGGAATGCGGAATGGGTCGTGGTGTGTGGCCTGGTAGGGTCGCATCCCGATCGACCGCCTGTGCGCTGCCAACGTTCTGGTGCGGCATGACAACCACCAACGCGACGCCTTTTTCTCGGTTCTTCGCCCAATTGCGGGGTAAGGCTTTGCTGAGGCACGCGCGTGCATGCGCCATCGCTTGGGGCGGGTG
>NZ_JAVWXA010000129.1:0-10263 GCF_036662295.1 Stenotrophomonas sp.
AAACCCCCCACCCCAACCCAATACGTAAGAATGCGTAGCCGGAAACCCCCCACCCCAACCCAACACGTAACATCGCGTAGCCGGAAACCCGCTTCGGCGCTCCCTCAACGTTCGCACCCAGCGAAGAGGTCCCGGTCGCGCTCGTAAAGGCTGGTTTTCACCTGCATCAGCCCCAGCACCGACGGGAACAGGTTGTCGTGGTCGGTGTAGGCGCTCGCGCGCTGGCGCACGCAGGCCAGGTTGAGCCCGCGGCTGGCGACGAAGGTCGGGGAGAACCACATTGTCATCGGCACGCGCGTCTGTTCCTGCGGGGCGATCGCGTAGGGCACCCCGTGCAGGAACAGCCCCTTTTCGCCCAGTGATTCACCGTGGTCGGACAGGTAGATCATCGCCGTGTCGTAGTCGTCCATGCCCTTCAGCGTCCCGATCGTGCGGCTCAGCAGGTGGTCGGTGTACAGCAGCGCGTTGTCGTAACTGTTGGTGATCTCCTCGCGGCTGCACTTGCCCAGGTCGGCGGTGTCGCAGGTCGCGGTGAAGTGGCGGAAGCGCGGCGGGTAGCGCTCGAAATAGCTTGGGCCGTGGTTGCCCAACTGGTGCAGGACCACCACCCGGTCGCCCGGCTTGGCGCGGACCTGGCTGGCCAGGTCGTCGATCAGGATCTCGTCCATGCAGCGCCCATTCGCGCACAGCTGCGGTTGCCTGGCATCGTCCAGTGCCTGCATCTCAAGGCCTTCGCACACGCCCTTGCAGCCGGACTGGTTGTCGCGCCACAACGTGGCGATCCCCGCATGCTCCAGCACGTGCAGCAGCGACTGGTGCGCACGGATCTTCTTCTCGTCGTAGTCGTGGCGCCCGTAAGGCGAGAACAGGCAGGGCAGGGACACCTCGGTACTGGTGCCGCAGGCATGCATGTCGGGGAAGTTGATCACCCCGGCCTGCGCCAGCTCGGGCGTGGTCTGCCGGGCGTAGCCGTTGAGGCCCCAGTTCTGCGCGCGCGCGGTTTCGCCCATCACGATCACCAGCAGCCTTGGGCGGCTGCCCGCCGCGCGCGGTGTTGCCTTCGCATCGGTGCCGATCGGCAGCTTCGGTGCGCGCTGGATCGGGTTGTCACCGCGCAGCGCCTTGGGCAGGCCCAGCAGGATGTTGCCCGGCGTGGCCAGGTACCGTACCTCGCGCTGGTTGCGCATCAGCGCCGACATCTCCTGGAAGGACAGCATCGCCCCGCCCAGCGCCACCAGCAGTGAGAGCAGCAGGAAGCCGCCGCGCCACGCCAGCGCCTTGCCCCAGCTGCGCTTCACCAGCTGCACCCGCCACAGCACCAGCATCGGCAGCAGCGCCAGCAACACCAGCGGGGCGATCAACGCCGGGGTCATCAGCTCGCCGCTTTCCTTGTGGTCGGTGGCCAGCACGTTACGCAGCATGTCCGCATCCAGGTAGATGTGGTAACTGCCCATGTAGTGCGCGGCCATCGCCGTGCCCAGCAACAGCACGCCGATCACGGCCTTGGCATTCCAGCGCCACACCAGCAGCCCCATCAGCAGGCAATGCGCGCCCACCAGGAACAGGAACAGCGAGGTGGCAAAGCGCAGGCTGCCCGGGTGGGTGGCCATCGCGCTGTGCCAGAACAGGCCGTTGCAGGCCACCGCGAAGAACACGCTGGTGAGGGCGATCAACCGCTCGGTGGTCAGCTGGGGGCGCCAGTGGCGCAGCCGCGCCAGCTCCGCCACGCGCGATGGGGACGATACCGATGCATTCATGCCGCTTCTCCCTGTGGCAACGCGCGACGGGCGGTCAGGGCCCGCACCTGCAACGGTTGGATCACCCCGTACAACGCCAGCGCGATCAGCCAGCAGGTCGCCAGCGTCCACAGGTCATGCGAGGCGAAGTGCGCGCCGCGTAGTTGCTGGGCAAGCCCGAACACACCGCCGGCAACCAGGCCGACGGCCAGGCCGCGCCAGCGCCATGCCGGGCGCACCATCAGCGCGAAGAAATACAGGCCCACCCAGGCAAAGCCCGCGCTGGAGTGGCCGGCCGGGAAACAGATGCCACGCGACATGTCGTGCGGTCGTGAAGAAAACAGCCCCACGAACTCGCGCAGCCCGCCATAGCGGGTCAGGTCCCAGGGACAGTCCATGTTGGTCAGCGACTTCAGCAGCGAGACCGCGCCGGTGCCCAGCCCCACGGCCAGCACCAGGTACAGCATCGGCCAGCGCCATGCGGCCGCGCGTTTGCTGCGCCAGGCGTGGGTGCACAACAGGATCGCGACCAACGCGGCCAGCGTGCTGGCCCACTTGCCGCCCTTGTGTACCAGGTGACTGGTGACCCACGCGTTCTGCAGGGCCCAGTGGTGGCCTTCAAGCCGATAGAACTGGTCGGCGAGCCACTGGTCGCCCTGCAGCCCCATCAGTACGCCGCTGGCAGCCAGGGTGGCCAGCAGCGGCAGCCACAGGTGGCGCTGCAGGAAATGCGGGCCGCTGGCACGGGCCAGCGGGGAAGCGAGAACGGGGAAGGCGGGCGCTGAAGGCATGGGCAGGACGTCGGGCCGGTTGATCCGCGGCCATGGTCGTCAGCGCTGTGTCGGAGAGCGGTCGGAGCGGTGTTTGCGCCAGGTTAATCCGGCGCAACGGATCGCCGCGGTTCAGTCCTGCTCCTCGTCCGAGGCCGCATCACGCGCCAGGTGGGCGTCGCAATCGGCCCGCCAGGCGCTGCCCGGCACCAGTTGCCAGCGGTTGCGGTTGCTGCTGCCGATGTCCACCACCTGGGCGCGATCCACGCACGGGCTCATGGCCTGGTCCAGCACCAGCAGCCAGCGCGCGTGCGGCGCGTGCTGCAGCCATGGCCCGGCCTGCCGCCATTGCTGGTCCCATGGCCGCTTGAAGCCGAACTCGGTGACCGGGCGGTCGGCCTGCAGCAGGTTCTGCTCACGCCAGGCCAGCAGCGCCAGCTGGGCATCGGGGCCGATCCGCTGGCCCACCCGCTGCATGAGCGCCGAGGCGGAGCTGTACGGGTCCAGCGCCGGCATCAGGCCCCAGCCGTACAGGTTCCAGAGCAGGCACGCGCTGAGCACCACCAGCACGCCGGCGCGGCGCTGGCGCAGCCAGATCACCAGGCCGGCCAGCACCAGCCCGAAGCCCAGCAGCCAGCTACCCAGCGGGGTCAGCAGGTCATCGGGCATGGCCCGGCGCGCCAGCTGCGCATGCGCCCATGGGCTGCCGCCCAGCAGGTGGACGCTGATCCACAGCGCGGCGATCGCCAGCACGCTCACGTAGGCCAGCAGCAGCCAGCGCGTGCCGGCGCGGCGCAGCAGGCCGGGCAGCAGCGGGGCGGCGGCCACGCACAGCAGCGGCAGCATCGGGAAGATGTACACCTCGCGCTTGCCCGGGCTGGCCGTGAAGAACAGCAGCACCAGCAGCGCCCAGCCCAGCAGCAGCCAATAGCGCCCGTCCAGCCGCTTCAGCCGCCGCCACCATGCCGGCAGCAGCGCCGGCAGCAGCAGGCTGCCGGGCAGCCACAGCGTGGCCATCACCTGTAGGTAGTACCAGGATGGCTTCACGTGGTGCCAGGCATTGGCGTAACGCGTGCCGGTCTGCTTGAACAGCAGCTCGCGCGCGTACTGCTGCAGGGCCGGGTCGGCGTGCTGCAACAGCGCGATGCCCAGCGGCGCCAGCCACACGGCCGTGCCCAGCAGGAACGCCGGCAGCAGCCACCACAGGGCCGGGCCACGGCCACGCAGGCCATCGTCCACCGCGCGCATGCGCCAGCGCCACAGTGCCCACGGCAGCAGCACCAGCAGGGGCAGGAAGCCCACGCCCTTGGTCACCGTGCCCAGCCCGGCGGCAAACCCGGCGATCCACAACGCGCGCCGGTTCGGTGCCTCCAGCAGGTGCCGCAGCAGGCCCCACATGGCCAGCGTGGTCAGCCCCACCAGCACCATGTCGATCTGGGCGCGCTTGGCCATCAGCCCGAACTGCAGGCAGCTGGCCAGCGCCAGTACCGCCCACATGCCCACCCGCCGGCCCCACAGCCGCCGCGCGAGGTCCCCACTGAGCCACAACGTGGCCAGCGCGGCCAGCAGCGAGGGCAGCAGGAAGGCCAGCGTCCAGTTGCCCAGCAGCTGGTGGCTGGCGGCCTGCATCCACATGAACACCGGCGGCTTTTCGGCATACAGTTCGCTGCCCCGGTGCGGCAGCAGCCATTGGCCGCTCTCCACCATCGCCCGCGCGGCCAGCACGAAACGCGGCTCGTCCGGCGGCGAGGGCTGGCGCAGGCCGATCCCGGCCAACAACGCCATCACGATGGCCAGGCAGGCCAGCACTCGCCAACGATGGCGGCTCCACACGGCATCAGGCACGTTCAGCCCCTCCAGCAAAACCGCCACTGTCCCCCCGACAGCGTAGGAAAACCGTCGGAAATCGCTCATTGCGACCGGATTCCGACATCGGTGCCGCTACCATGCGCACATCCGTTCACGAGAGTCTGCCATGCGGCTCCTGGTCATAGAAGACAACCGCCAGCTGGTCGCCAACCTTTTCGAGTATTTCGAATCGCGCGGCCACGTGCTCGACGTGGCCCCCGACGGCATCACCGGCCTGCACCTGGCGGCGAGCCACGCCTATGACGCGTTGATCCTGGACTGGATGCTGCCGCGCATGGAAGGCCCGGAAGTGCTGCGCCGGCTGCGGGCCGACCACGGCTCGGAAGTGCCGGTGATCATGCTCACCGCGCGCGATGAGCTGCCCGACAAGATCGCCGGCTTCCGCGCCGGTGCCGACGACTACCTCACCAAGCCCTTCGCGCTGCCCGAGCTGGAAGTGCGGCTGGAGGCGCTGTGGGTGCGCGCGCACGGCCGCAGCCCGCGCAAGGTGCTGGAAGTGGCCGACCTGCGCCTGGACCTGGCCACGCTGGAGGCCCAGCGCGATGGCAAGGCCCTGCACCTGTACCCGGCGTGCCGCAAGCTGCTGGAAGTGCTGATGCGCGCCAGCCCCGGCGCGGTCACCCGCCAGCAGCTGGAGTTCGCGCTGTGGGGTGATGAGCCGCCCGATGGCGACCTGCTGCGCTCGCACGTCTACGAACTGCGCCGCAGCGTGGATGGGCCGTTCCAGCAGAAGCTCATCCATACCCTGCCACGGGTCGGGTACCGCCTGGGCGTCACCGCCGCCGATGCCGTCGATGCGACCGCGTAAGCCGGCCCCGCTGCACCGGCGGCTGGTGTGGTGGCTGCTCGGCTACCTCGGGCTGATTTCGCTGGCGGTGTTCAGCGTGGGCAACTACGTGCACGAACATGCCGAACATTCGGCGTGGCGGGCGTTGCTCAATTCCGAGCTGGACAGCATCGTCAACCACATCGAGCACGAGCCGCACTACCGCTGGCAGGACTCGGACACCCTGCGCCTGTTCAAGGTGGACGGCAGCGCCAGCACGCCGGCGGTGCTGGCCGGGCTGCACCCGGGGCTGCACGACGGGGTGGTGATCAACGACCGTGCCAGTGCGGTGATGGTGCGCGACACCGAGCGACAGGGCCGGCTGGCGCTGGTGCTGGACATCAACGACTTCCACGAGCTGGAGGAGTTCGCCACGCGCTGGGTGATGCTGGCCGGGGTGGTGATGATCCTGGTGACGGTGGTGATGGCCTCCTTCGGCGTGGGCCGGCTGGTGCGCCCGCTGCGCTCGCTGGCCGCGCGCATCGACGTGCTCAAGCCCGGCGTGCCCGGGCAGCGCGTGGAGGTCGATCCGCGCGGCAGCTCGGAGCTGTACGTGATCGCCGATGCGGTCAACGACTACCTGGCCCGCAACGAACAGTTCGTCGAGCGCGAACGGGTGTTCGTCAGCACCGCCAGCCACGAACTGCGCACGCCGATCGCGGTGATCACCGGTGCCGCCGAGCTGGCGCTGGAGCAGCCGGGCCTGCCCGAGCGCGCGCGCCAGCAGATCCAGCGCGTGCACCGCACCGCCCAGGGCGTGGAGCAGCTGATCCAGCTGCTGCTGGTGCTGGCGCGCGAACCGGCGCGGCTGCTCGCGCTGGGCGAGCGCATCGCGCTGGACGAGCTGGTGCCGGACATCATCGAAGACCACCGTCACCTGATGGGCGACAAGGACCTGCGCATCACCGTGGACGGCCTGGCGCACGTGGCCATCGTGGCGCCGCCGGCGGTGGTGCAGGCGGCGATCGGCAACCTGCTGCGCAACGCCATCGAAAACAGCGGGCGCGGCACCATCCACATCGCCGTGTCCGAGCGCGCCGTGGTGACCCTGCAGGATCCCGGCCACGGCATGACCCCGGAGGAAATCGCCGCGGTGTACGCCCGCCTGGCACGCGGGCACCGCAACGAACAGAGCGGGATCGGCCTGGAACTGATCGCCAAGTTGTGCGAGCACCTGGGCTGGGCGCTGCAGATCGAGACCTGCCAGCCACGTGGCACGCGCGTGATCCTGGACATGAGCGCGTCGCTGCCCGGTGGTGGCGAGGCTGCGCTGACGTAATCGGTACGCGCTGCGCTGCACCGTGGCGCAGCGTGAAGATGGTGTTAACCTCTGGATTGCGCCGCTCCATGCGGCGCTTTTTTTTCTTCGATCGACAGAGGATGGCAAGATGCCGACCGAAACCAGTACCGCCCTGATCACCAACGACATCGTCGGCCTCGGCCTGATCGCCGCCACGCTCGCGCTGATTTTCTGGGCCGCCAGCGGCCCCACGCCCCTGCTGAAAAAGATCTTCGCCTGGGTGCCGGCGCTGCTGCTGTGCTACTTCATCCCGGCCATCTACAACACCGCCGGCCTCATCGACGGCCACAACACCTCGCTCTACAACCCCATCGCACGCGACGTGCTGCTGCCGGCCGCGCTGGTGCTGCTCACGCTCTCCATCGACCTCAAGGGCGTGCTGAAGCTGGGCCCCAGGCTGCTGGTGATGTTCTGCGCGGGCACGCTGGGCATCATCCTCGGGGCGATCGTCTCCTTCCAGGCCATGTCGTGGATCCACCCGGCCACCGTCGCCGGCGACACCTGGAAGGGCATGGCCGCGCTGGCCGGCAGCTGGATCGGTGGCGGCGCCAACATGGTGGCGATGCGCGAGGTGTTCGGCACCGATGCCACCACCTTCGGCCAGTTCGCGGTGGTCGACGTGGCCTGCGCCAGCCTCTGGATGGCGGTGCTGCTGTTCCTGGCCAACCGCGCCCAGCAGATCGACGCGCACAACGGCGCCGACACCCGCGCCATCGATGAGATGAAGGCGAAGATCTCGGCCTACGAAGCGCAGAACGCGCGCATCCCGACGCTGACCGACCTGATGGTGATCGTCGGCGTGGCGCTGGGTGGGGTCGGGCTGGCGCACGCCATCGCCGCACCGCTCAGCGGCTGGTTCAAGGCCAACGTGAGCTGGGCCAGCCAGTTCAGCCTGGACAGCGCCTTCGTCTGGGTGGTGCTGCTGTCCACCGTGCTGGGCCTGGGCCTGAGCTTCACCCGCGCCCGCCGGCTGGAGTCGGCCGGCGCATCGCGGCTGGGCACGCTGTTCCTGTATTTCCTGATCGCCTGCATCGGCATGCAGATGGACCTGTTGTCGCTGCTGGACCGCCCGTGGCTGTTCGCACTCGGCGCGATCTGGATGCTGACCCACATCCTGGTGCTGTGGATCGCGGCCAAGCTGCTGCGCGCGCCGCTGTTCTTCTTCGCGATCGGCTCGCAGGGCAATATCGGCGCGGCGGCGTCGGCACCGGTGGTGGCCGCGGCCTTCCATCCCTCGCTGGCACCGGTCGGGGTGCTGCTGGGCACCGTGGGCTATGCCACCGGCACCGGCCTGGCCTATGTGACCGGCCTGATCCTGAAATGGATGGCCGGGGCCTGATCCGACGGGGCAGGGCACCGGGGGTAGAGAGAACCCATCGCCGGCGGGCATGACCGCCGGAATGGCCATCGGTGCATGTCCCGGAGTGTGGCGTGGGTACCAGACCTTGGCGGCCGAGCCCTCGTAAGGTGCGACCGATGCGCCGCCGTGGGGAGGGATGGACCCCGGCCGGCAGTCTCCGCCGATGGCAATCGGTCTCCCGACAGGATGTTGCATGACACCGCAGACCTTCTTCCGTTGTTTCGCCGGCGCGCTGCTGATGGTGGCCAGCGCGGCCGTTTCCGCCCAGGCCGTGCACGCCGACCGTGCCGACGTGCCGATGCTCACCGACGCCAGCGCGCGCGAAGTGGCCGCGCTGATTGCCCAGCCCGGCTTCGCCGAGGGCGTGACCGGCGCACTGGCCACGCATCCGGACCGGGGCGTGCCGCTGTCGCGGCTGATGGCCCGTTTCGATCCGCAGGCACGCACCCAGGCCACCCGCACGCTGGCGGCCACCGAGCGCCAGGTGCGCCTGCGCAAGGGGCTGCCGGCCGACGGGGCCGACCTGCTGCAGGTCCGCGCCTACGTGCCGGCCGGGGCGTCGCTGGGCGATGTGCCCGCGTCCGCGCTGTGGGTGGCCACGCTGCCGCGGGGTGACGACCGGCAGTGGACCACCCTGACCGCCTACGATGCCAGCGGCCGCAGCCACCTGCTGGACGCGCGCGTGCCACCGGCGTTCCCGGTGCTGATCGTGGACGTGGATACGCGTACCGCGATGGAGGCGGGCCTGCAGGTGGTCAATGCCGGGCTGGTGGCGCGCGGGCTGCAATCGCCCGAGCGCATCCGGCTGGCGGCCAACGGCAGCGCCTCGCTGGACCTCACGCGGCTGGACCGCATCCGCCTGGCCGACGACCAGGAACCGTGGGCACTGGGGGCGGCGGAGGTGTTCGCGGTGGTGTCCGGGCTGCAGGTGGGGGCGGCGGCACCGGAGATGGTGACCGTCACGCTGCCCTACCTGGACCACGACAACACCGACTACAGCCCGGGCCAACCGTTGGTGGTGTGGGGCAACTACCGGTTCGACACGGCCAACGTGCAGTTGTTCGAGGATGATGGCGATACCAATTACCAGGACCTGCTGGTCGCGCTCACCGACGGGGTCAAGCTGGCGCTGGGTGCATTCGCCCCCGAGTACGCGGTGATCGCCGATATCGCCGGGGCCATCCTCAAGGCGATGCCCACCACCTGGTTCGGCAACGACACCGACTATCTGGACAGCTTCTATCTCCTGCAGCGGGGCCAGGCCTACACCGATCGCATGGGCGCGGCCAACAATGCCAAGGTCACGCTCAGCCCGGTGACATTGACCGAGTAAACCCACGCGGGCGCGTTGCCGTACCGCCCCGAAAAGACCGGTAGTGCCGGCCGCTGGCCGGCATCCCACCCCGCGCGACAAAGCCGGCACTCGCGGGGGTTTCATGCGCCGTAACGGCAGCCCCCACAGACGGGCGAAGAACCTTTTTTTTGCTTCTTCGCCCGTCTGTGGGGGCCGTTGCCGGTTATAAATTCCTAGCGAGTGCCCGCTTGATCGCGCGGGGTGGGGCTGTGCGAGTTCGCGGGACACGCTGCAAGTCCCGCTCCGCGGCCCGGCCCGCGCGACAAGGCATGCACGCGCGTGCTTCAGCAAAGCCTTTACCCCGCAGATGGGCGAAGAACCAAAAAAAAGGCGGCGCTTTCGCGCCGCCGTTCCAGTCTTCATCGTGCCATGCCGCCTCAGCAGCAGCGCCCCCCATTCCTGCCGCCGTACCGCGCCTCCTGGCGCTCACGGAAGAAGGTCTTGTAGTCCATCGGCACGCGGTCGGGATGGTTTTCCAGCACGTGGCGCACGTAGTTGTCGTAGTCCGGGATGCCACAGCACAGGCGGGCGGTCTGCACCAGGCGCCGCCATAGCCGGCGGTGCGCCTGGTACTGCCCGACCGGGACCAGTTCGGTACTCATCACAGGTCCGCCATCTGGTGCGGCTGCAGCGCCACGTACGGGGTTTCCTTGTCCGTGCGCTGCGGGGTGCGGCGGGCCACCACGATCGTCTTGATCGCATAGGCCAGGATCGAGAAGACCACGAACAGGAACAGCACGGTCAGGCCGGTGTTGACGTAGGCGTTGACCACGATCTGGTGCATCTGGTCCAGGCTCTTGGCCGGGGCGGTGATGGTCCCGGTGGCGATCGCGTCCTGGAACTTGTGCGCCTGCGCCAGGAAGCCCTGGGCCGGGTTCTTGTCGAAGATCTTGATCAGGCCCGCATAGGTGGTGCAGATCAGCAGCCACACCGCCGGCACGGCGGTGACCCAGGCAAAGCGGTCACGCTTCATCTTGAACAGCACCACGGTGCCGAGCATCAGCGCGATACCGGCCAGCATCTGGTTGGAGATGCCGAACAGCGGCCA
>NZ_JAVWXA010000130.1:0-10236 GCF_036662295.1 Stenotrophomonas sp.
GGGTGAACGCGTCGGTGTGGCAGACACCGGTGTGGGTGATCTTGACCAGCACTTCCCCCTTCTGCGGCGGGGCGACGTCGATCTCGACGATCTTCAGTGGTTCGCCAGCGGCGAAGGCAACGGCAGCACGGGATTTCATCGGGAATACTCCAGGACAAGGGACAGGACAGAAGCGCGCGCGGCGGCGCACGCGCTTATTTCAGGTAGGAACGGATCAACGCGCTCATGTCGCGCACGCGTTCGGCGCGTTGTTCGTCGGACTGCGCCGGCTGGCCGAACTCCTCGCGCAGGTGGGCTTCCATCACCTCGGACATCAACCCGTTGACCGCGCCCCGGATCGCGGCGATCTGCTGCAGCACCGGCGCGCAGTCGGCGCCGCCTTCCAGCGCGCGATCGAGGGCATCGCACTGGCCGCGGATGCGGCGCACGCGGGCCAGGACCTTCTTTTTTTCTTCGGGGGAATGCGGCATGGCAGGCGCGGCCGAGAAACTATACTGGGGGATAGTATACACAGGCACTGGCCGGGTGCTGTTTTTCAGTCGAATGCGCCGGCCTCGGCCAGCCGCGTCAGCTCGTCCACCACGTGGCGCACCTTCGGCCGCAGGTGGCGGGTCTGCGGCCACAAGGCGTGGATCTCCACGAACTGCGGCACGCACTGGGGCAGCACCACGCGCAGCGCGCCGGACGCCAGGTGTCGGCGCACCAGGAACGCCGGCATCTGGCAGATGCCAAGCCCGGCGATGGCCGCCTCGATCACCGCATCGCCATCGCTCAACTGGTGGGTGCCGCTGGGGATGAACGGCGCGTGCTCGGCTTCCGGGCCGATCCGCCACGCCACCGGCTGGCCATGGCGGAAGCCGACGATGCTGCGGTGGGTCTTGAGCGCCTCCACCGTGGCCGGGGTGCCGTGCGCCTGCAGATAGGACGGCGCGGCGCAGGTGATCAGCCGCTGGCGCCCCAGGGGCCGGGCCACCAGGTGCTGGGCCTGGTCCAGCCCGCCGAAACGGATCAGCAGGTCGATGCCTTCCTCGGCCGGGTCCACGAAGTGGTCGGTGAAGGTGAGCGTGAGCTGCAGTTCGGGGTGCTGCTGGCAGATCCGCAGCAGCACCGGCAGCATCACCTGGCGCCCGAACGAGGACGGCATGTCGATCCGCAGGCGCCCGGCCGGCAGGTGCGAGGCCGAGCCCAGGCAGGCCTCGGCCGAGGCGATTTCCTCCAGCGCCGCCGCGCACGAGGCGTAGTACGCCTGGCCGTCGGCGGTCAGCGCGATGCGCCGGGTGGTGCGGTGGAACAGGCGAACGCCCAGCCGCTGTTCCAGCCGCGCGATCGCCTTGCCCACGGCCGAGCGCGACAGCCCCAGGGTTTCGGCCGCTTCGGTAAAGGTCGACGCGCGCGCGGTGGTGACGAAGGTGACCAGGCCGTTCAGGGATTCCACCGGCAGCATGGCCGTTCTCCATTGGGGACACGATTTCCCGCTTGAAGGGAAATTGAAGGTCTTTATGCACCCTGACGTCAACCTTATCGTGAACGGGTCGCGCCGCTGGCGCATTTCCTCCCCCGAGTTTCCCGATGACTGCCCTGCTCTTCCAACCCTACGACCTGGCCGGCACCGCGCTGGCCAACCGCATCGCGATGGCGCCGATGACCCGCGCGCGCAACCCCGGCTGCGTGGCCAATGCGCTCACCGCCCACTACTATCGCCAGCGCGCGAGCGCCGGGCTGATCATCAGCGAAGGCACGCCGGTGTCGGCGCAGGGCCAGGGCTACATCGACGTGCCGGGGATGTGGTCGGCCGAACAGGTGGCGGGCTGGGCGCCGGTGACCGCCGCGGTGCACGCCGAGGGCGGTGCGATCTTCGCCCAGCTCTGGCACGTGGGCCGGATGTCGCACGCCTCGCTGCAGCCCGACGGTGGCCAGCCGGTCAGCGCCGGCACCCGGCCGGTGGCCAGCGACCCGCGCAGCATGGCCTTCGTCTACCGCGCCGACGGCAGCCGCGGCCAGGCCGAGCCGACGCCGCCGCGCGCGCTGGACACCGCGGAAGTGCCCGGGATCGTGGCCGATTTCGAGAACGCGGCCCACAACGCGATGGCGGCCGGGTTCGATGGGGTGGAGCTGCATGGCGCCAACGGGTACCTGTTCGAGCAGTTCCTCAACCCGGTCACCAATGACCGCAGCGACCGTTACGGCGGCACGCTGGAGAACCGCGCGCGGCTGCTGCTGGACACGGTGGATGCGATGGTTGCGCGGATCGGCGCGCAGCGCGTGGGCGTGCGGCTGGCGCCCAACAACGTGCAGTTCGACATGCCCGAGTACCCCGGCAACGAGGCGGCCTACCTGTACCTGGCGCGCGAGCTGGGCGCGCGCAAGCTGGCCTATGTGCACCTCAACGACAACCATGCCCGGGGCGTCTCCGCGCTGAGCGAAGCGTTCCTGAAGGCCTTCAAGCAGGCCTACGGCGGCACGGTGATCCTGGCCGGCAGCCTCACCCGCGAGCGGGCGCTGCGCCTGGTGGACGAGGGCATCATCGACCTGGCCGCGTTCGGGCAGCCGTTCATCGCCAACCCGGACCTGGTGGCGCGGCTGGAGAACGACGTAGCGCTGGCGGTGCCGGATCGGGCGACGTATTACGGCGGTGGCGAGGCGGGGTACGTGGATTATCCGGTCGCGAGCTGAGGGGGTTTTGGTGTAGCCACCCATGGGGTGGCTCTACCCCCCCTGTCGTTCGGCGCGTCGTTGGGGGCCAACGTGTTGGTCACCGCCACATGAGGCCGCGCCAGGGGTTGGGGACATCCCCCATCAGGGCGCGCACGGCCTGGTCGAGTTGGCCGCAGGCGGCCAGGGTGGCGACCGGGTGGTCGCGCAGCGCCAGCGGCAGGGGCGGCGGGGCGCGGCCGGCATCGAGTGCCAGCAGGTGGTCGGCGAGGTGGCGGAAGTCGGCCTCGGCCAGCGGCGCCGGGCCGGGCGTGCTCACCCCTCAGTCCCGCACATAGGCGAATGACGCGTCCAGGCGCTCGAAACCGATGATGGCCTGCACGATCGCCTGCGCCTCCGCCTCGTCGATGCGCGCGTTGGCGATATCGTCGGTGCGCGCAAACAGCGCCTCCAGCGCCGCTATCTGGTCGGCACGCAACCATTGGCGGTGCGTGCCCAGCCAGGCCTGCAGCTCTGCGGCCAGTGCCGCCGACGACAGCAACGAGTAGGACGGATCAAACGCCACTACCGCTTCCACCATCTTGCGGAACAGGAAGTCCTGCAAGTTGGCGGCCAGCACGTCGGCGCGGTCGTCGTCATGCCAGACCAGCACCACCGGCGCTTCGGCCATGCCCGGTGCGTTGGTCCAGAAGCAGTAGTGATCGCCTGCGCCGGTCTGTGCGAACGGCAGCAGGTGCAGGTCTTCGCGCAACGGGTTGTAATGGTCCTCGGCGGTCAACGCCTCCCACGCCGGGTGCAGTTGCTCGCGCGGCAACGGCTCGTACTCCTGCGCATACAGCAGCACCGGCGGCGCCGCCTGCAGGCGGGGGAAGTGCACGCTGGACCATTGCGGGTGCGGGGCGCCCCAGCTCAACTGGTCGGCCGCATCAAGCTGGTGGAACAGCGGCGGGAATGTCTGGCCAATCGTGCGTTCAATCTCGGCAAGGGTGTGCATCGGCATCCGTGGGTCTGAAAACCCATCTACCTTGCCGCATCCACGCGCGCGATGGCACCCCCGCCCGCCGATGGACGCCGCGTCAGGCGGTCGTGGCGCGCACCATGTCCACGAACGCGCGCAGCGCCGAGGACATCTGCCGCTGCCGCGGGTAATACAGCACGAAGCCGGGGAACGGTTCGCTCCAGTCTTCCAGCACCGCCACCAGGCGACCGTCATCGAGATACGGACGCGCCGAATCTTCCAGCACATAGGCCAGGCCGAGGCCGTCGATCACCGCCTGCAGGATGGTGTGCTGGTCGCCCAGGGTGAGCCGCCCGGGCACGTCCACTTCCAGCGTCTGCCCATCGCGTTCGAACTCCCACTTGTACAGGTGGCCGCTGGCGAAGCGGAAACGCACGCACTCGTGCCGGGCCAGGTCGTGCGGATGCCGCGGAGGCTCGCGATCGTGCAGGTACGCCGGGGCGCCGACGATCAGGCCGCGCAGCGGCGGCCCGAGCGGCACGGCGACCATGTCCTCGGGCACCGATTCGTGCAGGCGCACGCCCGCGTCGAATCCCCTGGCCACGATGTCCACCAGCCCGTCGTCCTGGGCCAGCTCGATGCGCACGTCCGGATGGGCGGTCAGGAAGCGCGCCAGGCGCGGGCCCAGCTGGGTCTGCACGGCCGCGCGGGTGGCGTTGATGCGCAGCAGGCCGGCCGGGGCGGCGCGGAAGTGGTTCATTTCCTCCAGCGCGTCATGCACCTGGTGCAGGGCCGGCTGCAAGCGCTCCAGCAGCCGCTGCCCTGCCTCGGTCAGGGCCACGCTGCGGGTGGTGCGGTGGAACAGGCCCACCCCCAGCCGCTCTTCCAGCGCGCGGATCGCATAGCTCACCGCCGAGGTGGACAAGGCCAGCTCGGCACCGGCGCGGCGGAAACTGCGATGGCGGGCGACCGCGGCGAAGGCGGCCAGGTGGGTGAGGTTGTCGGTGGCCACGATTGTGCAGTCTGCCTTGATGAATCATGCCGATATATTGACTGTATACCCACGGGGGGCCGGCGTATTGTAAAGCGCCTTTCTACAAAACCCGCCAAGGATTCCTCATGTCCCTCGCCCATGGTTATGCCGTCCACGACCAGACCGCCCCGCTGGTGCCGTTCTCCTTCGAGCGCCGCCCGGTCGCCGCTGGCGATGTCCGCATCCAGATCCTGTACAGCGGCATCTGCCACTCCGATTTGCACCAGGCCCGCGACGACTGGGGCAACTCCAAGTTCCCGATGGTGCCCGGCCACGAGATCATCGGCCGGGTGACCGAGGTCGGCGCGGGCGTCACCGCGTTCAAGGTGGGTGACTTCGCCGGTGTCGGCTGCATGGTGGATTCATGCCGCCATTGCGCGGCCTGCGACGAGTCGCTGGAGCAGTACTGCGAGAAGGGCGCCACCTTCACCTACAACAGCACCGAGCGCGAGGGCGGCGCGCCCACCTTCGGCGGTTACTCGGACCACATCGTGGTGGAGCAGCGCTTCGTGGTGAAGGTCTCCGAGAAGCTGGACCTGAAGGCCGCCGCGCCGCTGCTGTGCGCGGGCATCACCACCTATTCGCCGCTGCGCCACTGGAAGGTGGGGCCGGGCCAGAAGGTCGGGGTGATCGGCCTGGGTGGCCTGGGCCACATGGGCGTGAAGTTCGCCAAGGCGATGGGCGCCACCGTGGTGATGATCACCACCACGCCGGAAAAGGGGGCCGATGCCAAGCGCCTGGGCGCTGATGAAGTGCTGGTCTCGCGCGATCCGGCGCAGATGCAGGCCCATGCGGGCAGCTTCGACTTCCTGCTCAACACCATCCCGGTCAGCCACGACACCAACCCGTACATGGGCCTGCTCAAGCGCGATGCCACGATGTGCCTGGTGGGCGTGCTGACCGAGCTGGACCCGCCGCTGATGGGGGCGGCGATGATGTTCGGGCGCAAGCACATCACCGGTTCGGCGATCGGCGGCATGGCCGAGACGCAGGAAATGATGGACTTCTGTGCCGAGCACAACATCGTCAGCGACGTGGAAGTGATTTCGGCCAACACCATCAATGAAGCCTGGGAGCGCATGGCGCGCAACGATGTGCGCTACCGCTTCGTGATCGACATGGGCACGCTGGAAACGGCTGGCTGAGTTTTCTGCAGGCGCATGAAAAAACCCCGGCAATGCCGGGGTTTTTTTTGTCCGCTGTCCGCGTGTGGCCAGGCAGTCCAGGCGCGCGTGAGGGCCCCGTAGCGGCCGGTAGGCGCTGGTCGGTGTGTCGGGCGCTGGGCGCCCATGCCCTTGGAGGCAAAATAAAGGAGGAGGATGCGGCCGCAGGCCGACGTCGGGGGACATTTGCCGGAAAGGGGATGGGCGGCCAGCGCCCGACCCACCGACGACCGCTTTCTCCGGCTCAGTAAGCGAACGCCTTGAACACCGGATCGATGTTGCCGCCCCACTCGCCATGGAACAGCGCCAGCTTGCGATCGGCCGGGGTCAGCCCGGAATCGACGATCTCCTGCAGCACCTCCAGGAACTTGCTTTCGTCCTGGCCATCGGCGTTGCGCGCCGCGCGACGCTGCAGGCCGGCCACCGCGATCTTCAGCGCCTCGCGCGCCAGGTCCAGCACCGTGCCGTTGCGGAACGGCAGCTTCAACCCGTGCCGCGGCACCCCATCGCGCAGCACGTTGCGCTCGACCAGGCTGAAGTCGCGCACCAGGTCCCAGGCCGCATCCAGCGCGGCATCGTCATACAGCAGCCCCACCCAGAATGCCGGCAACGCACACAGCCGGCTCCACGGACCCGCGTCGGCACCGCGCATTTCCAGGTACTTCTTCAGCCGCACCTCGGGGAACGCCGTGGTCATGTGGTCCGACCAGTCGCGCAGCGTCGGCAGCTGGCCCGGGAGCGCCGGCAACTTGCCCACCATGAAATCGCGGAAGCTCTGCCCGCTGGCATCGTGGTAGGTGCCATCGCGGTAGGAGAAGTACATCGGCACGTCGAGCAGGTAGTCCACGTAACGCTCGTAGCCGAAGCCCTCCTCGAACACGAAGTCGAGCATGCCGGTACGGTCGTTGTCGGTGTCCGTCCAGATGTGCGAACGGTAGCTCTGGTAGCCGTTGGGCTTGCCTTCGGTGAACGGCGAATCGGCAAACAGCGCGGTGGCGATCGGCTGCAGCGCCAGCGACACCCGGAACTTCTTCACCATGTCCGCTTCGGTGGCGTAATCCAGGTTGACCTGCACCGTGCAGGTGCGGGTCATCATGTCCAGCCCGAGCGTGCCCACCTTGGGCATGTACTCGCGCATGATCTTGTAGCGGCCCTTGGGCATCCACGGCATTTCTTCGCGCGCCCATTTGGGCTGGAAGCCCATGCCCAGGAAGCCCAGCTGCAGCTCGCCGGCCACCTGCGCCACCTCGTTGAGGTGGGTGCCGGTTTCCACGCAGGTCTGGTGGATGGTCTCCAGCGCCGCACCGGACAGCTCCAGCTGGCCGGCCGGCTCCAGTGTCACCGAGGCGTTGTCGCGCAGCAGCGCGATGGTGTGGCCGCCTTCCTGCACCGGTGCCCAGCCGAAGCGGGTCAGGCCGGTGAGCAGCGCCTCGATCCCGCGCTCGCCCTCGAAGGTGGGCGGGCGCAGGTCGTCCAGGCGGAAGCCGAACTTCTCGTGCTCGGTGCCGATGCGCCACTGCGCCTTGGGCTTTTCGCCGGAGGCCAGCGTGGCGACCAGTTCATTTCGGTCGGTGATCGGCGTCTCGGCGACGTGGCTGGGGCTCGACAAGGGGAGGCTCGCAGGATTCTGGTCAGGGCGGGGATGTGGGGTCCACGCCCCGGCATCGCAAGGGCGCACTATATCGTGGCGTCCCCCGCCGTCGTGTCACCGTGACGGTTTTCAGCATCCCACTGGCTACCACTTGACGCTGCCCCGCCACGACCGCGGCAGCGCTGGCGTCTGCCGAACCTCAGCGCCAACACCCTAGACTATCGCCATGAGCCGATCCC
This sequence comes from Stenotrophomonas sp., assembly GCF_036662295.1. Taxonomy (GTDB): domain Bacteria; phylum Pseudomonadota; class Gammaproteobacteria; order Xanthomonadales; family Xanthomonadaceae; genus Stenotrophomonas. Next base: position 7,637 of record NZ_JAVWXA010000130.1, read on the forward strand.
GACATCCTGAAGTGCACCGTTCCGATCGCGCGGGCTGGCTGCGCGCCGCCGTGCTGGGGGCCAACGATGGCATCGTGTCGGTGGCCGGGCTGCTGGTGGGCATCGCCGCCAGTGGCGCCAGCGCGGGCACCGTGCTGGCCACCGGCATCGCCGGCACCGTGGCCGGCGCGATGTCGATGGCCGCCGGCGAGTATGTCTCGGTGCAGTCGCAGGCCGATACCGAGGTGGCCGACCTGGCGGTGGAGAAGCGCGAGCTGCACGAAGACCCGCACAGCGAGCTGGAAGAACTGGCGGCGATCTACCGCCACCGCGGCCTCACCCCCGAGCTGGCCCGGCAGGTGGCGGTACAGCTGACCGCGCACGACGCGCTGGCCGCGCATGCCCGCGACGAGCTGGGCATCACCGAGGAACTGCGCGCCCGCCCGCTGCAGGCGGCCATGGCCTCGGCCGGTGCCTTCGTCTGCGGCGCCGCGTTGCCGGTGCTGACCGCCGTGCTCGCCCCGCACGCCCATGTGGCCCAGGCCACCACCGCCGTCACCTTGGCCGGGTTGGGCCTGACCGGTGCGATGGCCGCGCGCGCCGGCGGTGCACCGCCCCTGCGCGGCGCGCTGCGCGTGATGTTCTGGGGCGCGTTGGCGATGGCGGCGGCGGCGCTGATCGGCCAGTTGTTCGATACGGCCCTGTGATGGAGATGTCGGTGGCATCCGATTCCCTGTTGGCCGAGATGGCAAGCCTGGCCGAGTGCGAGCGCGCCGATGGTTACGCCTGCATCACCGCGCGCCGCGAGCATGGTGCCTCCTCGGTGGATATCGCCCAGCCGCAGGTGGCGATCCTGCTGCAGGGGCGCAAGCAGGTGACGTGCGCGCAGCAGTCGCTCACCTTCGTGCCGGGCGATCTGTTCTTGATCACCCGGCGCTGCCGCATCGACGTGGTCAACATCCCCGATCCGCACAGCGGCCTCTACCTCAGCGCGATCGTGCCGTTGTGCGCCGAGGCGCTGGCCGCTGCGCGCGTGCTGTGGAACGAACCATTGCCCGAAGCCGGCGACGCACTGGGCAAGCTGTCCCTGGCGGCACACGGGGACACCCTGCGGCAATGGCGCCATGCGCTGGAACATGCGCATTACACCGAGGCACGGCTGGCCCTGGCCGCGCTGGTGGTGGCGTTCTGCCGGGGCGGCCATGGCAGCCTGCTGGTGCCACCTGAGCCGAGCCTGGGCGAACGCATCCGCGACCTGATCGCCGCCCAGCCCGAACGCGACTGGCAATCGCGCGACTTCGAACAGCAGCTGGGCCTGAGCGGGGCCACGCTGCGCCGCCGCCTGGCCAGCGAGCAGGCCAGCGTGCGCGGCCTGATCGCCGATGCGCGGCTGGCGCATGCGATGACCCTGCTCTACACCACGCGCCTGCCCTTGAAGACGGTCGCCGCACGGGTGGGCTATCGCTCGCTGGCGAGTTTCAACAAGCGCTTCGCCGCGCGATATGGGCTGGAACCGGCCGCGATCGGCAACAGCTGAGCGCGGGGGCGCGAGCGGATCGCGCGGCATTCTGAGCGCACCGCGCGGCCGCGCGCGCGCAGCATGGGCCTACCGCGGCGCTGCCGCCCTGTCCGGAACCTGCCATGTCCCTGCCCCACCTGCGCACGCTCGCCGCCGCGCTCCTGCTGGCTAGCGCGATCGCGCCCGCCTCGGCCACCACCCCGGACACCCCGCGCGAGCAGGTGCCCGGCGTCTATCGCCAGCAGATCGGCACACTGCAGGTCACGGCCCTGTTCGATGGCACGGTGGCGCTGGGCCGCCAGGCCCTGGTCGGCATCGATGCCGGTGCGGTCACCCGCCTGCTCGACCATCGCTATGTTCCCGAGGACGCCAAGGGCCTGCAGACCGCGGTCAATGCCTACCTGGTGCAGCGCGGCCATCACCTCACCCTGGTCGACACCGGCACCGCGCAGTGTTTCGGCCCCGGGCTGGGCCAGGTGCTGGTCAACCTGCGCAGGGCCGGCGTCGATCCGGCGCAGGTGGATGAGGTGCTGATCACCCACGCCCATCCCGATCACCTGTGTGGGCTGCTGGATGCGCAGGGCGCGTTGGCCTACCCCAATGCCAGCGTGTGGCTGTCGGCCGCCGACGCCGCCTACTGGCTGGACCCGGCCAGCGAAGCGGGCGCCCCGCAAGCGGTGCGCTTCGCCTTCGCCCTGGCGCGCCAGGCGGTGGCACCGTATGAAGCCCGCGGCCGGCTCAAGCGCTTCGCGCCCGGCGATGCGCTGCCGGCCGGCGTCACCGCGCTGGACAGCCATGGGCACACGGTGGGGCATGTGTCCTACCAGTTCGATGCCGGCCACGACCAGCACCTGCTGGTCTGGGGCGACCTGGTGCATTTCCACGCGGTGCAGTTCGCCCAGCCGCAGGCGTCCTTCGAAGCGGACAGTGACCGCACGGCCGCGATCGCCAGCCGGCGCCGGATGATGGCGCAGGCCGCGGACGCGGGGTGGTGGGTAGCCGGCGCGCACCTGCCGTTCCCCGGGCTGGGCCACGTGCGGCGCGAGGGCGACGCGTTCGCCTGGGTGCCGGCCGAATACGCGCCGTTGCCGGAGCGGTAGTG
>NZ_JAVWXA010000131.1:0-10207 GCF_036662295.1 Stenotrophomonas sp.
CGGCGCCCTGGCACAGCGCCACCGCGTGCGCCTGCGCCAGCGCCGTGCCGTCCAGCCGGCGCATCGGCCATCGGCTCACGGGGTCTGCTCGCGGCGGCGGCGACGACGCTCATCGCGGGCGTCTTCCACGGCCTCCACCGCCAGTTGCAGATCGCCTTCGACCGGGGCGACGGCCTCGGCCAACGCCTGGCCGACGCGCACGCTGGACGGCTGCAGCAGCACGCGGCTGCCCTCCATCCGCGCCGTGACCGTGTGGCCCACGCCCCAGCTGTGGAAGGCGACGTTGACCTGGCTGGCCACCTCGCTGCGGGCGAGCTGCGCGTTCTGGGTGGCCTGCGCCTGCTGCACGGCCTTGGCATGCTGGCGCGTGGTGGTGGTGGCCGCACTCCGGCGCGCCTGCGCGAGGTGGTCCAGCTGCGTGGCGTCCGGCGCAACGGCCGGCGCTGGCGGCGTGGCGGGCATGGGCGGGGCCGCTGCGGCGGTCGGCGTGCCCGTCGTGGGCTTGGCGGCGGCCTCCTCGGCAGGTGCGGCGGAGCGCTCGGACGCGCCGCCCTGCGCCGGCACGTCGCCACGGGGTGCGGTGGGTGCCGGCTCGTTGCGCGCGTCCGTCCCGGGGGCGGCGGTACCGGTCTGGCCGGTCTGGCCGGTCTGACCGGTCTGACCGGGCGAGGCCGGCGCGGATGCGGTGAGCGGGGCGTCCTTCAACGCGCTGCCCTGCCCGGAGGCATCGCGTTCGGCGACCGAGCGCTCGGCGGGGACCGATGACAGCGGTGGTGTCGTCGACATCGCGGTGCCCGCCGCAACGTCCGTTGCAGGCGGCGCACCGCGCGTTGCCGGGCCCTGCGCCTGCGCCTGCGCGGCGGCAACGGTGGCCTGCGTGTCGGTCTGGACGGTCGGCACGCTGGCCGCCCCGGCCTCGCGCGAGCGCACGCCCAGCAGCAGGCTGCCGGCCAGCAGCGCCGGATCGCCTGCCACGGTGGGCGGCACCGGAAGCGGCGGCAACGGCAGCGGCGCATTCATGGCCAGCTGCAATGCATCGGACACGCTGGCCTTGCGCTCGTCCTCGCGCTCGGGCGCCGGCCACGCCGGGCGCGCGCCCTCCTGGCTGACCCGATCGGACAGCGGCACCGCGTTGGGCCCGGAGACGGGGGCGGGAGTGGCTTCACCGGCGGGCCGGATGGTCATCGACATGCGTATTCCTCTTGAATGGCGTATTCGTCGCGGCGCTCACGCGCCTGCCGCGCCGCGCGGTGCAGGCGCGCCTGCATGGCCTGCAGCCGGCTGGCGCGCGATTGGTGGCCGCTGGCCTGTTGCAGCAGTTGCCGGGCGGCCTCGCGCTGCTGCTGCGCGCGTTCTTGCTGCTGGCGCGCGCGCAGATCGCACTCCAGCCCGTGCGCGCGCGCCACGGCCAGCGCCCGCAGGCGGTCGAACAGGGCTTGCCGGGCCAGCCCCAGGGCGGGCGCCAGCTCGGCGCGCTGCAGGCGCTCGCTGGCCTGCTCGCGCAACTGGTGCGCATCGCGCTCGTGGCCGGCCGCGGTCGCCAGCGCCTGCTGTGCATCGCGCCGGGCACGCTGCGCGCGCCGCTCGGCCAGGCCGGCCAGGCGGCCCAGTTCAACGTGCGAGGTCATGCAACGCCTCCAGGCTGTCGGCCCAGGCCGCGTGCGCGTGCCGGTCCTGCTGCAGGAACGCGTGCAGGCGCGGCTCGCGTGCGATCGCGTGGTCCTGTTCGGGCTGCACGCCCGGGGTGTATTCGCCGATGTCGCGCAGCAGCTGCATGTCGTCCAGCCGCGCCAGCAGGCCGCGCACGGCCTGCGCGGACTGGCGCTGTGCCGGGCTGGCCAGTTGCAGGAACAGGCGGCTGGCGCTGCGCAGCACATCCACGGCCGGGAAGTGGCCGCGCTGGGCCAACCGCCCGCTCAGGTGGATATGCCCGTCCAGCAGCGACTTGACCTCCTCGCCCACCGGATCGCCGTCGCTGTCGTCTTCCAGCAGCACGGTGTAGAAGGCGGTGATGCTGCCGCCGGCGGTAGTGCCCGGCCGTTCGACCAGCCGCGGCAACGCCTCGAACACCGAGGCGGGAAACCCACGCCGGGCCGGTGGCTCACCCGCGGCCAGCGCCACGTCGCGCAGGGCGCGCGCATAGCGGGTGATCGAATCCATCACCAGCAGCACGCGCTGGCCGCGGCGACGGAAATCCTCGGCCACGCGCGTGGCCACCATCGCCGCATTCACGCGGATGGCCGGCGACGTATCGGAGGTGGCCTGCACGATGATCGTGCGCGCCGCATGCGCACTGGCGCGCAGCGCCTGCACGAAGGCGGCCACTTCGCGCCCGCGCTCGCCAACCAGGGCGATCACGCGCACGTCGCAGTCGGCGCTTTCCAGCAGCATTTCCATCAGCGTGTTCGCAGCCGGCCGCAGCGAACACGCCCACGCGCTGGCCCTCGCCCACCGTGAGCAGGCTGTCGATGGCGCGCACGCCGGTCACGAACGGCACCTGCACCGGGCGACGCTGGCGGTAATCCAGCGGGGCGCCCTGCACCGGTTCGTGCGGCACCACGCTGGCCGGCGTTGCCGCGCCCTCCACCAGCGGTTCAAGCACATGGCCCATGCCGTCCAGCACGCAGCCCAGCAGGTGCGCGCCCAAGGCCATGCGCAGCGGGCCGCCGCTCGGCACCGCCACGATCTCCGGGCCCAGCCGCGCGGCCGTGCCCAACAGCGCCAGCGTGGCCATGCCCGCCTCCACCCGGACCACCACCGCATCGCCCACCACGCTGGCGTCGTGCGCGGCGCGCCGCAGCACGCAATGCTCGCCCACGGCCACCCCGTCCAGCGGCACGCGCAGCTCGTGGCCGCTCATCGCCGACGGGCTGGCGCAGGTGCGCCACAGCGGCACGGCATGGCTCACCGCAACAGGCCCTGCAACTGGCCGATGCGGGCGTGCAACTGTTCGATGGCCTGGGCCAGGCGCGCCGGCTGGGCCAGGCAGTCGCCGTGCAGCACCCCGCCCACGGCGCAGGCATCGCCCAGCTGGCGCAGGCACAGGCTGCCGTTGGCCAGGTAGTCGGCCGGCTCTGACAGCACCTCCAGCATCGCATCGGCGCGGCCGTGGAAGTGATGGCCCACCGAGGTCTCCAGCCGCCCCCACAGGGCCAGTTGATCGCCCTCCGGCTCCAGCAGCAGTTCGCCGATGTCCACGAAATCCATCACCACCGGGGAGTGGGTATCGAAGGCGAAGCGCTGGGTGTCACAGCCCAGCGACTGCAGGGCGGTGGTCAGGGTATCGAGCAGAACGGTCATAGGCTTCTCATCACATCAAGGGATACCGCGTCGGCAAGTTCCGCGAAGGACAGCACCGGCGTGGCGGGTAGGCGGGATTCGATGAAGCGCTTGACGAAGCGGCGGATGTCCGGGGCCACCATCACCACCACGTCCGGCCGCAGCGCGGTCACTTCGCCCACGTGCAGCGCGAAGCGATCCATCAGCTCGGCCGCGTCGGCCGGCTCCAGGTTGAGGAAGGCCGCGCCCTGGCTCTGGCGGATGCCGGCGCGGATGCGGTCTTCGATGGCGCTGGAGACCACGATCGCGGGGATGCGGCCGTCGCGCGCGAAGCGGGCGGAGATGTAGCGGGCCAATGCGCCGCGCACGTGCTCCACCAGCAGGATCACGTCCTTTTCGCGCTGGCCCCACTGCGCCAGCGTCTCCAGGATCATCTTCATGTTGCGGATGGACACGTCCTCGCGCAGCAGCCGCTGCAGCACTTCGGCCACGCGCTGGATGGGCATGTGCCGGTAGGTTTCCTTGACCAGCTCGGGGAAGCGTTTTTCCAGCGCGTCCAGCAGGTGCTTGGCCTCCTGGATGCCGAACAGCTCGCCCACGTTGCGCTGTGCGGCGCCCTGCACCAGCCGGCGCAGTTCGTCGTAATCCTCCAGCACCTCGCAGCCCATCGCCTGCACGTCACTGCGCTGCGCGGCAGGCACCCAGCGCGCCATACCGCCGCCATGCGCGACCTGCACGCCCATGCCCAGCGCGTCCAGCGTGTCCTGCTGACCCAGCACCCGGCAGTGGCCGGCCACCACCTGCGCGTGGTCGGCGGCGATCTCGTGGACCAGCACCTGCACCTGGTGCGGTTCGGGCAGCGCATGCGCGCGCAGTACCAGCGGCGGCAGCGGCATGCCGGCATGGATGAACGCGTCCTGGCGCAGGCGCTCCTCCCAGCGTCCGGCCTGGCTGGCAGCGAGCAGCGCCGGCGGCATCAGCACGATCACCGGCAGGGTTTCGGCGGTCAGCGCGGCATTGGCCGCGCCGCGCGATTCGACCTGGGCCGGATCGGCCGGGGTGCCCTCGCCTGCCGCCGCCGTGCTGCCGGCGGAGGCGCGGGCCGCGCGGCGGCGGTACACCAGCAGGGCGACCATGCCGGCCGCCAGCCCGGCAAACACCGGCAACGGGAAGCCTGGCAGCAGGCCCAGCAACAGGGTCAGCACCGCGCCAATGGCCAGCACCACGTTGCTGCCGAGCATTTCGCCCAGGATGCTGGCGCCGAGGTTCTGCTGCTCGCCGCTGACCCGGGTGACGATGAAGCCGGCGCTGATGCAGATCAGCAGCGCGGGAATCTGCGCCACCAGGCCATCGCCGATGGTCAGCAGGGTGAAGGTGTTGACCGCCTCGCCAAAGCCCATGCCGTGCTGGGCCATGCCCACCGCGATGCCGCCGAACAGGTTGACGAAGACGATCACGATGCCGGCGATGGCATCGCCCTTCACGAACTTCATCGCACCATCGTAGGAGCCGTACAGCTGGCTCTCGCGCTCGACCTCGCTGCGCCGCTTCTGCGCCTGCTCGGCGGTGATCGCCTCGGCGCGCAGGTCGGCGTCGATGCTCATCTGCTTGCCCGGCATGCCGTCCAGCGAGAAACGCGCGACCACCTCGCCGATGCGCTCTGAGCCCTTGGTGATCACGATGAACTGGACCAGGGTGATGATCGCGAAGACCACCATGCCCACCACCAGGTTGCCGGCCACCACGAACTCACCAAAGGCATTGATGATGTGGCCGGCGTCGGCATCGACCAGGATCAGGCGGCTGGTGCTGACCGACAGCGCCAGCCGCATCAGCGTGGTGAACAGCAGCACCGAGGGGAAGGTGGAGAAGTTGAGGATGCGCTCGACGTAGAACGAGCTGAGGAAGATCACGATGGCCACGGCCATGTTCAGCCCGATCAGCAGATCGACCAGGAACGTGGGCAGCGGGATGATCAGCATCGCCACCACCACGGCCATCAGCGCCACCAGCGCCAGTTCCGGGCGCAGCAGCAGGGCCGCGCGTTGGCGCAGGGTGTTCACGGGGGCAACGGGGGTGTTCATCACGCCATGTCCTTGGGAAGCGGGCGAAGACGCAGGCGCTCGCGTGCCACGCTGCCCGCCAGCAGGGCATCCAGCGCGGCGATGGCCTGGTCGCGGCCGTCCAGGTCAGGCCAGGCGTCGTCGGGCAGCGCACGCACCGCGTGGTGCAGGCCCTGGATCCACTGCGAGCGTTCGGCCGGCCCAAGCACCGTGCGCGCGGCCGCCAGCGGGCCGCTGAACAGCGACGACCAGTCCTCCAGCCCGCGCAGCACGGCCAGCAATGCGGTGATGACCGTGTCGGCCTGCACCTGCAGGCGCTGCAACAGCCGTTGGCGTACGCAGTGCTGCAACAGCAGCTCATCGGCCGAGCGCAGCACCGCCAGGTTGCGCACCCGCCGCAGCAGGTGGCCAAAATCCAGCTGCGCGCCGCTGGGATCCAGCGCATACATGTCCGCGCCCACCGCCTGCTCCATGAAATCCACCACCAGCCCGCGCCGCGGGAAGCCGTACAGGGCGATCCAGCGCGCGTATTCGCCCAGGCAATCGCGCCCGCTCAGCAGGAAGTCGCGATAGCTGTGGCGCAGCTGGCGCGCCGACAACAGCCCGCCCTGCGCCGCCAGCCGTGCCTTGACCGCCACGTTCATGCCGCCGCGCACCGCTGCCGCCGTGCCCTGGGCCTGCTGTTCGAGCAGCAGCGCCGCCATCGACGCGGCCAGCAGCTCGCGCAGTTCCTCCAGTTCGTCATCGGCCAGCAGCGCGCGCAGCACCGCCAGCGCATCGCTCGGGTCGGGGAACAGCCCGCGCAGCAGCGCCAGCGCATCGGCCACGCCGCGCACGCCCACCAGGGCCTGGCGCAGCTGCGCCAGCTTGTCGTGCACGCTGTCATCGAGCACGTGGTCGATCCAGGCCGCGCTCTCGCCGCGGGCCGCCTGAGCGGCGCCATCGCGGCGTCGCTGCAGCGATGCCACCAGCGCGGACAGGTCGTCCTGCATGTTCAGCGCCATGCTCAACACGCCGGGGCGCCGCGCCGGTGCGGTGGTGCTGGCCGGCTCGTCGCGCGCGGCGTCGGCGTCGGCCGCGCGCGCCGCCGGGCGTGCCAGGGCCGCCGGCAGGGACGGGCCGGAACTAACGGGAATCGGCATCGCCATGGCGCGCGTCCTCCGCTGTGGTGGCGGGAATCAGCGCCTGCACGGCCTGCCACAGCGGGCTGCCCACCTCTGGGCCATAGCGCTCGGGCAGCCGTTGCGGCGACAGCAGGTCGCGGTCCACCACCACCCGCGGCTGGATCAGGAACACCCGGGCGATGCTTTCGCCGCTGGCGCTGTCCTGGCGAAACAGACGGCCCAGCACGGGAATCCGGCGCAGCCCGGGCACGCCGGCGCTGCCCCCGTCGCGCGCCTGGCGCGTGTAGCCGCCCACCAGCAGGCTCATCGCATGCGGCACGCGGGCGATGGTGTCGATCGCGGTGCGGTTGACCATCGGCAGTTCTTCGATGCTGCGCGTGGAATCGGCCGCGCCGTCCTCGATCTTCAGCTGCATCTCCACTTCCTCGTTGCTGGAGATGCGCGGGCGCACGCTGACCAGCGTGCCGTAGGTCACCTGCTCCAGCGCGACGCTGCGCTCGCCCACCAGCTGGGCATAGAAGGTCTGGTTGCTGTCGAAGTACGCCGGGACGTTTTCCTGCGTGAGCACCACCGGGCGCGAGACGATGTGGGCATCTCCCTTGCTCGACAGCGCCTGCACCGAGGCCAGAAAGCGGGTGCCGTCCAGCGTGCTCACGCCCTGTTCCTGGTTGAGCCCGATCGAGAGGTGGCTGCCGACCCGCAGCCCGCCGCTCCAGTTGACGCCAAGCCGGTCCAGCTCGGTCTTCTTGATGTCGATGATCCACAGCGACAGTTCGATCTGCCGCCGCGGGGTGTCCAGCTCCCCCACCAGGCGCTTGACCTGCTCGATCTGGGTCAGCGTGCCGCGCACGATCAGGCTGTTGGTTTCGGCATACGGCAGGATCACCGCGTGACCGGCGCCGACCTCGCGCTTGGCGGCCAGCGCCGGCATCGGCCGCGGCTGGCGCGGCTCCGGCAGCGCCTCGGTGAGCCCCTCCGGCGACAGCGCCGGCGGCGGTGCCTGCTTGACCACCGCATCGAAGTTGCCCATCTGCAACACGCCGGCCAGCACCTCGGCCATGCCCGGCAGTTCGGCTTCCTGCGAGCGCAGGCCGTAGCGCCGGCCGTTGACGAAGCTGTGCTCCAGGCGGATCACCTCCACGTGGTGCGGGCTGGCGTCGGCGCCTTCGTACAGTTCGTCCAGGTAGCTGGCCGCGTTGAGCACGATGTCCACGTACACCGGCGGACCGGCCACGTAGAAGGTGCCATCGCCGCCGCCACCGCGCACCGGGTAGCGCGCATCGGCCAGCCGCGCCTTGCGCAGGAAATCCACCAGGGTGGCCAGCGAGGTGGAGCGCAGCCGGCCCACCGCGTTCTTCTGCTCGCCGGCCTCGTAGACGTAGATCGACTGCCCGTCGCTGTACCAGACCAGGCCCAGTTCGGCGCTGACCGTGGACAGCACCTGCAGCGGCCGGGCCAGGTCGAAACTGCCGGTGAGGCGCTTCTTGCGCGCGTTGGCGCTGATCACCACCGCCTGCCGGCTGCGCGCGCCGACCGCGTTGAGCAGGTGCTCCACGCCATCGCCGCGCGCGACGAAGCCCGTGGCATGCGGAAGGTCCTCGCGGCTGGTCAGCGCGGTGCCCTCCAGCGGGGTCTGCGCCGCCGCGGTGCACAGCGACAGCGGCAGCAGTAACAGCAGCAGGAATCTGGGGGACATGGACTACTCGACAGTGGGGGTAACGGCCCGATACACGGACAGCGGGGAGTGGCCGATCAGCGCCTTGATATCGGTGCAGAAGTGCGACAGCGAGGCGTAGCCGTGGTCGGCCGCCAGGTGGGTGAACGACTGCGGCCGGTCCGGATAGGCCAGCAGCGCCCGCGCGGCGCGCATCGTGCGCAGCTCGCGCTTGAGGCTGTGCCCGAACACCTGGCGGCAGCGCCGGTGGAACTGCGCCAGCGACAGCCCGTAGCGGCCCGCCAGCGCGGCGATGCTGTGCTGCGGGCCCTGCTCCAGCAGGAAGCGCACCAGCCCATAGCGCTCATCGCGCACCAGGTGGTGCAGCACCAGCGCCAGCGCCGGATCGACCGCGCCATCGCCCTCCCGGCTGGCCAGCAGCCCGCCGATCAGCCACGCCTGCGCCACCGCCGGCACCTCCAGCGCCAGGTCCACCCGTGCGTGTGCGACCGGCGCGGCCAGCGACGCGGCGCGCTGCACCACGCCGTGCGCGTGATCCCAATGGGCCAGCACGCGCACCAGCCCGGTATCGGGCAGGACCACGGCGGCCTGACCATCCGCCACCTGGCCGCGCGCACCGACGCGGAGCAGGCGCTGGCCCGCGCCCAGCAGCACGGCCTGCCCGTCGCCCACGTCGATGGGCACGCACACCGATCCGGTATTGGCTGTCACCACGATCACGCTTGCCTTCCTCTGTGCGGCGCACACCACATCGGCGCCGACAGCGCACACGCCGCACTGGAGGGCGCGCTGCTCGACAAGGCGCGCATAGTGCGCAGTCGGCGTGGGAAACGCCCTACAAGAAGTTGCAAATCGGGATCGGTAGACTGTGCGCTCCCCTACTGGAGATGGCCGATGGCCTTGCAGCTGGACGGCATCCACCACGTGGCCCTGATCTGCGCCGACTACGCCCGCTCGCGGCACTTCTACGTGCAGGTGCTGGGCCTGGCGGTGCTGGCCGAGCACCATCGGGCTGAACGCGACTCCTGGAAGCTCGACCTGGGCCTGCCCGACGGCGGCCAGCTGGAGCTGTTCTCCTTCCCGTCGCCGCCCCCGCGGCCCAGCCGCCCCGAAGCCCAGGGGCTGCGCCACCTCGCCTTCCGGGTGGCGGCACTGGAACCGGGCATCGCCCACCTGGCCGAACATGGCATCGCCTGCGAGCCGATCCGCACCGACCCCTACACCGGCCGCCGCTTCACGTTCTTCGCCGATCCCGACGGCCTGCCGCTGGAGTTGTACGAGATCGCCTGACCGGCCCCTACGGGATTGCCCCATACCCTTGCGAATGGGTATACAGTCGCCTTGTACCGGCACCGCGCCGGGCTTACCCACATCCCTGGGAGGGGAACATGCGCAAGACGTTCAAGACTCTGCTGCTGGCGCTGCCGTTGCTGATGGCGGCCGTATCGGCCAGCGCGGCCGACGGTGCGGTCGGCCGCTGGAAGACCATCGACGACAAGACCGGCAAGGTGAAGTCGATCGTGGAGATCACCCAGGCCGCCAACGGCACCCTGACCGGCAAGGTGGTGGACATCCTGCACTCGGAGAAGGGCCCCAACCCGGTCTGCGACGGTTGCGAGGGCGCCAACAAGAACAAGCCGGTCAAGGGCATGACGATCCTGTGGAACCTCAAGGCCGACGGCGCCAACGCCTGGTCCGGCGGCACCATCCTGGATCCGGGCAACGGCAAGACCTACAAGTCCAAGGCCAAGCTGCAGACCGGTGGCGCCAAGCTGGACGTCTCCGGCTGCATCGCCTTCATCTGCCGCGCGCAGACCTGGGTGCGCGAGTAAGTCGAAGCAGCGCTGCTTCGTCGCTATTCGTTGATACGGGCGGGCGGTCAGGGCTATCCCCCTGCCGAGACACGTCGTGAACCCATCCATGGGGCCTCGTGCACGGCATCCATGCCGTGCAACGGTCTCGTCAGGGGGATAGCCCTGACCGCCCCTCGCACGCTGCATGACCGGGGGGAGAGATCAAAAGCCGAGGCCGAAGCGGTTGCACCGCTTCGGCCTTTTGCATTCCCG
>NZ_JAVWXA010000132.1:0-10200 GCF_036662295.1 Stenotrophomonas sp.
GTTCTTGGCCACCTGCTGGCTGATCGTGCTGGCCCCGCGCAGGCGCCCGCCCTTGGCGTTGTGGTCGCGCGCCTTCTCGATCGCCTGCAGGTCGAACCCGTTGTGCGCGGGGAAGCGCTGGTCCTCGGCGGCCACCAGCGAAATGGGCAGGCTGGGCGCCATCTGGTCCAGGTCGCGCCATTGGTAGTGCAGGCGGTAATCCCGTTCGCCCTCGCCCAGCGCCTCGCCATACCGCCACAGCATCACCGTGGACAGCGGCGGATCGATGAAGCGCAGCACCAGCACCTGCAGCACGCTGAACGCGGCAAACAGCACCGGCAGCCATAGCAGGCGCTTCCAGCGCCAGCGTCGCGGGCGCGACGGATCCTGGCCCGGTTCGGCCTTGAGGTTGCTGCGCTCTGCCCCCATTAGTGGTGCATCCTTTGCTTGCACGGTGGTCGGCGCATTATCCGGCAACCGGCCCCTCTTAAGCGCAGCCACCGAACCGATGACCGCCCAATCCGACACCCTTGTCCGTTTCCTGCTTCCCGATGCCGGCGTCCGCGGCGTGCACGTCCACCTGGATGCCACCTGGGGCGAGATCCTCTCCCATGCCGTGTATCCGCCCGCCGCGGCCGAACTGCTGGGCGAAGCCAGCGTGGCCTCGGCGCTGTTCACCGGCCACACCAAGGTGGACGGCCGGCTGTCGATCCAGCTGCGCAGCAGCACCGCCCTGCGCACCCTGTTTGCCGAATGCACGGCGGCGGGCACCCTGCGCGGCATCGCGCAGATGACCGACGGCGGCGGTGATGCACCGCGCGACCTGACCGCGCTGGGCGACGACGCGCTGCTGGCCATCACCATCGAGAACCCGGGCCTGGACCCGCGCGAGCCGCAGCGCTACCAGAGCCTGGTCGGGCTGACCGCCGCTGGCCTGGATGAAGCCTTCGAAGACTATTTCCGCCAGTCCGAGCAGTTGCCCACGCGCCTGCTGCTGGCCGCCGACGGCGAGCGCGCCGCCGGCCTGCTGCTGCAGAAGCTGCCCGGCGACGAGGGCGACCACGATGGCTGGTCCCGTGCCAGCGCGCTGTTTGAGACGCTGGGCAAGCAGGAGCTGCTGGACGTGCCCGGCGGCGAACTGCTGCACCGCCTGTTCCACGAAGAAAAGCCGGAACTGCTGGGCGAACGCCCGCTGCGCTTTGCCTGCTCGTGCTCGCGCGAGCGGGTGCAGGGCATGCTGGAGTCGCTGGGCGAGGCCGAAGCCATCGCCGCGGCCGAGGCGACCGGCGCGGTGGACGTGCGTTGCGAATTCTGCGGACAGGAGTATCACTTTCCCTTGACGGAACTGGCCATACTGTTCCGGGACGCCGGCGTATCTTCACCGGCACCTGAACGGCTTCAGTAATTGCCGCACGAGTTTTGTTCTGGGGAGAACCAAGACTTGTTAAGAAATCATAAACGCCCTAGGATCAGTGTCCCGCTTCGGCGGGAACTTGTGCTCACCCCTGCTGTCTGAGAGTTCCCATGCGCACCCTTCTGCGTCTACCGCTGGCCTTCGTGATCGCCCTCGCCGCGATCCCGGGCGCGCATGCGCAGAGCAAACCGCGCCAGGACAGCACCGTGCTGCCGATCTGGAACAAGGGCAGCGGCAAGGTCGAAGCGCTGCTGTACCTGGAACCCACCGGCGAACAGACCGCCGGCGCCCGCTGGCATTTCGGGCGCAGTTCGCTGGACGCGGCCTTCGGGCTGTCCTCGGGCGATTCGCTGGGGCTGCTCTGCAACAGCAGCCGCGGCACCAGCATCAGCGGCCTGGCCAGTCATTGCATGCTCGCCAGCCTCGGCGATGACGACGACAACACGCTCAGCCGCCGGGTGACCGGCACGGCCGCGTTCAACCGGCCCGGTGGCCGCGTCGGCATCACCGCCGGCAGTGGCCGCGACACCCTGCCGGCCTGGCTGGCCGGCCCGAACAAGTCCCCGGCGCTGCGTGCCGAGCAGAACGACCTGACCGTCTTCGGCCAGAAAAACATCGGTCGCGAAGGCTTCGTGTCCATTGGTGGCACCTATGCCAAGGCCCGCCTCGTTCCGCTGTCCGATGCCTCTCCAGCCCTGGTGGACCGCTGGGACAGCAAGAGCCTGACCATCGGCGCCGGCTACGGCAACTTCAGCGGCAACATCGTCGGCCGCGTGGTCGACGTCCCCGGCCAGCCCGGCAAGTGGGAAGGCCTCGGCGTCGGCCTGACCTGGCGCACCCCGTGGAGCGGCCAGCTCACCGTTGGGGCGGAAAATGTGGTCACCCGCGGCAAGAACCCATTCGCCCCGCGCAACGAGAGCACCGACGAAGGCACCGTGCCCTACGTCCGCTACGAACAGGATCTGTAACCCAGGCGCCCTGCGCGCCAGGTGGCAGAAAGCAGAAACGCGCCGGGAGGCGCGTTTTTTGTGCCTGACGGCCGGGGCGAGCCACGTTGCGAAAGGGCGTCCAACGCCTCGGGATGTCATGGAATGGCTTATTGCGTCAATGCACACACGTGCCCAAAGGCGTGAACGGACACGCATTGATACAAAACGTGACAAATCAATTGCAACTATTTTCTTCATCACGCGTTAACAATCGGGACAAATCCTTCCTGAGCGATAGGTGATGTGATTGATTTGGAAGGAATTTGCGAAGCCAGAAGTCGTTCACAGCCTTTATTAACGCTACTTTAATTCTTGGGAATCCGCAGTTACTATCGAGTCAGCCTCGTGGTTCTTGGCGCTGCTGCTTTGGCGCCGCTACAGGCAAACACCCCAGTGAATACCCAAGATTCCCTTGGAGAGAGAGAGCAATGAACTTTAAGTCCAACAAGCTGCGCGACGCCGTCATCGTCGCGCTGGTTGCGAGCGCCGCCGCCGGCGGTACCGCCCAGGCCCAGGAAGCGGCAGGTGCAACCAACCTGGATCGCATCCAGGTCACCGGCTCGCGCATCCGCTCGGTCGATGTCGAAACCGCCCAGCCGATCTTCACGGTCTCCTCCGAGGAGATCAAGAAGTCCGGCCTGGTCAGCGTGGGCGACATCCTGCAGAACCTCACCGTCTCCGGCACCCAGACCTTCAGCAAGGCCGCCGTGCTGACCTCCAACCCGGAACAGGGCGGCCAGTACGTCAACCTGTACAACCTGGGCGAGCAGCGCACCCTGGTGCTGGTCAACGGCAAGCGTTGGACCTCCAGCCTGGCTGGCTTCACCGACATGTCGACCATCCCGGCCTCGCTCATCGAGCGTATCGAAGTGCTGAAGGACGGCGCCTCGGCGATCTACGGCTCCGACGCCATCGCCGGCGTGGTCAACATCATCCTGCGCACCAACTTCGAAGGCGCGGAAGTGTCGGCCCTGATCGGCCAGAACGGCCGTGGCGACGGTCAGAAGGAAGCCTACTCCTTCACCCTGGGCGCCACCGGTGAGCGCTCCTCGATCCTGTTCGGCGCCAGCTACACCAAGGAAGATCCGGTCTTCTCCAAGGACCGTGCCCTGACCCGTACCACCTACGGTCCGGACCACCCGCTGGATGCGCTCAGCGCGACCGGCCCGTGGGGCCGCTTCACCTTCGGTGGCAACACCTACATCCTGAACCACACCGGTTCGTATGACGGCCAGGGCGTGGGCGCTGATTCGCGCGATCTCGCCAACTACCACAACGCCGTCACCGTTGATGACCGTTTCAACTCCACCCAGCAGATGATGCTGGCCCAGGAGACCGAAACGAAGTCGATCTTCACCGCCGGCAGCTTCGACATCAATGACTATGTGACCTTCAAGTCCACGGTCATGTACTCCGAGCGCAACTCCGAGCGCCAGGTCGCCGGTTACCCGCTGAGCGCCAACGCACAGCCGACCTACCCGGTCTACATCAGCGGCCAGAGCTACTACAACCCGGTCGGCCAGGACATCACCAACTGGTTCCGCCGCACGATCGAGATTCCGCGCATCTCGCGCAACGACGTGAAGAGCTATCACTTCGATGCCGCCCTGGAAGGCGCGTTTGAAGTGGGCACCCATGGCTGGAACTGGGATGCCGGCATCAACTACAACAAGTTCGACGTCACCCAGATCAGCACGGGCAACTTGAACCTGCTGGCCCTGGAAAAGGCCCTTGGCCCGTCGTTCCTGAACGCCCAGGGCGTGGTCCAGTGCGGCACCGCGGCCAACCCGATCGCGCTGGGCACCAGCCTGTCGGCTGGCCAGTGCACCCCGTTCAACATCCTGGGCGGCCCGTCGGCCTCCACCGCCGACGCGCTGAAGTACGTCAACACGCTTGGCCAGGGTACCCAGCAGAGCGTCAGCAAGCAGTACTTCGCCAACATCACCGGCGGCCTGTTCGACATGCCGGGCGGCGCAGGCGAATTCGCGTTCGCAGCGGGCGTCGAGCACCGTGAAGTGAGCGGCTATGACAACCCGGACCAGCTGTCCAGCGCCGGCTACACCACCGATCTGGCTGCAGGCGCCACCGCCGGCAAGTACAAGACCGACGAAGTCTACCTGGAGCTGATGATCCCGGTCCTGAAGGACCTGCCGTTCGCCAAGGAACTGTCGTTCGACGTGGCCAGCCGCTACTCCGACTACGATCGTTTCGGCGACACCACCAACAGCAAGTTCAGCCTGACCTGGAAGCCGGTCGAAGACCTGCTGGTGCGTGCCACCTACGGCAAGGGCTTCCGCGCCCCGACCCTGGACGACACCTTCGGTGGCGGTTCGCAGACCTTCGATGACCTGACCGATCCCTGCGATGCGCGCTTCGGCCAGCTGGCCAACCCGGTCGCCGCCGCACGCTGCGCCGGCGAAGGCCTGGCTCCGACCTTCCGCCAGACCGACAACGCTGGCGTGCCGGTCACCGGGCGTGAAACCCAGGGCAATGCGCCGTTCCAGGCTGGCGTGGGTAACGCCGACCTTGAGCCGGAATACAGCAAGACCCGTACCGTGGGCCTGGTCTTCAGCCCGCGCTGGATCCAGGGTCTGGACTTCTCGCTGGACTGGTACAAGATCAGCATCTCCAACGTCATCACCGCCGTGGGCGCGACCTACGTGCTGAACCAGTGCTACAACGGGGTCACCTCGTTCTGCAACTACAGCCGTGACGCCACCACCGGCCAGATCGTGACCCTGAGCCGCGGCAACGCGAACCTGGGCGCCCTGGAAACCGAAGGCTACAACTTCGTCGTCAACTACCGTCTGCCGGAATTCGCGGCCGGTCAGTTCTCGCTCCGCCTGGACAGCAACTACCTGGTGGCGCTGCGTCAGCAGTCTGACGACGGCGCACCGTGGGACGACTACGCCGGCTACTGGAACTCGCCGCGCGTGCGCGCCACCCTGGGCGTCAACTGGGCCAAGGGTGACCTGTCGGCCAGCTGGAACCTGCGCTACTACGGCGGCTACCGCGACTTCTGCTACGACGACGACTCCTGCAACGACCCGAACTACCTGACCCCGAACAACGGTTGGGGCGGTGGCGTGGGTGCCAACAAGAAGGGCTCGATCAGCTTCCAGGACGTCTCGGTGACCTGGGCTGCCCCCTGGAACGGTTCGGTCACCGTCGGTGCCCGCAACGTCTGGAACAAGCAGCCGCCGATCACCTACTCGCTGACCAACAACAGCTCGTCCTCGATCGATCCGATGCTGGACTACGACCGTTACGTGTTCATGCAGTACACCCAGCGCTTCTGATCGCCGCTTCCCGCGATCTGATGTCCTGAAGCAACGGCCCCGAAAGGGGCCGTTGTCTTTTCCGCGTCACCCGCGCAGGCCCGCCCGATGCCGCGCACGAAAAAGGCCGCGTTTCCGCGGCCTTTCTGCATTGCCACCTGGCAACCGGCTCAGCCGATCGGGATCAACGTCTCGATCACGTGTTCCACGTAGGCCTCGAAATCCTCGCGTGCCTGCTTGGGCTGCTGCAGCTGCAGCGACAACTGCAGGAAGCCGACATAGGCCGCATAAGCCAGCCGCGCGCGGTGCTGCGCATCGGTGCGGCTCAAGCCGGCCTGGCGGAAGGAGGCCACCAGGTATTCCAGCCGGCGATGCGACACCCGGTCGATCACCGGGCGCACCATCGGGTGGTCCAGCGCCTTGAGCAGCTCGCTGTAGATGATGTGCGGCTGCACTTCGTGGGCCACCACCTGGAACAACTGGCGCAGGCGCACGCGCGGGTCCGGCACGTCTTCCAGGCTGCCGAACACCTGCTCCTGCTCGAACAGCTCCCAGCGCTCCAGCGCGGCCTGCAGCAACGCATCGCGCGAGGGGAAATGCCAGTAGAAACTGCCTTTGGTGACCCCCAGGCGGCGGGCCAGCGGCTCTACCGCCACCGCGCCAACCCCTTGCTCTGCGATGAGGTCCAGGGCGGCCTGGGCCCAGTCTTCCGCGCTCAGGCGGCTGTTGCGGCCGGCACGGGGCTCGCCGGCGGAAGCTTCAGGTTCATTCATGCTGTTGATTTAACCATACGCCGGGGTCCGTGTCCGCCGATTGACGCGTCATCACACACGCCAGCGCCCGCGCCACCGGGTTGCGCACGGCTTGGCCCCGCTGGCCCCGGCCCTTCCATACCGTGAAGTATTGACATGCTCCCGGGCAGGTCCATACTAGCGAGTATGGTCACCTCTTCTCCTACCCTGCCCCGTTTTGACGATGCGCGACTGACCGGTGCGCATGACGCCGTGCTGGCCGTGACCCGGTCCACCCCGGGCCGTCGCGGCACGGTGCTGTTCGCCCACGGCTTCGGCCAGACCCGGCACGCCTGGACGGCCACCGCACAGTCGCTGGCCGCGGCCGGTTACCAGACCCTGGCCTACGACGCCCGCGGGCATGGGGATTCGGACTGGAATGCGGCCACCCTGCCCTATCACGGCGAGCAGTTCGCCGACGACCTGATCGTGCTGGCCGGCGAACAACCGCAGCCGCCGATCCTGGTCGCCGCCTCGATGGGCGGCCTGTTCGGGCTGCTGGCCGAATCGCGCTGGCCGGGCCTGTTCTCGGCGATGGTGCTGGTGGACATCACTCCGCGCTGGGACACCGTCGGGGTCGAGCGCATCCTGATGTTCATGACCGCCCACCCGGACGGCTTCGCCTCGCTGTCGCAGGCCGCCGATGTGATCTCGGCCTACCTGCCGCACCGCCCGCGCAAGTCCGATGACGCGCTGCGCGCGCTGCTGCGCGAGGATGGCCATAGCCGTTGGCGCTGGCATTGGGACCCGCGCCTGGTGGCCGAACTGGCGCGCGACAGCGAACAGCACCAGGACGCGCTCGCCGAAGCGGCGCGCCAGGTGAAATGCCCGTTGCTGCTGGTCAGCGGCGGGCGCAGCACCCTGGTCACCCCGCAGACGGTGGCCGAGTTCCTCGCGTTGGTGCCGCATGCGCGCCATGTGCAGTTGCCGGAGGCCACGCACATGGTCGCCGGTGACGACAACAACGCCTTTACCGCTACTGTGTTGGACTATCTGGACGTGTTGCCCTCGGCCTCCGCCGTGGCACAGTCCGCCACTACCGAGCACGTCACCGGAGCACGCTCATGAGCATTGTCGTTCCCTTCCTGGCCATCCTGCTGGCGGGCGCCATCGTCGCCTACCACCGCGGGCGGCTGATCACCTGGACGATCATCAGCGTCGCGCTGCTGGCCGCCTGCTGGTTCATCCCCTACGTCAACCAGACCGCCACCCTGGTCGCCGCGGCCATCGTCGCGGTCATCGCCGTGCCGCTGCTGCTGCCGTTCATCCGCAAGCCGCTGCTCACCGCGCCGATGATGAAGGTGTTCCGCAAGGTCCTGCCGCCGCTGTCGCAGACCGAACGCATCGCCCTGGAAACCGGCTCGGTCGGCTTCGAAGGCCAGCTGTTCACCGGCGACCCGGACTGGAACATCCTGCTGAACTACCCCAAGCCGCAGCTCACCGCCGAGGAACAGGCCTTCCTCGATGGCCCGGTGGAAGAGCTGTGCCGGATGGTCAACGACTGGGAAATCACCCATGTCTACGCCGACCTGCCGCCGGAGCTGTGGAGCTTCATCAAGAAGAACAAGTTCTTCGGCATGATCATTCCGAAGGAATACGGCGGCCTGGGCTTCAGCGCGCTGGCCCACCACAAGGTGATCCAGAAGCTGGCCTCGGTGTCGAGCGTGGTCAGCTCCACCGTGGGCGTGCCCAACTCGCTGGGCCCGGGCGAACTGCTCAACCATTACGGCACCCAGGCGCAGAAGGACCAGTACCTGCCGCGCCTGGCCGATGGCCGTGAAGTGCCCTGCTTCGGCCTGACCGGCCCGTTCGCCGGTTCCGACGCCACCTCCATTCCCGATTACGGCATCGTCTGCAGGGGCGAGTGGAACGGCGAGCAGGTGCTGGGCGTCAAGCTCACCTTCGACAAGCGCTACATCACCCTGGCCCCGGTGGCCACGCTGATCGGCCTGGCCTTCCGCATGTACGACCCGGACGGCCTGATCGGCAGCACCCGCGACATCGGCATCACCCTGGCACTGCTGCCGCGTGACACCGCCGGCGTGGAAATCGGCCGTCGCCACTTCCCGCTCAACTCGACCTTCCAGAACGGGCCGATCCGCGGCAAGGACGTGTTCATTCCGCTCACCCAGCTGATCGGCGGTGCCGAGAAGGCCGGCAAGGGCTGGAACATGCTCAACGAGTGCCTGGCCGTGGGCCGCTCGATCACCCTGCCCTCCACCGCCAGTGGCGGTGCCAAGGCCGGCGCGGTGGTGACCGGTGCGTATGCCCGCATCCGCAAGCAGTTCGGCCTGTCGGTCGGCCGCTTCGAAGGCGTGGAAGAAGCACTGGCCCGGATCGGCGGCAAGGCGTATGCGATCAGCGCGCTGTGCCAGGCCACCGCTGCCGCCGTCGACCGCGGCGACGTGCCGTCGGTGCCCTCGGCGATTGCCAAGTACCACTGCACCACCATGAGCCGTGAAGTGATCTCGGACATGATGGACGTGATCGGCGGCAAGGGCATCATCCTGGGGCCGCGCAACTTCGCCGGCCGCAGCTGGCAGGCCGCGCCGATCGCCATCACGGTGGAAGGCGCCAACATCATGACCCGCAGCCTGCTGATCTTCGGCCAGGGTGCGATCCTCTGCCACCCGTGGGTACTGAAGGAAATGAAGGCCGCGCAGGATCCGGACACCCGTGCCGGCCTGCAGGAATTCGACCGCAGCCTGTTCGGGCACATCCGCTTCGGCATCTCCAACGCGGTGCGTTCGTTCTGGCTGGGCCTGACCGGCGCGCGCTTCGGTGCCGCCCCGGGCGATGCCTACACCCGCCGTTACTTCCGCAAGCTGGACCGTTACTCGGCCAACCTGGCGCTGATGGCCGACATCTCGATGATGACCCTCGGCGGCAAGCTGAAGTTCAAGGAATCGCTGTCCGGGCGCCTGGGCGACGTGTTGAGCCACGTCTACATGACCAGTGCGATGCTCAAGCGCTACCACGACGAAGGCGCGCCCACCGCCGACCAGCCGCTGCTGGCCTGGGCCTTCCATGACAGCGTGCACAAGATCGAGGAGTCGCTGTCGGCAGCGCTGCGCAACTTCCCGATCCGTCCGATCGGCTGGCTGATGTGGCTGCTGATCTTCCCGTTCGGCCGTCGCGCCGAAGCCCCCGGCGACCGCCTGGGCCACCGCGTGGCGGCGCTGCTGATGGCGCCCAACGAGGCCCGCGACCGCCTGGCCAACGGGGTGTTCCTGACCCCGTGCGAGAACAACCCGGGTGGCCGCATCAACAGCTACCTGTCCAAGGCGATCATGGCCGAGCCGGTGGAGCGCAAGTTCATCAAGGCGGTCAAGACCAAGGGCATCGAAGCGCTGGACTTCGTGACCCAGCTGGACGAAGCGGTGGCCGAGGGCGTGATCACCCAGGACGAGCGCACCCTGCTGGAAGAGCTGCGCGCGCTGACGCTGGAAACGATCACGGTGGACGACTTCGATCCGCACGAGCTGCGCGCGGCCAGCTACTACGACCGCGAGCGCAAGGACGCACCGTCGCAGGAAGCGGCCTGATCCACGCGATGACGTAACCAGAAACGGCGGACTTCGGTCCGCCGTTTTTTTTGGTTCTTTGCCCCGCTGCTGGATTCTGCCGTTGTGGCGCATGAAGCATTGCGAGTGCCGGCTCTGTCTCGCGGGGTGGGGGTGTGCGGGTTCGCGGCACACGCTGCAAGTCCCGCTCTGCGGCCCGTACCCGCCCCACGCGACAAGGCATGC
>NZ_JAVWXA010000133.1:0-9082 GCF_036662295.1 Stenotrophomonas sp.
AACGACAAGACCTACGCCGGCCAGGCCATCGTCTCCAACGCCTCGTGCACCACCAACTGCCTGGCGCCGTTGGCCAAGGTCATCAACGACAAGTGGGGCATCAAGCGCGGCCTGATGACCACCGTGCATGCGGCTACCGCCACCCAGAAGACCGTCGATGGCCCGTCCAACAAGGACTGGCGCGGCGGCCG
Organism: Stenotrophomonas sp.; assembly: GCF_036662295.1. Lineage (GTDB taxonomy): Bacteria > Pseudomonadota > Gammaproteobacteria > Xanthomonadales > Xanthomonadaceae > Stenotrophomonas. The sequence goes on from NZ_JAVWXA010000133.1 coordinate 192, forward strand.
CGGCATCCTGGAAAACATCATTCCGTCCTCCACCGGCGCGGCCAAGGCCGTGGGCGTGGTGATCCCGGAACTGAACAAGAAGCTCACCGGCATGAGCTTCCGCGTGCCGACCTCGGACGTGTCGGTGGTCGACCTGACCGTCGAGCTGGAGAAGGAAGCCACCTACGCCGAGATCTGCGCCGAAGTGAAGGCACAGAGCGAAGGCGCGCTGAAGGGCATCCTGGGCTATACCGAAGACAAGGTCGTGGCCACCGATTTCCGCGGCGAGACCCACACCTCGGTGTTCGACGCCGATGCCGGCATCGCCCTGGACGGCACCTTCGTCAAGCTGGTGTCCTGGTACGACAACGAGTGGGGCTACTCCAACAAGTGCCTGGAAATGGCCAAGGTCGTGGCGGCCAAGTAAGCGCCCCGCCCCCTGGCAACCCCCGCGAACCCCGGCCCCGTGCCGGGGTTCGTCGTTTCCGCCGGCCCGTTGCGTGGCGCGGGGCACGGGGGCGGGCGCCCCGCAGGCGCGGCCGATCCATTAGCATGGCCGGCGTGCCACCGGCATGGCGTCGGCAGGATGCCGCCGGGGCTCCCCTTTGAGGATGGCGTGGAATGGAAGCTCTGATTGTCCTTGTGGCAGCGGTCCTGCTGCTGATCCCGATACTGCTGGTGGTGGCCCTGGTGATGATCGGCGGCCTGCGCCGGCGCGTGGCCGCGCTGGAGCTGCAACAGTTCCAGGCCGCCACCGCCACCGCCCCTGCACCGGCACCTGCCGCGCAGGCCGAAACCGCCGCCGCGCCGCCGCGCGAGGCGACCGGCGACGCCGATCCCGAGCCGCCGCCACGCGTGCCGGACCCGGTGCCGCTGTCGATCCCGGCCGTCGCTGCCGCCGCCGCGCCGTTGCCGCCGCCGTTGCCGCTGCCGGCGCAGGCCGCCCCCGCCGCCCGTGTGGCTGCCGCGCCCATCGCGCCGTCCGGCCCCGGCCTTGGCGAACGCCTGGTGGGAACGGTCAAACGCTGGTTCACCGAAGGCAACGTGCCGGTCAAGATCGGCATGCTGGTGCTGCTGGCCGGCGTGGCCGCGCTGCTCAAGTACGCCAGCGACCAGGGCTGGTTGAACGCACCCATCGAACTGCGCCTGGCCGCCATCGCCGCCGGCGCACTGGCCGGGCTGGTGTTCGGCTGGATCCAGCGCGATCGCCGTCGGTTGTTCGCGCTGGCCCTGCAGGGCGGTGCGATCGGCATCCTGCTGCTGACCATCTTCGCCGCCTTCAAGCGCTATGACCTCATCGATGCACTGCCTGCCTTTGCGATGAGCGTGCTGCTGATTGCCGGCATGGGCGTGCTGGCGGTGGTGCAGAATTCGCGCACGCTGGCGGTGCTGGGCATCCTGGCCGGGTTCATGGCCCCGATCTGGTTGTCCACCGGCAGTGGCAACCACGTGGCGCTGTTCTCCTACTACGCCGTGCTCAACGCGGCGATCCTGGCCATTGCGTGGTGGCGGCCGTGGCGGGTGCTCAACCTGCTCGGCTTCGCCTTCACCTTCGGCATCGGCACCGCGTGGGGCGTGCTGCAGTACAACGCGGACAAGTTCAGCAGCACCGAGCCGTTCCTGCTGCTGTTCTTCGTCTTCTACCTGCTGATCCCGATCCTCTACGCGCGCCGCCAGCCGGCCGAGAAGCGCGACCTGGTCGATGGCAGCCTGGTGTTCGGCACGCCGCTGATCGCCTTCTCGCTGCAGGCCGGCATGCTGCACGATGACCGCCTGATGCTGGCGCTGTGCGCGCTGGCGCTGGCGGCCCTTTACGCGGTACTGGGCTGGGCGCTGATCCGGCGCGCGCGCTATGCCGCACTGGGCCAGTCGCATGCGGTGCTGGCGGTGGGCTTTGCCACGCTGGCGGTGCCGTTGGCGTTGTCGGCGCGTGCCACCGCCAGCGTGTTCGCGCTGGAAGGGGCCGGGCTGGTCTGGCTTGGCCTGCGCCAGCGCCGCTGGTTGCCGCAGATCGCCGGCGCATTGCTGCAGCTGGGCGCGGCGTTCGGCTTCGTGGTCGGTGCCGATTACTGGCATGACGATGTCACCGCCATCGCCAACCCCACCTTCATGAGCGGGCTGCTGCTGGCCCTGGCCGGGTTCGCCTCGGCGGCGTGCTATCGGCGCGCGCGCCAGGACGCCCCGGCCGTCGTGTACTACCTGTGGGGCCTGTTGTGGTGGCTGGGTGGGTTGCTGCACGAGGTGGGCCGGTTCGTCGCGCGCGACAGCCGCCCCGATGCGCTGCTGGTCGGCGTGGCGATCACCGCGTGGGCGGCCGCCGAGGTGCATCGTCGTGCCCCGGCGCGTGCGCTGGCGCTGACCACCCTGGCGATGCTGCTGAGCGCGTTCCCGCTGCTGCTGTGGCAAGGCGAGGCCCATCAGCAGCCGTTCGCTGGCTATGGCGCACCGGCCTGGGCCATGTTCGCCGTGCTGGGCGTGCGCAGCCTGTGGTGCCTGCGCGGTGGCCAGGGCCGGACCGCGCAGGCGGCACAGTTCACCTGGTGGCTGCTGTGGCCCTCGGTGGTCTCGGTGTCGTGCCTGTGGGTGGCCGACCACTTCGCGCTGGCGCAGGGCTGGTCGATGGCGCTGGCGCTGCTGCCGTGGCTGCTGGTCACCGCGATCGCGCTGCTGCGCTGGCCGTGGCTGGCACTGCCGCTGGGGCCGCGCTTCGATGGCCTGCGCACCGCGCTGACGGCCACGCTGTTTGCCGTGCTGGGGGTGAGCTGGCTGGGCATGCTGACCGGGGCGGCCTCGGCAGCGCCGCTGCCGTGGCTGCCGCTGCTCAATCCGACCGAGCTGGCGCAGCTGGCGGTGCTGGCCCTGGCCGCGCGCTGGCTGTGGGCGGCACCGGCGCCGGCAGGCCTGCGTGGCGTGCGCGTGCCGGTGCTGGCCATCGCCGGCTTCGTGATGCTCACCAGCACCACCCTGCATACCGTCCACCATTGGGGCGCGGTGCCGTGGAACGACGCGCTGTGGTCCTCCACGCTGGCCCAGACCAGCCTGACCGTGGTGTGGAGCGTGCTGGGCGTGATCAGCTGGGTGTGGGGCTCGCGTCGCGGCCAGCGCACCCTGTGGCTGGTGGGCGCGGTGCTGATGGGCGTGGTGCTGGCCAAGCTGGTGCTGATCGACCGCCAGCACCTGGGCAACCTGCTGGGTATTTCTTCCTTCATCGCCTACGGCCTGCTGTGCACGGTCGTGGGTTACCTGGCGCCGGCCCCGCCGCGCGCCCCGGACGCCACTGCGGAGCCGACCCCGTGACCCTCCTGCGTACCTTCGTTGCCGTGATCTCCCTGGCCGCCGCGCCGTCGCTGGCGCTGGCCGCCGATGCGCACCAGGACTACCGCCAGCAATGGCCGTTGCAGCTGTCCCAGGCCAACGCGCCGGCCTACCGGGTGGCACTGGACGAGGCGATCTACCGCAGCGCCGTGTCGCCGCAGCTGGCCGATGTGCAGGTGTTCAACGCGCAGGGCCAGGCCCTGCCCACCACGCTGCTCAGTGCCGACCAGCCGCTCGCCCGCCCGGCGCAGTGGCAGGACGTGGGCTGGTTCCCGCTGCCCACCCTCGCGGCCGGCGACGCCGACGACCTGCAGGTGCTGACCGAGCGCAACACCGACGGCAGCGTGCGCCGGGTGGAGGCGCGCCTGGGCCGCGGTGCGGCCGCCTCGCGCAGCGCCGGCTGGTTGGTGGACGCCAGCGCGCTGAAGCAGGGCGTGCAGGCGCTGCGGCTGGACTGGCAGGTGCAGGCGCCACTGCAGGCCCGCGTGCGCGTGGACGCCAGCGACGACCTGCGCCAATGGCAGGCGGTCGTCGAAGACGTGCCGCTGGTGGACCTGCAGCACGAGGGCCGCCGCCTGCAGCAGCGACGCATCGAGCTGGGCTACACGGCGCGCTATTTCCGCATCGTGCCGATCGGCACGGACGCGTTGCCGGTGCTGTCGGCGGTGCAGGCCGAACGCGTGCCCGAAGCGCAGTCGATCCCGTGGCGTTGGCAGTCGCTGGCCGGCACCGCCGGGGCGCCGGGCGAATTCGAGTACGTCCTGGACGGGCGCTTCCCGATGGCCCAGGCCGATATCGCCACCGCCGACAACAGCGTGGTGCAGTGGACCCTGCTCAGCCGCGACGATCCCAACCAGCCCTGGCAGGTGCGGGCCGGCCCGTGGGTGGCCTACCAGCTGCAGGACGCGGCCCAGGCGCGGCGCTCGCAGACCCAGGCATTGCCGGTGCCCAGCCGCGACCGTTACTGGAAGCTGGTGGCCGGCCAGGCACGGCCGGGCGTGGCGCCCACCCTCAAGCTGGGGTACCAGCCGGAAGTGCTGGTGTTCATCAGCCAGGGCGAGGCGCCCTACGCGGTGGCCGCCGGCAGCGTGCGCGCGGCGCGCAGCGATGCGCCGGTCGGCACGGTGATCGCGCAGCTGCGCCAGCAGCTCGGCGCGCAATGGCAGCCGGCCACGGCCACGCTGCACGGCCCGGCGCAGGTGCTGGCCGGTGACGACGCCCTGGCCCAGCCGCGCGACTGGAAGCGTTGGCTGCTGTGGGGCCTGCTGGTGCTGGGCGTGCTGGTGGTGGGCGGTTTCGCGCTCAGCGTGCTGCGCCAGAAACCGCACGCGCCGGCCTGATCGGCCGGCCACGCCGCCTCGCCATGCAGTGATGGGGCAGGGGCCGCAGCGGCCACGCCGATTTGCGATGCACCGGCGCAGCCGGGACAATGGGCGTCTGCGCCGTGCGCGGCGCCCTTTCCTTTTTCAGCCAAAGAGTTGCCCATGTCCATCGTTCGCATGACCGACCTCGATCTCTCCGGCAAGCGCGTGCTGATCCGCCAGGACCTCAACGTGCCGATCGAGAATGGCCGCATCACCTCCGAGCAGCGCATCACCGCATCGCTGCCGACGCTGAAGCTGGCACTGGAGAAGGGCGCGGCGGTGATGGTCACCTCGCACCTGGGCCGCCCCACCGAGGGCGTGTGGAGCGAGGCCGAGTCGCTGGCGCCGGTGGCGCTGCGCCTGTCCGCGCTGCTCGGGGTGGACGTGCCGCTGGTGCGCGACTGGGTCGATGGGGTCGAGGTCGCACCGGGCGCGATCGTGCTGCTGGAAAACTGCCGCATGAACGTGGGCGAGGGCAAGGATGACGAGGCGCTGGCGCGCAAGTACGCCGCGCTGTGCGATGTGTTCGTGATGGATGCCTTCGGCACCGCGCACCGCGCGCAGGCCTCCACCCACGGCGTGATCCGGTTTGCCCCGGTGGCCGCCGGCGGCCCGCTGCTGATGGCCGAGCTGGATGCGCTGGCCAAGGCGCTGCACGCACCCGCGCAGCCGCTGCTGGCGATCGTGGCCGGCAGCAAGGTCAGCACCAAGCTTGAACTGCTGTCCAGCCTCGTCGGCAAGGTCGACCAGCTCATCGTCGGCGGCGGCATCGCCAACACCTTCATCGCCGCGGCCGGCCATCCGGTCGGCAAGTCGCTGTACGAGCCGGACCTGCTCGACACCGCCCGGAAGATCGTCGCCGATGCCAAGGCCCGCGGCGCCGACATCCCCCTGCCCACCGACGTCGTTGTTGCCAGGCAGTTCCTGCCGGACGCCGAAGCCACCGTCAAAGCCCTGGCTGACGTCGCCGAAGACGACCTCATCCTCGACATCGGCCCGGACACCGCCCGGTACTACGCCGGTCTCATCGCCAAGGCGGGCACCGTGGTCTGGAACGGCCCGGTCGGCGTGTTCGAATTCGAAGCCTTCAGTCACGGCACCCAGGCCCTGGCCCAGGCCATCGCCGCCTCGCCGGCGTTCTCCATCGCCGGCGGCGGCGATACCCTGGCCGCGGTGGACAAGTACGACATCGCCGACCAGGTGAGCTACATCTCCACCGGCGGTGGCGCGTTCCTGGAATTCCTGGAAGGCAAGACCCTGCCGGCGGTGGCCGCGCTCGACGCACGGGGCGCCTGATGCTGGCCGACAAGTGGGGCACAGGCGTGGGCAGCCACGCCGTCGCGCCGCGCGCCACGCTGTTCTTCGACCTGGACGGCACGCTGATCGACTCGGCCGTGGGCATCACCCAGTGCGTGGCGCATGCGCTGACCGAGATGGGCCGGCCGGTTCCGCCGCAGGATGAACTGCGGCGCTGGATCGGGCCCTCGCTGCGCACCAGCTTCGCCCCGCTGTTTGCCGACCCGGCCGATGTCGAACAGGCGGTGGCCTACTACCGCGAGCGTTTCGACGTGGTGGGCTGGCGCGAGCACGCGGTGTACCCGCGCATCGGCGAGGTGGTGCAGGCGCTGCATGCGAACGGCCACCGGCTGGCGATCGTCACCGCCAAGAACGAGCCGCATGCACGGCGCATCATCGAGCACCTGCCGTTCGGGTACTGCTTCGAAGACGTCATCGGCGCCACCCTGGATGGCAGCCGCAGCGAGAAGCCGCAGCTGGTGGCCGAAGCACTGCAGCGGCTGTCCCTGGCCCCCGAACAGTGCTGGATGATCGGCGACCGGCGCATGGATATCGCCGGCGCGCGCCACCACCACATGCGCAATGTGGGCGTGTTGTGGGGGTTCGGCGGCGCCGAGGAGCTGCAGGCGGCCGGTGCCGAGCATGTGGTGGGCACGCCGGATGAGCTGCTGACCCTGTTCGCCTGAGGCGCGCGGCGGCGTTCCGTACGCCGCCGCATGTCCTGCGCAAAGCCAACCGGGTCGGGCCTTGCGGCCCATCGCCGGTCCGCCGATGTCCGCGTCGCGGTCCGGGCCTGTCCGCTGGACATCGCACAGAGCTAGATGCCCCAAGGCTGTAAACGTATTCATGGGACGTGAAGGGTGTGCTAATTTCGATCCTTTCCCGGGAGCCCATTTACCATGATCGAGCGTCAGCGTCGCACCAAGATCCTTGCCACCCTCGGACCGGCCACCGACCCGCCGGGCGTGCTGGAGGATCTCTTCCGCGCCGGCGTGAACGTGGTTCGCCTCAACTTCAGCCACGGTGACCCGTCCGGCCAGGCCAAGCGCGCCGCCGACGTGCGCGCCGCCGCACAGCGGGTGGGCGTGGAAGTGGGCATCCTGGCCGACCTGCCGGGCCCGAAGATCCGCATCGAGCGTTTCGCCGAAGGCAAGATCCACCTCAAGGCCGGCGACCGCTTCGACCTGGTCGCCTCGCCCAACGCACCGGCCGGCGACACCACCCAGGTGGGCGTGAGCTACCTGGGCCTGCCCCAGGACGTGGTGGCCGGCGACGTGCTGCTGCTCGACGACGGCCTGATGCAGCTGCAGGTGCTGGAAGTGCAGGGCGAGCGCATCATCAACACCGTGCTCAACGACGGCGTGCTGTCCGACCGCAAGGGCCTGAACAAGCAGGGCGGTGGCCTCTCGCTGGGCGCGCTGACCGAGCGTGACAAGGAACTGATCGGCATCGTGGCCAAGATCGGCGTGGACTTCATCGCCGTCTCGTTCTGCCGCAACGCGCAGGACATGAACGATGCCCGCGCCATCGCCGAGTCGCATGGCTGCTACGCCGCGCTGGTGTCCAAGATCGAGCGCACCGAAGCCATCGAGAACCTGGAAGAAATCGTCGATGCCAGCGACGTGGTGATGGTGGCCCGTGGCGATCTCGGCGTGGAGATCGGCGATGCCGAGCTGCCGGGCCTGCAGAAAAAGATCATCAAGGCCTCGCTGGCCCAGAACAAGGTGGTGATCACCGCCACCCAGATGCTGCAGTCGATGGTCGAAAGCCCGATCCCGACCCGTGCCGAAGTGCTGGACGTGGCCAACTCGGTCATCGACGGCACCGACGCGGTGATGCTCTCGGCCGAAACCGCCGCCGGCGCCTATCCGGTCAAGGCCGTCGAAGCGATGGCGCGCATCTGCCTGGGTGCCGAGCGCCAGTTCCAGACCGAAACCGACTTCGGCGCCTCGCCGCGCAACCTGGAACGGGCCGACCAGGCGATCGCCATGGCCACCATGTTCCTGTCCCAGCACGTGGGCGTGCGCGCGATCGTGGCAATGACCGAATCCGGTGGCACCGCACGCTACCTGTCGCGCTTCCGCGCGTCGGCGCCGGTGTTCGCGGTGACCCGCCATGACGGCGCCCGTCGCCAGATGGCGCTGATGCGCGACGTGTTCCCGATCAACTTCGACAGCCGCGGTTTCACCCCGCGCGAAGCCGCACGCGGCAGCATCCGCCTGCTGGTGGAAGCCAACCAGCTGCAGGCCGGCGACCGCGTGGTGTTCACCAGCGGCGAGCACATGGAAACCCACGGCGCGACCAACACCCTGCGCCTGCTGGAAGTGGGCGAAGACGGCCGCGCCAGCGGCCTGGGCGACCTGTAAGGGTGGGTTGCGGCAACCGGCACGCCGGTTGCTGAACGATGAACCCCGGGACGGCGCGACGGAAACGTCGCGCCGTTACACGTTATGCAACCTGAAAGCGTTTCCAGATCGCGTGTACAGCCAGTTCACGGGAGTGGCCCGCTATAATTGCGTTTTTCCCGCACCCGCCACAGGAAATACATGAGCATCGAACAGCTGGCTGAAACCGCCCAGGCCATGGTCGCCCCGGGCAAGGGCATCATCGCCATCGACGAATCCACCGGCACCATCGGCAAGCGCTTCGCCAGCGTCGGCCTGGAGAACACCGAGGAAAACCGTCGTGCCTACCGCGAAATGCTGCTGACCACGCCGAAGCTGAACGAGCACATCTCCGGCGCGATCCTGTACGACGAAACCATCCGCCAGTCCACCAAGGACGGCGTGCCGTTCGCCAAGTACATGGCCGCCCAGGGCATCATCCCCGGCATCAAGGTCGACAAGGGCGCACACGCGCTGGCCGGCTGCCCGGGCGAGATGGTCACCGAAGGCCTGGACGGCCTGCGTGAGCGCCTGCAGGAGTACTACAAGCTGG
>NZ_JAVWXA010000134.1:0-9059 GCF_036662295.1 Stenotrophomonas sp.
GGCCAGCGGCCGGCACTACCGGATGGCGGGGAGCCGGCCAGCGGCCGGCACTACCCGGATGGCGGGGAGTCGGCCAGCGGCCGGCATTGCCGGATGGCGGGGAGCCGGCCAGCGGCCGGCACTACCGGATGGCGGGGAGCCGGTCAGCGGCCGGCATTGCCGGATGGTGGGGAGCCGGCCAGCGGCCGGCACTACCGGATGGCGGGGAGCCGGCCAGCGGCCGGCACTACCGTGTGGCGAGGAGCCGGCCAGCGGCCGGGATTGCCGAATCGTGCGGAGCCGGCCAGCGGCCGGCACTGCCGGGCGGGTACAAAAAACCCCGCCGCGGCGGGGTTTTTCGTTACGCGATCAACGCCGGCTCAGTTGGCCTTGTGGATCGCGCGCTTGCTCACGGCCATGGCCGCGTCGTGCACGGCTTCGGACAGCGACGGGTGGGCGTGGCAGATGCGCGCCAGGTCGTCGGCCGAGCCGCTGAACTCCATGGTCAGCACGCCTTCGTGGACCAGTTCGGACACGTTCGCGCCGACCAGGTGCATGCCCAGGATCCGGTCGGTTTCGGCATGCGCCAGCACCTTCACGAAGCCCGCCGGCTCCACCATCGCCACGGCACGGCCGTTGGCGGCGAACGGGAAGCTGCCCGCCTTGTACGGGATGCCCTCGGCCTTCAGCTGCTGCTCGGTCTTGCCGACCCAGGCCAGCTCCGGCTCGGTGTAGATGACCCACGGAATGGTGTCGAAGTTGACGTGGCCCGGCAGGCCGGCGATCAGTTCGGCCACCGCGATGCCTTCCTCGAAGCCCTTGTGGGCCAGCATCGGGCCGCGCACGCAGTCACCGACCGCCCACACGCCGTCCACGCCGGTGTGGCAGTGGTCGTCCACTTCGATCTGGCCGCGATCGTTGATCTTGACGCCGGTCCCTTCGGCCAGCAGGCCCTTGGTGGCGGCGCGACGGCCAACGGCCACCAGCAGCTTGTCCACGATCAGGCTCTTCTCGCCTTCAGCGTCGGCGTAGGTCAGGGCGACTTCCTTCTTCTTGCCCTTGCCGGTCACTTCGGCCTTGGAGACCTTGGCACCCAGGCGGATGTCCAGGCCCTGCTTCTTGAATTCCTTCGCCGCGGCCTTGGCCACTTCGGTATCGGCGGCCGCCAGGAAGTCCGGCAGGGCTTCCAGGATGGTCACTTCCGAGCCGAGGCGCTTCCACACGCTGCCCAGTTCCAGGCCGATCACGCCGGCGCCGATGACCGCCAGGCGGGCGGGGACTTCGGTGAAGTCCAGGCCGCCGACGTTGTCGACGATGGTGTCGCCGTCGAACTTGGCGAACGGCAGTTCGATCGAGTCCGAACCGGCGGCGATGATCACGTTGGTGCCCTTGAGCTCGACGATGGAACCGTCATGCTGGGTGACCTTGACCACGTTGCCCGGCTGCAGCTCGCCGAAACCGTAATAGGCGGCGACCTTGTTGGCCTTGAACAGCATGCCGATGCCGCCGGTGAACTGCTTGACGATCTTGTCCTTGCGGCCAACCATCGCCTCGACGTCGATCTTGGCATCCTTGAAGCTGATGCCGTGGTCGCCAAAGATATGGCCCATGTTCCAGAACTGGCGCGAGGAATCCAGCAGCGCCTTGGACGGGATGCAGCCCACGCGCAGGCAGGTACCACCGAGGGCGGGCTTGCCGTCCTTGCCCAGGGCGGCGTCGATGCAGGCGGTCTTCAGGCCCAGCTGCGCGGCGCGGATGGCGGCGTGGTAGCCGGCCGGACCGGCACCGATGACGACGACGTCGAATTGTTCAGCCATTGAAATAGTCCTTGTTGCATTACCAGAACCCCTCCGCGCAGGCGCGGAGGGGCGGGAGGTCTTACAGGCCGAACAGCATGCGGCCCGGGTTTTCCAGCTGGTTCTTGATGTCCACCAGGAACTGCACCGAGTCCTTGCCATCGATGATGCGGTGGTCGTAGGACAGCGCCAGGTACATCATCGGCGCGATCACGACCTGGCCGTTCTGGGCGATCGGACGCTCCTTGATGGCGTGCATGCCCAGGATGGCGCTCTGCGGCGGGTTGATGATCGGGGTGGACAGCAGCGAGCCGAAGGTGCCGCCGTTGGTCACGGTGAAGGTACCGCCCTGCAGTTCTTCCAGGCTCAGCTTGCCGTCACGGGCCTTCTTGGCGTAGTCGGCGATGGTCTTTTCGATGTCGGCAAAGGACATGCGCTCGACGTTGCGCAGCACCGGGGTTACCAGGCCCTTCTCGGTGGAAACGGCAATGGAGATGTCCGAGTAGCCGTGGTAGATGATGTCGTCGCCGTCGATGGAGGCATTGACCAGCGGGAAGCGCTGCAGTGCGTTGGCGGCGGCCTTCACGAAGAAGCTCATGAAGCCCAGCTTGATGCCGTGCGCCTTGACGAACTCGTCCTGCAGGTCCTTGCGCGCGGCCGAGACCTTGGACAGGTCGACCTCGTTGAAGGTGGTCAGCATCGCGGTGCCGTTCTTGGACTGCATCAGGCGCTCGGCGATGCGCTTGCGGATGCGGGTCATCGGCACGCGTTCTTCCGGACGTGCGCCACCGGCCTTGCCGGCGCCGCCGTTGCGGGCGAAGTTGACGATGTCTTCCTTGGTGACCGCGCCGCGACGGCCGGTGCCGTCCACGTCGGCCGGATTCACGCCTTCGGTGATGGCGGTGAAGCGGGCACCCGGGGGCAGGGCATCGGCGGAGGACTTGGCGGCCGGGGCCGGCGCGGCAGCAGCGGCCGGTGCGGCAGCCGGTGCAGCCGCCGCCGGGGCGGCGTCGGCCTTCTTCTCTTCCGCGGCCGGGGCGGCAGCGGCCACGGCACCTTCTTCGATGATCGCCACGACCTGGCTGGAGGTCACGGTGGCACCCACCTCGAACTTGATCTCCTTCAGTACGCCATCGACCGGCGAGGGCACTTCCAGGACGACCTTGTCGGTTTCCAGGTCAAGCAGGTTTTCATCGCGCTTGACGGCATCGCCAACCTTCTTGTGCCAGGTGGCGATGGTGCCGTCGGCGACGGATTCGGGCAGTACCGGGGCTTTGACTTCGGTGGCCATGCGGGAGCTTCCTGGTTTGTCTTTTCTAGAATGAGGGGGAGAGTTATTCGGCGACGGCGTCGTTGAACGGGTTGACCAGGGCATCGGCGATCAGCTTCTGCTGTTCGATGATGTGGTCGGCCATGTGTCCAGCGGCCGGCGATGCCGAACGGGCGCGACCTGCGTAATGGATGCTCTGGCCATCGGCCAGGCACGCCTGCAGGTGGTGGCGGATCTGGTACCAGGCACCCTGGTTCTGCGGTTCTTCCTGACACCACACCACGTCGGCCGCCTTGCCGTACTGCTTCAGCTCCGCGGCCAGGGCCACGCGCGGGAACGGGTACAGCTGTTCCACGCGGATGATGGCCACATCGTCCTGGCCGCGCTTGGTCTGGTCTTCGAGCAGGTCGTAGTAGACCTTGCCCGAGCACAGCACCACGCGCTTGACCTTCTTGGCCTCTGCCTTGGCATCGCCGATCAGGTGTTGGAACTCGCCATTGGCCAGCTCTTCCAGGCTGGACACGGCCAGCTTGTGGCGCAGCAGCGACTTGGGCGACATCACGATCAGCGGCTTGCGCGTGGTCATGCGCATCTGCCGACGCAGCATGTGGTACGCCTGGGCCGGGGTCGAGGGCACGCACACCAGCATGTTTTCCAGCGCGCACAGCTGCAGGAAGCGCTCCAGGCGCGCCGAGCTGTGTTCCGGGCCTTGGCCTTCGTAGCCGTGCGGCAGCAGCAGGGTCAGGCCGGTGATGCGGCCCCACTTGGCTTCGCCGGCGGCGATGAACTGGTCGATAACCACCTGGGCACCGTTGGCGAAGTCGCCGAACTGGCCTTCCCAGATGCACAGGGTGTTGGGATCGGTGGTGGAGAAGCCGTACTCATAGGCCATCACCGCTTCTTCGCTGAGCAGCGAGTCGATGATGGTGGCCTGTTCCGGCGACTCGACCAGCTGGCGCAGCGGCAGGTAGTAGTTGTCGGTCTTCTGGTCGTGCAGGATCGCGTGGCGGTGGGTGAAGGTGCCACGGCCGACGTCCTGGCCGACCAGGCGCAGGCTGTTGCCTTCGTCCAGCACGGTGGCGTAGGCCAGGTTCTCGGCAAAGCCCCAGTCGCCCGGGATCTCGCCGGCGGCCATCTTGCGACGGTCGTCGTACACCTTGGCCACGCGCGAATGCAGCTCCACGCCCTCGGGCACGGTGTTGATCATCTGCGCCAGCTGCTTGACCTTCTCCATGCCCACGGCGGTGGAGACGGCATCGGACAGCTTGCCGCTGAGCAGCTTGGGCCAGTCCACGTACATGCGGCTGGTGGCCGGGGTCTTTTCGACCTGGGCCAGCTCGGTGGTCACTTCACCGGCGTCGAGCTTGTTGCGGTACGCATCCACCAGCGCCTTGCCGCCGTCGGCGGGGATCACCCCGGCCGCTTCCAGCTTGGCCGCGTACAGCTCGCGGGTGGTCTGGTGCTTGCGGATCACCTGGTACATCAGCGGCTGGGTGATCGCCGGTTCGTCGGCCTCGTTGTGGCCCCAACGGCGGTAGCACATCAGGTCGATGACCACGTCCTTGGCGAACTTCTGGCGGAACTCGAAGGCCAGCTGCGCAGCGAACACCACCGCTTCGGGGTCATCGCCGTTCACGTGCAGCACCGGGGCGGCGATCATCTTGGCCACGTCGGTGGCATAGCGCGTGGAGCGCGTATCCAGCGGGTTGGAGGTGGTGAAGCCGACCTGGTTGTTGACCACGATGTGCACCGTGCCACCGACGGCGAAGCCGCGGGCCTGGGACATCTGGAACAGCTCCATCACCACGCCCTGGCCGGAGAAGGCCGCATCGCCGTGGATCAGGATCGGCATCACCTGCTTGCGGGCGGTATCGCCGCGACGTTCCTGGCGCGAGCGCACGCTGCCGGCCACGACCGGGTCGGCGATTTCCAGGTGCGAGGGATTGAACGCCAGCGCCAGGTGGACCGCGCCACCGGGGGTGGACACGTCGGCGGAGAAGCCCATGTGGTACTTCACATCGCCCGCCGAGGCGTGGTCGTCGTGCTCGAACTTGCCTTCGAACTCGTCAAACAGCTTGCGCGGGCTCTTGCCCAGCGTGTTGACCAGCACGTTCAAGCGGCCACGGTGGGCCATGCCGACCACCACGTCCTTGACGCCATCCTTGCCGGCGTCGCGGATGATGGTGTCCATCATCGGGATCAGCGCATCGCCGCCTTCCAGCGAGAAGCGCTTCTGGCCCACGTACTTGGTGTGCAGGTAGCGCTCAAGGCCTTCGGCCGCGGTCAGGCGCTCCAGGGTGCGGCGCTGGGTGTCGGCATCCAGGTTGTAGTTGCCACCGGCCGTTTCCAGGCGCTGGTACAGCCACTGGCGCTGCTCGACCTCGGAGATGTGCATGAACTCCGCACCGATCGAGCCGGTGTAGGTCTTCTTGAGGCGGTCCAGCAGGTCGCGCAGCTTCATGCGCGGCTGGCCGGCGATGCCACCGGTGCTGAACTCGCTGCCCAGGTCGCTCTCGGCCAGGCTGTGGAACGGCAGCCCCAGGTCCGGCGGGTTGGTCGGCGGGGTCAGGCCCAGCGGGTCCAGGCGGGCACCGAGGTGGCCACGCGAACGGTAGGCGGTGATCAGACGGCCGACATTGCGCTCGCGCTCGTCGCCGGCACCGGAGGCCGAGGCGCTGTTGCCTGCATTCCTAGCCGCTTCGGTGATGTGGGCGATGACGGCCGAGTGCGGAATGTCACCGGCTTCGCGGCCCTTGAAGCCGTCGAAGTAGGTCTTCCATTTGGGATCGACACTGTCCGGAGAAACGAGGTACTGCTCGTACAGATCCTCGATATAGGAGGCGTTGCCGCCGGCGAGCTGCGAAGACTGCGCAAACTGCTTCAGTAGATTGTCCACGATGGAGGGTCGGATTCGCTTGTGGGGTAAGGCTTCGATGATCCGGCAGGGAAAAGTGAATAGCCCTGCGCGGGCGGTATCTAACGGCCCAAATTGTACCCCCATCGAGACAGGAAGGGGCAGCGCGGCGGTCCTGGCAGGACCTGCGGTGTCATTCCCAGACAGGTTCGAGCCCGTGGCGTGAGCTACAGGCCAAGCGCCCGCAATTGGCTGCATTCGCCCGAACGTTCCCATACGCGCTGCAAACCGTCCTGCAACGGTCGCGAACGTGCCGGTAGCGCAAGTGCCGCTTCGCCGTCGAAGCGGTGCCCGCTCAGACGAAAGTAGTAGTCGCCGGCATCGTTGAGCAGGCAGGCCGAGGCCAGGGCGCGGTCGATCGGGTCGCTCACCTGGCGCACCCGGAACACGCTGGGCAGCCGCTGCAGCAGCCCCAGCAGCGGTGAGCCGGCCTGGGCGATAGCCTGGGCATCGTGCACGATCAGCCAGGCCTGCTTGTCGTGACGGGCGGTGCCGAAGCGGCGCAGCGCCTCCAGTACCGGCGGGGCGTCGAGCAGGCCCG
This sequence comes from Stenotrophomonas sp., assembly GCF_036662295.1. Lineage (GTDB taxonomy): Bacteria > Pseudomonadota > Gammaproteobacteria > Xanthomonadales > Xanthomonadaceae > Stenotrophomonas. The sequence goes on from NZ_JAVWXA010000134.1 coordinate 6,501, forward strand.
GGTCGAGCTGGCGGCTGTGGATCCACAGCTGGCGACGCGCGCGGTGGACCAGCGCGGTGGTGATGGCCACCGCCTGGTCGGCGGTCTCGATGTTGCTGGCACCGGCGAGGAGCCGGCGCATGGGCTGGTGGGGGCTGCCATCGTGCTCGATCGCCTCGCCCTGCGGCAGGAAGCCCTGCCGGGCAAGGAACACGCGGGCCGGCGACGGGGCCAGCGCGGTGACCTCGGGCCAGCCACGCGCCCGCGCCGCCTCAAGCAGGGCCTGCAGCAGCGCCTGGCCGACGCGGCGGCCACGCCACGGCGGCAGCACGGCCAGGTGGCCGAGGCGACCGTCCGGGCTGAGCCGGCCGGCGCCGACCGGCTGGCCGTCGCCATCCCGCGCCAGCACGTGCACGCTGACCGGGTCGAGCGCATCGCCCGGGGGCTCGGCACGCCCGCCCCGGGGCTCGTCCAGCGCCGCCTGCCGGACCCGGTGCAGCGCGTCGCGCTGGGCCAGGTAGGGCACGACCTCGACCTGGACGCCAGCGGCCATGCTCAGGCCGGCTTGCCGTCGTCGGGGACGTCGCTGTCCTCGAAATCGACGATGACTTCGATGCCGTCTTCGTGGATGTTCACTTCGTGCACGTCCGGCTGGGCCGGGTCCGCGTCGATCTCCACCGCCTCGCTGCCGTCCACGATGGGATCCTCGGCGAAGGCACCGTCCTCCTCCTCCTCCTCGTAGTCGTCTTCGTCATCGAAGGCCAGGGCATCGAACAGCTGGTAGTAGCCGCCGGACACCAGGGCCTGGACCGCATCGCGACCCTTGCTCGACAGCTTCTGGTACAGCGCGTTGCCCAGTTGTTCGGTGGCGGCCAGCACCTGGGCGTCCTTGACCGGCAGGGCGAACGCCAGCCCGCTGCAATACAGGCTGGCACCACGCTTGGCACGCCGCCAGGCCAGGCGCGCCCACGGATGGCGCTGCAGGTCCAGGCCGGCGGCCAGCGCCGCTTCGATCTCGTCGCGGGCCACCGGCTCGCCGCCGGGCATCACCTCGCCGGCGGCGCGGTAGGTGGTGATGAAGCGGCCGAACCAGTCGCCCAGCTTGTCCGGATCGTTCATGCGGATGGCGTTGAGCGCCTCGACCACGCGGTTCATGGCCACCACGTCGATCTCGTTGGGGTCTTCGGGCACCTTCAGGTCCGGGTCCTGGTAGCGGATCGCCTCGTCGGCGTTCTCGATCAGGGTGTCCAGGTAATCGCTGATCAGCTCGGCCGAGGCCGGCGCGCGCATGCCGAAGGAGAAGGTCAGGCAGGGGTCTTCGGCCACGCCGTTGTGTGGCACGTTGGGCGGGAGGTAAAGCATGTCGCCCGGCGCCAGCACCCAGTCGTGGGTGGGCTTGAAGCGGCGCAGCAGCTTCAGTTCCACGTCGTCGCGGAAGTCCAGCGGCGGGCGCTTGCCCTTGGTCGATTCACTGGCGTCGATCTGCCAGCGGCGGTGGCCGTGGGCCTGCAGCAGGAACACGTCGTACTGGTCCACGTGGGCGCCGACCGAGCCGCCGGTGGCGGCGAAGCTGATCATCACATCGTCCATGCGCCAGCGCGGCAGGAAGTCGAAGTGGTTGATCAGCGCGCGCACGTCCGGGTCCCACTTGTCCACGTCCTGCACCAGCAGGGTCCAGTCGTGGTCGGGCATGCCGGGGAATTCCGCTTCCTGGAACGGGCCGCTGCGCACGGTCCAGCCGTCGGTGGCGCGGTCATGGGTGATCAGGCGGGCCAGGGCGGTCTCCTCGCAGGCCAGGCCGGCCAGGTCTTCGGGCTGCACGGGGGTCTGGAAATCGGGGAAGGCCGCGCGGATGAGCAGCGGGCGCTTCTGCCAGTAGTCGCGCAGGAAGGTGGCGGCAGGCATGCCGAGCGGGAGGCCGGGGCGGGCCTGGATCTCGATGACGGGGGTCTTGGTCTTGCGGGCAGCCATGGGGGAATCCTGGAAGCGTATAGGCGGAAAGCGGGGCGCGGCGAAGCCGGCGCGAACCCGGCCATTGTCCGCTGGTTGGACCGGATGTGCACCTGCGGTGGGGTGTCGCGGGGTGGCGCTGGTCGGGTCGCGTCCCGGCCGACTGCCGATGCCGTGTCCGGATCAGGTAACGCATTGCAACAAAGCGCCCGTAGCGTCAGGCTTTGCCCGGCTGCTCAGTCGTCCATGACGAGGAAGAACACTGTCGCTGCGGCGCCCGTCGTTCTTCGGCCTAGGTCCTGCGTTCGCCGCGCTGATCGGCAGTGTCGGCGGTCGATCGGGATCCGACCCTACCGGTGGGTCTGTCGGGTTCCCGGCTGGCGATGGTGGCCTGTGTCTTTCTTCGGCCGCGGTCCTGCGTTCGCCGCGTTGATCGGCAGGGTCGGCGGTCGATCGGGATCCGACCCTACCGGGTGGGTCGGTCGGGTCCCGGCTGGCGATGGTGGCCTGTGTCTTTCTTCGGCCGAGGTCCTGCGTTCGCCGCGCTGATCGGCAGGGTCGGCGGTCGATCGGGATCCGACCCTACCGGGTAGGTCGGTCGGGTCGGGGGCGGCGATGGCGGCGGGTGTG
>NZ_JAVWXA010000135.1:0-9009 GCF_036662295.1 Stenotrophomonas sp.
CGCCGGCGGGAGCTCGGCCTGGCTGGCGATGACGGTGGTAGTGGCCGGCTCCAGCGGTGCCGGGGCGGGCAACTGCTCGCGGGTCATGAACATGGCCACCGCCGCCACCGAGGCGGCCAGGGCCGCGCCCCCGCCCCAGCGGCGCCAGCCACTGCGACGCTCGCTGAGGCGCTCGGGCGCGGCGGTGGTGGTCTGCGGGCGCGGTTCGGCAACCACGGCCAGGCGCACGCGCTCGGCAAAATCCGGCGGCGCCGGCGCACAGGCCTGCCCGCGCAGTGCATCGCCCAGCAGCTGCCAGCGTTCGTGGCAGCCGGCCAGCGCGGCATCGTGCTCGAGCCGGCGCATCAGGAAGCGCGCCTGCTCGGGTGCCAGCTCGCCGTCGATCAGGGCCGACAGCTGCTGCAGGTTGTGGGCATCAAGTTTGTCCGGCGTGGTGCCGGCCGATCCGGGTGTATTCATGTGTTGGCTCATACGCGGCTCTTCTCGCGGGTGGCACTGCCGATATCCAGCAGCGGCCGAAGTTCAGTGTCGATCGCCTCGCGGGCACGGAAGATCCGTGACCGCACGGTGCCGATCGGGCACCCCATCTTCTGCGCGATTTCGTCATAGCTCAGCCCTTCCACCTCGCGCAGGGTGATGGCCGATCGCAGTTCCTCGGGCAGCGCGGACACCGCCTTCATCACCGTCTGCTCCAGCTCCTGGCGCATCAACTCGCGCTCGGGGGTATCGGTATCGCGCAGGCGGGTGCCGCTGTCGAACTGCTCGGCGTCACCGATGTCGATGTCATCGGTGGGCGGGCGGCGGTTGTGGGCGGCGAGATGGTTCTTGGCAGTATTCACGGCGATCCGGTGCAACCAGGTATAGAACTGCGCATCGCCACGGAAACTGCCGATCGCGCGATACGCGCGGACGAACGTGTCCTGGGCGACGTCCTGACACTCACTCCAGTCGGCGATGTAGCGCCCGATCAATGCCACGATCCGATGCTGGTACTTGCGCACCAGGACATCGAACGCCGCACTCTCGCCGCGCTGCACGCGCCGGACCAGTTCCAGGTCCAGCTCCTGTGGTGTTTCAACCTCGGCCATGAGGGGCCGCACTCCTGTCAGCCCGACCGACGTCGGGCAATGAGACTGCCAATCCCGGGAAAAGTTCAGCGACCGATCACACGACGCCGCACCAGCTTTTAACCACCGTTCCGTTAAGGTTCCCGTTCACGGCAATGATCCGGGCCCGTCCCTCCCAGCTATAGGGATTTGACGGGGAGGAAACAACCTCTGGATCATAGCCCCCTTCTCCATACACAACCGGATGGAACGTCCCCATGCTTTCAGGCTTCGATGGGCTCCGCTTCGCACATTGGCACCCGCAGATCCGTGATGATGGTGTCGTGGTGCTCAGCCTCGACCGCCAGGACAGCAGCGTCAACGCCATGTCCCAGGACGTGTTGCTGGAACTGGGCGACCTGATCGAACGCATCGCGATGGACCCGCCCAAGGCGGTGGTGATCCAGTCGATCAAGTCTGCCGGCTTCATCGCCGGGGCCGACCTGAAGGAGTTCCAGGACTTCGACCGCCGCGGCACCGTCAACGACGCCATCCGTCGCGGCCAGAGCACCTACCAGAAGCTGGCCGAGCTGCCCTGCCCGACCGTGGCGGCCATCCACGGCCACTGCCTGGGCGGGGGCACCGAGCTGGCGCTGGCCTGCCGCTACCGCGTGGCCTCCAATGACGCCTCCACCCGCATCGGCCTGCCGGAAACCCAGCTGGGCATCTTCCCCGGCTGGGGCGGCAGCGCACGCCTGCCGCAGCTGGTCGGCGCGCCGGCGGCGATGGACATGATGCTGACCGGGCGCACGCTGTCGGCCTCGGCCGCGCGCGGCATCGGCCTGGTGGACAAGGTGGTGGCCCCGGCCGTGCTGCTGGATACCGCCGTCGCCCTGGGCCTGTCGGGCACCACGCGTCCGTTCAAGCAGCGCGCCACGGCGTGGGCGACCAACACCTGGCTGGCGCGCAAGCTGCTGGCCCCGCAGATGGCCAAGCAGGTCGCGCGCAAGGCCAAGAAGGACCACTACCCGGCGCCGTACGCCCTGATCAATGTGTGGGCGCGCACCGGCGGCAGCCCGATCCAGGTCCGCCTGGATGCCGAGCGCCGCGCGGTGGTGAAGCTGGCCAGCACCCCGACCGCGCGCAACCTGATCCGTATCTTCTTCCTGACCGAACGCCTGAAGGCGCTGGGCGGCAAGGACCACGGCATCAGCCACGTGCATGTGGTGGGCGCTGGCGTGATGGGCGGGGATATCGCGGCGTGGTCGGCCTACAAGGGCTTCACCGTGACCCTGCAGGACCGCGAGCAGCGCTTCATCGACCCGGCCATGGAGCGCGCGCAGGCGCTGTTTGCCAAGAAGGTGCGCGATGAAAGCAAGCGCCCGGCCGTGGCCGCCCGCCTGAAGGCCGACCTGGCCGGTGACGGGGTGGCGCTGGCCGACCTGGTGATCGAGGCGATCATCGAAGATGCCGAGGCCAAGCGCGGGCTGTACCAGACGCTGGAGCCGAAGATGAAGCCGGGCGCGCTGCTGACCACCAACACCTCCTCGATCCCGCTGGTCGAACTGCGCGACCACATCGAGCACCCGGCGCAGTTTGCCGGCCTGCATTACTTCAACCCGGTCGCGCAGATGCCGCTGGTGGAGATCATCCATCACGACGGCATGGCGCCGGAGACCGAACGCCGCCTGGCCGCGTTCTGCAAGGCGCTGGGCAAGTTCCCGGTGCCGGTGGCCGGCACGCCCGGCTTCCTGGTCAACCGCGTGCTGTTCCCCTACATGCTGGAAGCCGCCACCGCCTATGCCGAAGGCATCCCGGGCCCGGTGATCGACAAGGCCGCGGTGAAGTTCGGCATGCCGATGGGCCCGATCGAACTGCTGGACACGGTGGGCCTGGACGTGGCCGCCGGCGTGGGCAAGGAACTGGCACCCTTCCTGGGCCTGCAGATTCCCGCCGCGCTGCAGACGGTGGAAGCGGGCAAGCGTGGCAAGAAGGATGGCCAGGGCATCTACAAGTGGGAGAACGGCCGCGCGCAGAAGCCCGACGTGCCCGCCAACTACCAGGTGCCGGTCGACCTGGAAGACCGCCTGATCCTGCCGCTGCTCAACGAAGCGGTGGCCTGCCTGCACGAAGGCGTGGTGGCCGACGCCGACCTGCTGGATGCCGGCGTGATCTTCGGCACCGGCTTCGCCCCGTTCCGCGGCGGCCCGATCCAGCACATCCGTGCCACCGGCGCCGATGCCCTGGTGGAACGCCTGAAGGTCCTGCAGCAGCGCCACGGCGACCGCTTCGCCCCGCGCCCCGGCTGGGAAGATGCGGTACTGCGCGAACCGGTAGCCTGATTCTCTGGCCCGATAACCCGTAATGACGACAACGCCACCGAAAGGTGGCGTTGTTGTTTTCGTCGTCGCTTTGGATTGGCGCTGCAGAAACACATGCGCCCGATACATGTACATCGCGCGCAGATGTCTTGCTCTCCCATGGCCACCTGCCAACTGTCGGGGGTGGGGGCCTGTGGGGTCGCGGGACCGTCACACGCCATGGGTCCGACGCATGCGTCGGACGGGCTGGGCAGGACGCCCAGGCCCGGTCTTGCCGCGTGCGCAGGATTGCGCACGCGCGCAAGGCGTGTGCGAGCCTCCAGGGACGGATTCACGGCGTGTCCCGCGACCCCACAGGCCCCCGCCCGGCTCGATTGCCCCCAGTGCCATCGCCGTTGCAGTTGCCGTTGCAGTCGCCTTTGCCTTTGCCTTCCCCAGCACATCCCCGCAACACCCTGTTGCCCCGATGGAGGCATACATCCCGCGCACCTGCATGCCATCCTGCACGCCTGTCCACGCCAGCGAGAACGCCCGCATGACCACCCTCATCGCCCCCCGCGTCCACGACATCGGCGGCCTGCAGGTGCGCCGCGCCGTCCCCACCCTCCAGGCCCGCAGCGTCGGCCCGTTCGTCTTCGTCGACCAGATGGGCCCGGCCGTCCTCGCCCCCGGCACCGGCATCGACGTCCGCCCGCATCCGCACATCGGCCTGGCCACCGTCACCTTCCTCTGGTCCGGCGCCATCGGCCATCGCGACACCCTCGGCTCGGACCAGGTCATCCGCCCCGGCGACGTCAACTGGATGACCGCCGGCCGCGGCATCGCCCACTCCGAGCGCACCCCTCCCCCGGAGCGTGAACACGACCACCCCATCCACGGCATGCAGACCTGGCTGGCCCTGCCCAGAAGCGCCGAGGAAACCGACCCCGCCTTCTTCCACCATCCCGCCGCCACCCTGCCCCAGCAGCGCCGCGATGGCGCCTGGCTGCGCGTCATCGCCGGCCGCGCCTACGGTGAAGAGTCGCCGGTGAAGGTGTTTGCCGACACCCTCAACGTGGCCATCGACCTGGACCCCGGCGCCGAAATCGACCTGGACACCGGCCATGTCGAGCGCGCCCTCTACATCCTCGAAGGCGAGGCCCAGCTCGATGGCGTGGACCTGCCCGCCCAGCATCTGGTCATCCCCGAGCACAACGCCCGCGGCCGCCTGCGTGCCAAGACCCCCGTCAAGGCCATGCTGATGGGCGGCGAACCGCTCGATGCGCCGCGCCACCTGTGGTGGAACTTCGTCTCCAGCTCGCAGGAACGCATCGAGCAGGCCAAGCTGGATTGGGAGGCCGGTCGCTTCGGCACCATCCCCGGCGATGACAAGGAATTCATTCCGCTGCCCAGCTACTGACCCGCCCACCGTTCGTCGGGTCTTGACGCCACCCTCACCCCGATGAACCACGATTCAGCTACGTTCTGCCTGCCCGACCCGGGCCACTGGTGGAGAACGATCGATGAGCATGGGCAAACGTCTGGCCGCGGAGTTCCTCGGCACGTTCTGGTTGGTCCTTGGCGGCTGCGGCAGCGCGGTGCTGGCGGCCAAGTTCGGCGGTGATGGCAACCCGCTGGGCATCGGCTTCCTTGGCGTCGCATTGGCCTTCGGCCTGACCGTGCTCACCGGCGCCTATGCGTTCGGGCACGTGTCCGGCGCGCACTTCAACCCGGCGGTCAGCCTGGGCCTGTGGGCCGGCGGCCGCTTCCCCGGCCGCGACCTGCTGCCCTACATGCTGGCCCAGGTGGTTGGCGGCCTGTTGGCCGGCTTCATCCTGCTGCAGATCGCCTCGGGCGCGCCGGGCTTTGCCATCGACGGCAGCCAGGCCGGCGCCTTCGCCAGCAACGGCTACGGCGCGCTGTCGCCGGGCGGTTACAGCGTGGCCGCTGCGTTCCTGTGCGAGGTGGTGCTCACCGCGGTGTTCCTGGTGGTCATCATGGGCGCCACCCACGGCAACGCCCCGGCCGGTTTTGCGCCGATCGCCATCGGCCTGGCCCTGACCTTGATCCACCTGATCAGCATCCCGGTCACCAATACCTCGGTGAACCCGGCGCGCTCCACCGCCGTGGCCGTGTTTGCCGGCAGCGGCGCGCTGGGCCAGCTGTGGCTGTTCTGGCTGGCCCCGCTGCTGGGCGGGATGATCGGCGGCATCGTCTACAAGTGGATCGGCGCGGCCCCGCGCTGAGCCGGCCGGGCCGGAGGCCCTACGGGTTTCCGGCCCGAATTGGAATCATTTGAAACCTTTATTTGTAGATCAAGTCACATTCCGTTAAGGTCCGACTCACCACGCCGTCACCTGACGGGGGGGGTTCCGGGACGCGCATGGGGATGGCGCAGTATCGGCCGGGGGTGTACATGGCCATCGGAATCACCTGCCAGGCGGCCGCGCGGCCATTCCGATCTTGGGGGAACCAATGAACATCCTGCGCACTGCCCTGTGCCTGAGCCTGTCGTTGTCGGCTGCGACCGCGTCGGCCCAGTCGCCCACCGAATGCCCGTCCCTTCCCGCCAGCAGCGGCCTGCAATGGCAGCAGCAGGCGCAGGCCGATTTCCTGCTGTGCAAGGCCAGCACCGGCGACGGGCGCGAAGTGCTGAGCCTGATGCTCAGCGCGCGCAATCCCGATGTGCCGCTGACCCGCCCACTGCGCCAGGAAAAGGGCGTGTTCGCCGGTGAGTCGCTGTACTGGTACCAGCCCGACCTGGGTGGCCAGCAGCCGCCGGGCTATGAGAACCGGCGCATCACCGTGGTGAAGTTCGACAAGAACCGCTATGCGCAGATTTCGCTGTACGCCGGCGACGCGCAGGAGCTGGGCTCGTTGCAGTCCCTCACCCAGGGCATGAACCTCAACCCGACCGCGGTGGCCGCAGGGCGCTGAAGGTGGCCGGGGACGTGTCGTGCACCGGTTCCGCCGACCGCGGGCGAGCCGGCCACTGGCCGACACCCCGCGTGCGTGGGCCGGCCAGTGCCCGCGGCCGCCTAGAAGCGGCCTTCCTGGAAATCGACGAACGCCTGCATCAGTTCCTGCCGGGTGTTCATCACGAACGGACCGTGGCGCATCACCGGCTCGCGCAGGGGGCGCCCGGCGACCAGGATCAGCCGCGCACCGTCGGCACCGGCCTGCAACGCCAGGCGTTCACCGCCACCGAGCACGGCCAGTTCCTGCCGCGCGACCGGCCGCGCCGCCTCGCCCTCGCCCACCACCAGGCTGCCTTCGAACACGTAGGCGAACGCGTTGTGGCCGTCCGGCAGCCCGTATTCCCAGCGCGCGTCCGGCGCCAGGGTGATGTCCAGGTACAGCGGATCGGTGGCCGGCTGCACGATCGGCCCCACCACCTCGCCGACCTGTCCGGCGATCACCTTCACCTGCACGCCGTCGGCCGGGGTGGCCTGCGGGATGCGTTCGGGCGCGAATTCCTGGTACTTCGGCGCGGTCATCTTGTCGCGCGCCGGCAGGTTCACCCACAGCTGGAAGCCCCGCATCTGCCCCGATTCCTGCTCGGGCATTTCCGAGTGCACCAGCCCGCGCCCGGCGGTCATCCACTGCACGCTGCCGGGGGTGAGCAGGCCTTCGTTGCCGTGGTTGTCCTTGTGGCGCATGCGCCCGTCGAGCATGTAGGTCACCGTCTCGAAGCCCCGGTGCGGGTGGCTGGGGAAGCCGGCGATGTAATCCTCGGCGCGGTCGGTGCCGAATTCATCCAGCAGCAGGAACGGGTCCAGGTCCGGCAGCGAAGGGCCGCCGATCACCCGGGTCAGGCGCACGCCGGCGCCGTCGGAGGTGGCCATGCCACGGATGGTGCGCTGCACGCGCACCGGGGTTGGGCTGCTCATCACCACTCCTGCGAAAGGGAACCAGCCACCAAGATGGGCGCGTCGGGGCCGGCGGCCAATCGCCACGACCGCAACCGATTGTTCCAGCGATGGGGTGCGCACGCCGTGCAGGCGCGGCCGCCTGGCCGCCTCGCCACGCCCGCCGCGTTGCGACCTACGACCAAAGTACTAGCGGCAAGTTCCTGCGTTTGCATTGACCCGATCGGTGCCAGGGCAGACTCTTACGACGATCTCCAGGGAGACGCAATCTCATGAAAGGTTTTTCCAAGCTCGGCTGGGCAGTGCTTGCGCTGCTCGGTGCGTTCTGTCTGGGCGTAGTCGCACTACGCCGCGGCGAACACATCAATGCGTTGTGGATCGTCGTCGCGGCGGTGTCGATCTACCTGATCGCCTATCGCTTCTACAGTCTTTTCATCGCCGACAAGGTGATGCAGCTCGACCCGACCCGGGCGACCCCGGCGGTGCTCAACAACGACGGCCTGGACTATGTGCCGACCAACAAACACGTGCTGTTCGGGCACCACTTCGCCGCGATCGCCGGGGCCGGGCCGCTGGTAGGGCCGGTGCTCGCCGCACAGATGGGTTACCTGCCCGGCCTGTTGTGGCTGGTGGTCGGCGTGGTGCTGGCCGGCGCGGTGCAGGACTTCATGGTGCTGTTCATCTCCAGCCGCCGCAACGGTCGCTCGCTGGGCGACCTGGTGCGTGAGGAGATGGGCCAGGTGCCTGGCACCATCGCCCTGTTCGGCGCGTTCCTGATCATGATCATCATCCTGGCCGTGCTGGCGATGGTGGTGGTCAAGGCGCTGGCCGAGAGCCCATGGGGCATGTTCACCGTGATTGCCACGATGCCCATCGCGATCCTGATGGGCGTGTACATGCGCTACATCCGCCCGGGCAAGATCGGCGAGATTTCGATCGTGGGCCTGGTGCTGCTGCTGGCGGCCATCTGGTATGGCGGCAAGGTCGCCGCCGACCCGGTGTGGGGCCCGGCCTTCACCTTCACCGGCATCCAGATCACCTGGATGCTGATCGGCTACGGCTTCGTGGCCTCGGTGCTGCCGGTGTGGCTGCTGCTGGCCCCGCGCGATTACCTGTCCACCTTCCTCAAGATCGGCACCATCGTGGCGCTGGCGATCGGCATCCTGATCGTGATGCCGGAACTGAAGATGCCGGCGCTGACGCAGTTCGCGGCCAGCGGTGACGGCCCGGTGTGGAAGGGCGGGATGTTCCCGTTCCTGTTCATCACCATCGCCTGCGGCGCGGTCTCCGGTTTCCACGCCCTGATCGCCTCGGGCACCACGCCCAAGCTGCTGGCCAATGAGCGGCACATGCGCTACATCGGCTACGGCGGCATGCTGATGGAATCGTTCGTGGCGGTGATGGCGCTGGTGGCCGCGTCGATCATCGATCCGGGCATCTACTTCGCCATGAACAGCCCGGCGGCGGTGATCGGGGCGGACGCGGTGTCGGCCGCGCACTACATCAGCACCACCTGGGGCTTTGCGATCACGCCCGAACAGCTGGAAGCCACGGCGCTGGCCATCGGCGAGCCGACCATCCTGCACCGCGCCGGTGGTGCGCCGACGCTGGCGGTGGGCATCGCGCAGATCCTGCACCAGGCCATCCCCAGCGGCAGCAACGCGATGATGGCCTTCTGGTACCACTTCGCGATCCTGTTCGAAGCGCTGTTCATCCTGACCGCGGTCGATGCGGGTACGCGTGCCGGTCGCTTCATGCTGCAGGACCTGCTGGGCAACTTCATCCCGGCGCTGA
>NZ_JAVWXA010000136.1:0-8987 GCF_036662295.1 Stenotrophomonas sp.
AGGCCGAGGTGTCCGGTGGCGCGTCGTCGGGGAAGGCGGGAGGGGTCAATGCCCGATCTGACAAGCAAAAACGGCTGAACAACTGCTATCCTGCGCGCCGCCCTGCTACGTGGCACGCGGTCGCGGCCACGGAGAGGCAGGTCTTTCCACTTTCAGGATGAAGTGAATCCCATGAATTCGATGTTGATCCCGCTTACCCGTTACGCCCAGTTCGAAGGCCGTGCCAGCCGCAAGGAATTCTGGATGTTCTACCTGTTCGTCATGCTGGTGACGATCGTGGGTTACATCGGCATGGGCATCGGCGCGTCGATGGAGAGCAATGCGGTGGTGATGCTGTTCGGTGCGGTGCTGGGCCTCTTCAGCCTGGCCGTGCTGGTGCCGTCGATCGCGGTGACCGTGCGTCGCCTGCACGACACGGACAAGTCGGGCTGGTTCCTGCTGCTGGCGTTCGTGCCGCTGGCGGGTATCGTGCTGCTGGTCTTCTACGTGCTGCCGGGTACCCCGGGTGAAAACCGCTTCGGCCCGGTTCCCCCGGCCGTCTGATCGGTTGCCGTCTGGTTGAGCTGAGCGCCCCGCATTGCGGGGCGCTTTTTTTTGGCTGTTCGTCCGTTCGCCTGTTTGCCTTGCGGTGCACCGCCGGTAGTGCCGGCCGTTGGCCGGCTTGCTGCCGGCGCGGTGAATCTACCGGCGTTCATGCACGCCGCTGGCCCTGCGCAGCGATCGAGCGGCCCAGCGTGTAACCGGCCTGCAGGTGCGGGGCGGGGTCGGTGCTGTCCACGGCCAGCAGCACCGTCGAGCTGATTACCGGGGCGCCGCAGTAGTCGAAGATGCCCGTCTCGATCTGGGTTTTCATCGCGGTGTCGTACCCGCGTTTGGTCCAGGTGCGGTCGTCGGCGCCGCCCAGGCCCAGCAGGTGGACCTGCAGGCGACCGAGCTTCTTCAATACGCCGCCGCCGGGCGTTTCGGTGTAAGCCCAGCCGTTGGAGAACACGCGGTCGATCCAGCCTTTCATCTGCGCCGGCATCGCCCACCAGTACACCGGGAAGACCAGGACCAGCGCATCGGCCCGGTCCAGCCGGGCCTGTTCGGCCCGCACGTCGGCCGGGAACGCGTGGCGGCCATGGTGGCCGTCCAGGTCGGCGGCGGTGAAGCGCGGGTCGAAGCCCTCCGCGCTCAGGTCGGCGATCTCGACGGTGGCGCCAGCCGTCGGCGCCAGGCCGCGCGCGACCTCGGCGGCGACGGCATGGGTGAGTGAGCGGGGGTCTGGGTGAGCAAAGACGATCAGGGTATGCACGGGCGGTCCAATGGCGGGACGGGGAGGTGTTGTATACTTTTAGTAAGTTACTATCCGTAAGTTACGATTGGTATATAGCAATGTCAAGCCCGCCTGTTGACCCGTCCTGCGCTGCCCCGAGGCGCCGCCTCACCCGCGCCGACCGCCTGCAGCAACTGCTGGCGCACGCCTGGCAGCTGGTGCGCGAAGAAGGGACCGAGGCGTTGAGCCTGGGTCGGCTGGCCGAGCAGGCCGGGGTGACCAAGCCGGTGGTCTACGACCACTTCGGCACCCGTGCCGGGTTGCTGGCCGCCCTGTACCGGGATTTCGACCAGCGCCAGGGCGTGGTGATGGACGCCGCGCTCGCCGCCAGCGGCCCTGCGCTCCAGGACAAGGCCGATGTCATCGCGCAGGCGTACGTGGCGTGCGTGCAGACGCAGGGGCGCGAGATTCCCGGCGTGATTGCCGCGTTGGCCGGCTCGCCGGAGCTGGCGCGGATCAAACGTGAGTACGAGGCGATCTTCATCGAGCAATGCCGCACGCTGCTGGCCCCGTTCGCGCGCGCCGGCACGCTGCCGTCGGCCGGGTTGTGGGCGATGCTCGGCGCTGCCGAGGGCGTATCGTATGCGGCCGTCAACGGCGACATCACCGCGCACCAGGCGCAACAGGAACTGGCGGCCACGATCATGGCGATGGTCGCGCGCGCCTGAGACCGGATGCCGCGCGGCGTCATGATGGTTGGCTGTGTGCTTATGCCGCGCTGTAGCCAGGACGCCCACGATGCGCGTCGCGGCAGTAATCATTGCGTCGCGCGTGTGGCAGCGCGGCGCTGGGTTCTGAACTGTTTACCCACGTGCCGACGGTGTCTACGCGCAGTGCCGCAGAACGCACGCGACGCTAACCCGGCTGCGCCTACGGTAGTTCCACCGGCACCACTTTCGTTGCCGAATACCGGAGATGCACAGATGGGTACCAACCAGAACCCGCAGCAGAACCAACAGAATCCGCAGGACCAGAAGAACCAGCAGGGCCAGCAGGGCCAGCAGGGCCAGCAACAGCAGCAGCGCGATCCGCAGCGCCAGGGCCAGCAGCAACAGCAGGACCAGGACCAGAAGCGCGAGCGCAACGCCCAGCAGGGCGGCCAGGACGAAGAAGAATAAGTCCACGCCTCACTGAATGCCGCGCAAGGGCCCGGCCATCAGGTCGGGCCCTTGCTTGTGTGCGCGGGCGTTATGATGCGGGCCCGTCGGCGTGGCCGATGCCCTTGTCTGGATGTAGAGATGCCCCACGTTTTCCCGCGTTGCATCGCCCTTGCGGCGGCGTTGTCCCTGAGCACGACGGCCCTTGCCGCGTCGGCGGATATCGACGCGCTGCTCGAACGCAGCCCCGCGCTGACGGTCAGCCAGGGGTTGGCGGATGGCACGCCGGTGTTCCGCGGGCAGTTGCAGCAGTTCCGCAACGGCGATGTGGTGCTGCGGGTTGGCGAAGGCGAGGGCGTGCCGGTGATGCTGCTGGCGTGTGGGCGCGCAGGCTGGCTCAATCCGGTTGGCGCCACCGGCACGGCGGCGCGCCTGGATGGCAAGATGCTGGTATCAGCCCGCATGTCGCAGTACATGGCCACGCTTACCGGCATGGCACGGGTGCATGGCGTGGCGGGCGACGGCCTTGAACTGCCGGCCTCGACCGCGCCGCGCCGCTTCAGCGGCAGCCAGGATTGGGCCTACGGGCGTGAGACCTTCGCGCTGACCAGCCGCGAGGTGGCGGGGCAGGGCCTGCAGGTGCGCATGGTCAAGACCTCGCACGGGATGACGCCCTCCACCGAAGCGCCCGACGCCACGTTCAGCACGGCCGATGATCGCGCCGCACGCCTGGCCGAGCTGGAGCCGGTGGGCAGCTGGTACGAGGTGACGCTGGCCGACGGTGAGCGCGCGGCCGCGGCGCCGGCGACGATGTCGCTGCACGGCTGGGTGTCCGGCGAAGACGAGGCGCCGGCGGAAACGGTGGGTGAAGCGCAGGCGCGCTGCAGCGAGTGACAAGTCGGCCGCGATACACAATGGTACACCGATCTATGTGATAAGCATTCGCATTTGGGGTAGACTGCCTCGTCCCCATGTGAAGCGGGTTGTGCGGCCTCGCGCCGCCGCCCCCGAGTGCCCATGACGCTGTTTTTTGCCGCCCGCGGCCGCCGCGCGCCCGCCCTGTTGCCGCTGGCCGGCCTGATCCTTGGCCTGCTCTGCGCCGTGCCGCCGGTGGCCGCGCAACAACGCAATCCGCAGCAGCGGGTCAGCAACACCATCTTCGAACAGAAGGCCGAGAGCTATCGCTTCGAGCGCTTCACGCTGGACAGTCCGGATGGACAGCGGCGCTGGCAGGTGAACCTTGGCATCCCCGTGCGCGCGGGCAAGACGCCCGCGCCGGTGCTGTACATGCTGGATGGCAACGCCGCGGCCATGGTCATCGACCAGCCGCTGCTGGCCGAGCTGGCCGCCAAGGCCGCGCCGGTGCTGGTGTTCATCGGCTACGACAACGACCTGCGCATCGATTCGGCGGCGCGGACCACCGACTACACCGCGTGGATCGACCGTGCCGACGACGAGAACGGCGCGCCGCAGGTGGTGGGCGGCGGCGCGTATGCCTTCCAGGACCTGATCGAACGCCGGATCAAACCAGAAGTGGAGAAGCGCGCGCGCATCGACCGCCAGCAGCAGGCGCTGTGGGGCCACTCGCTGGGCGGCCTGTTCGTGCTGAGCAGCCTGTACGCGCGGCCGGCATCGTTCCAGTACTACCTGTCGGCGAGCCCCTCGTTGTGGTGGAGCCAGGGCGCGCCGCTGGGCGACATGGAACAGCAGTTCCTGGAGAACCAGCATGGCCAGCCCGCGCGCGTGTGGGTGATGCTGGGCGGTGCCGAGCGCGTGGGCGACCGCGGCAAGCGCGACCTGTCCAATCCGCGCGTGGTGGCCCACCTGCGCCGCATCGGCGGGGCGACGCCGGACGCGGCCATGCAGCTGTCCGAGCGCCTGGCCAAGGTGCCCGGGCTTACGGTGCAGTACCGCGAGTTCGAGGGGCTTGGCCATGGCCCGATGCTGCCCGCCTCGCTGCAGGCTGCCCTGAGCGAGCTGTATGGCGTGACCGACCGCAGCCGGCTCGCGCCCGCGCAGCCCTGATCCGATTTTTCGACACACCGCGCGGTCCTGCCGCGCACCCCGCTACCCAGGCTTCCCGTGCAGCGTTGCACCGGCCCAGGCAACCGTTGAAACGCCGCGCGTCGCGCGGTCCCCGTGCAAGGAGCCTGTCATGTCGTTCCATTCTTCCCTCCGCCTCACCACCCTGGCCGCCGGCCTGCTGCTGGCGGTTGCCGCCCACGCGCAGCCGGTGTTCGACCAGCCCGCCAGCGTGTTCAAGGGCACCGTCGTCTCGCGTGGCGAGAACGTGGTGCCGGGCAGCAGCGCCGACGTGATCGGCCGTGGCTTCGTGCCGGGCCAGCAGGTCAGCCTGGTGCGCGGTGAGACCGTGCTCAACGCACAGCCGCTCACCGTCGATGCCGAGGGCAACTTCAAGACGCAGCTGCAGATTCCCGCCGATGCCGTGCCCGGCACCCACCCGGTGGTGGTGCGCGCCAGCCAGCCGGCGGCCGCGACCGTGCTCAACCTGCGCGTCTCGCCGCAGCTGCCGCTGTCGGGCCAGGCGCAGTTTGCCAGCCAGTCCAACAAGCTGGTGCCGGGTCTGTACCAGTCGGCCTACAGCGCGGCCAGCAACGCGGTGTTTGTCACCTCGGCGGTTGGCCGCCCGCCGGTCACCCAGTCCCAGCTGCTCAAGGTGGACCCCAGGAGCCTGAAGGTGGTCAAGGCGATCACCCCGGCCCTGGTGCCCGATGCCAAGGGCGGCAGCGTGTACGCCGTGTACGGCGTGGGCGTGGATGATGCCAACGGCAACGTGTGGGTGACCAACACCCGCCAGGACAGCGTGGCGGTGTATCGCCAGTCGGACCTGTCGCTGGTGCACCAGTTCCCGGTGGGGACCGTGCCGCATGCGCGCGACGTGGTGGTGGATGCCAAGCGCGGCAAGGTATTCGCCTCGGCCGCTGGCGAAGACCACCTGTCGGTGTTCGATGCCAAAACATTCAAGGCGCTGGAGCCGATCACCCTGGCGTCCGGCGAAGACGATGAGAAGTTCGTGCCGATGAGCCTGGTGCTCGATGAGGCCAGCGGCAAGCTGTTCACCGTCAGCATCGGCACCCCGGAAGCGGCGGTGATCGACGTGGCCACCGGCAAGGTGGACAAGGTGATCGCGCTGGGCAATGCGATCAGCGCCTCCGGCGTGGCCTTCGATGCGCAGCAGAACCAGCTGTACGTGGCCTCCCAGGGCACCGACAACCTGCTGATCGTGGATGTGGCCAGCGGCAAGGTGGTGCATGACGTGCCGGTGGGCGCCGGTGCGCTCAACGTCGCCTTCGATCCCAAGGCCGGCCTGGCCTATGTGACCAATCGTGGCGCCGGTACCGTGACGGTGGTCGATCGCAGCGGCAAGGTGGTCGGCAACCTCGATGGCGGCACCTTCCCCAATCATGTGCGTGCCGATGGCAAGGGCAGCGTGTTCGCGGTGAACAAGTCGCGTGGCACCGATGATGCCAAGGGCGACCGCATCACCCGCATCGCATTGCGCCAGCCGTAAGCCAACGGGCGGGGCGGCCTGGCGCCGCCCCGTCGAAGGACATTTGCATGACATCCAACCTTTCCCTGCGGCTGCTGCCGCTTGCCCTGGCCATCGCGCTGGCCGCGTGCAGTGGCCCGGCCGCGCCACCGGCGGCAGACACCGGTGCGGCCCCGGCCGTGGTCGACAACGCCGCCGCACCCGCGACGGATCTTCCGGCGGGCTGGACGCGCCTGGACGGGGGCGCCTTGCCGAGCCTGCCGGGGCAGGTAGCGGTGTTGCCGGCCAAGGTCACCTCCGACGATGGCGCGGAGGTGGAGGTGGACGACACCGGCCGGATCATCGTCGGTGGCGATGACGTGATCGCGGTGATCGACGCACTGGGGCTGGGCAAGCAGGTGTTTGCCGCCCCGAAGAACACCACCACCGCCACCGGACGCGCGGCGCCGCACCAGTTCCTGTTCAACCGCACCACCGGGGTGGAGGGCGTGCTGAGCCTGCAGGGCTCGCTGTTCCTGGGCAACAGCCTGCGCCGGCACACCGAGCTGGCGGAGAAGCTGCGCGCGGTAGGTGAACCGGCCGTGGTAGTGGATGACCTGCAGCCGGCCCCGGACAAGGTGCGCAAGATTGCCGCCGCCCTCGGCCTGGCCGCTGCCGGCGAACAACTGGCCACCCAGGTGCAGCAGCAGCTGGATGAAGCGGCGGCGATCGGCAAGACCAGTGGCCAGGCCCCGCGCGTGATCCACGTGTCGGCCACCGGCGCCGGTGGCGCGCCCACCGTGGCCGGGGCCGACAGTGCCTCGGCCCAGCTGATCGCACTGGCCGGCGGGCTGAACATCGGCACCGAAGCCGGCGTGGCCAACTACTCGGCGCTGAGCAATGAAGGCGTGGTGGCTGCCGCGCCGCAGGTGATCCTGGTCACCGAGCACGACCTGGCCCTGTTTGGCGGTGCCGAGGGCCTGTGGAAGGCCTATCCCACCCTCAGGCAGACCCCGGCCGGCCAGGCCAACCGGGTCTGGGTGATGCCCGATGTGCAGCTCAAGTACGCCAGCGTCGGCTCCGGCGTGGGTGCGCTGGCGTTGGCGCGGGCGTTGGCGGCGCTGCCGCCGGCATGAAGCCGGCCGATCGGCGCCGCCGCCGCGGGCGGGGCATGTTGATGCTGGCGGCGGCGGTGCTGCTGCTGGCGGTGCTCGCCTCGTTCGCGGTGGGGCCGTTGCGGCTGCCGCCAATGGAGGTGCTGCAGGCGATCGCGGTGAAGCTGGGGATGGCCGACCCGCAATCGGTGAGCCGTCGCGATTTGGCGGTGGTGTGGCAGCTGCGCATTCCGCGCGCGCTGTTGGGCGCGATGGTGGGCGCGGCGCTGGCGATGGCCGGTGCCAGCCTGCAGGGGTTGTTCGGCAACCCGCTGGCCGACCCGGGCATCGTCGGCGTCAGCCAGGGGGCGGCGCTGGGCGCGGTGGCGGCGATCGTGCTGGGCGCGGCCGGGGCAGCCGGCTGGATCGTGCCGGTGGCGGCGTTCATCGGCGGTGCGCTGGCGATCAGCCTGACCTACGTGCTGGCGCGGCCGGGCAAGGGCAGTGGCAATGCCACGCTGTTGCTGGTGGGGATCGCGATGGCCGCGTTCTGCTCGGCGCTGATCGGGTTTTTGACCTACATCGCCAGCGAGAGCGAGCTGCAGTCGCTGGTGTTCTGGCAGATGGGCTCGCTGGCGCGCGCCAGCTGGGGGGACGTGGCGGCGGTGGCGCCGCTGTTTGCGATCGGCGTGCTGGCCCTGCAGCGGCTGGCCACGCCGCTGGACATGCTGGCGCTGGGGGAGCGCCAGGCCCAGCACCTGGGGCTGGACGTCGCGCGTACGCGGCGGCGGCTGGTGGCCTTCAGCGCGTTGCTGGTGGGCGCGGCGGTGGCCTTTGCCGGCTCGGTGGCCTTCGTCGGGCTGGTGGTGCCGCACGTGGCGCGCATGCTGGTCGGGCCGGGGCACCGCTGGTTGCTGCCGGTGTCCGGCGTGCTGGGCGCGGTGCTGATCGTGGTGGCCGATACCGCCGCGCGCACGCTCGACCCGCCGGCGGAGATTCCGCTGGGGCTGTTCTCGGCGGCGCTGGGGGCGCCGTTCTTCCTGTGGCTGGTGCTGCAGCAGCGCCGCAAGGACACGCCATGAATGCGCTGCTGCGCCTGCAGGGGGTGGTCGTGCGCCGCCAGCAGCGCGACATCCTGCATGGCATCGACCTGGCCTTCGCGCCGGGCACGGTGACCGCGCTGGTCGGGCCCAACGGGGCGGGCAAGTCGACCCTGCTGGCGGTGGCCTCCGGCGACCTGCGTGCCGATGCGGGCGCGGTGCAGTTGCAGGGGCGTGCGTTGCATGCCTACAAGGCCGGCCCGCTGGCGCGCGAGCGCGCGGTGATGCCGCAGGAGCATGGCGTGCGGTTTGCCTTCAGCGTGGAAGAGGTGGTGGCGATGGGGCGCCTGCCGCACCCGCCGGACCCGGCACGCGACGAAGCGCAGGTCGAGCAGGCCATCGACGCCGCCGAACTGCAGGCATTACGCCAACGCGAGGTGCAGCAGTTGTCCGGTGGCGAATCGGCGCGCACCACCTTTGCCCGGGTGCTGGCGCAGCAGACCCCGTTGCTGCTGCTCGACGAGCCTACCGCGGCGCTGGACCTGCGCCACCAGGAGCGCACGCTGCGCTGCGTGCGCGCATTGGCCGACGCCGGTGCCTGCGTGATCGTGGTCCTGCACGACCTCAACCTGGCCGCCGGGTACGCCGACCGGATCGTATTGCTGGAAAAGGGCCGCGTGGCCGCCGATGGCACTCCGGCCGAGGTGCTCACCGAAGCCCATCTCGCCCGCGTCTACCAGCAGCCGGTGATCGTGCTGCAGCATCCGCAACGCGGCGTGCCACTGGTCGTGGTCGCCGACCCCGAATAGCGCAAGGCGGCGCACCAGGCGACCCCGCAATGCGGCAATGCCGGCCGCCGGCCGGCATCACGCAAGGTAGTGCCGGCCGTTGGCCGGCTCCAAGCGATGCCAGAACAAGGTAGTGGCGGCCGGTGGGCCGGGCCAAGCCGGG
>NZ_JAVWXA010000137.1:0-8892 GCF_036662295.1 Stenotrophomonas sp.
CGCTCGACCTGGCCTACTGGCGCACGCACCTGCCGCGCTATCCCACGATCGCGTTCCGCGCCGGCGTGGAGGGGGAGGTGGTGCTGCGCGTGGACGTCGGCGCCGACGGCCGCGCCATCGGCGTGGTGGTGGAGCAAAGCGCGGGCAACCCGCACCTGGACCGGGCCGCGATGGAAGCCCTGCGCACCCATCCGTTCCTGCCGGCGACGGCGGCCGGTCAGCCGGTGATCGGCCGCACGCGCGTCACCGCGCCGTTCGTGATCGGCGGGCGCACCCTCGACACCACCCGCGCGGTCGACCTGCGCTCGGAGCCGACCGCGGCATCCTCACCCTGATCCACCTCGCGCGGCGCTCGCGCCCGCGCGGCCGGACACATGCGCATGCCCGGGCACGTGCCAGCGCCAGGGGAACGCCACCGCCTTGCTGATGCCGATGCGCGGGCCCACCACCGGCACCGCGGGCGGGGCGGTGCCATCGCAGACGATGCACACGCCGCGGTCGTTGCTGACCAGGTCGGCGCCGTCCAGCGCCCGGGTAATGCCCATCGCCTGGGACAGCCGGCCCGGGCCGCTGGCCAGTTCGCGGTCGTGGCGGATGGCCGGCCGCGCCGCCCGGATCCGGTCCAGCCCGTGCACCGGCTCCAGCGCCCGCAGCAGCACGCCCCAGCCTTCGCCCACCGGGCCGCACACCGCGTTGCTGCCCCAGTGCATGCCGTAGCTGAGATACACGTAAAGGTGGCCGGCCTCGCCAAACATGGTGGCGGTGCGCGCGGTCTGGCCGCGGTAGGAATGCGCCGCCGGATCCTCGCTGCCGGCGTAGGCCTCCACCTCCACGATGCGGCCGGCGCGCCCGTCCGCGCGGACCAGCAGCTTGTTCAACAACGCCGGCGCCACCTCGGTGGGATGGCGCTGATAGAAAGAACGGGGCAGGGGTGTCCACTCGGGCATGGGCGGTACCGGGTTCAGCGCAGCGGCGACGGCCAGGCGTGCTGGATCCGCCGCATCGGGGCATTCGATGTTACGTGCCGTTTCGTGGCGAAAGCGTGGTGGGTGCGCAACCCGCTGCCGACGTCGCTGCGCCGTCCGGTGGGCTGGGCGCTCAGAAGCCGCCGCCGGTGCGGAAGCCGTTGCCGGCGCCCGAGCCGCTGCCGCCGCCACCGCCACCGCCGCTGCGGCCCGTGCCGCCGCTGCCCGAGGCGCGCGATGGCGTCGGGCTGCCGCCGCCACGGTGGCCACCGCCACCGCCGAGCAGGCTGGACCAGGACGATACCGGCGCCGGTGCATACGCCGCGCGGCGGGCATGGCTGGCCTGCACCCGGTACTGGCGCGCCTCGGCCTCGCGTTCGGCGAGGTGCTCGCGGCGTGCCTGGGTGAGCCGCTGCAGGCGCGACCGATCCTGGCCCATCTGCGCTTGCTGGCGTTGGTACTGCTCGCCCGCCGCGGCGATGCGCTGGCGCAGGTCGCGCACCTGCGCCAGCGCCTGGTCATCCTCCGGCGTGGGCGTGGCCAGCACGCGCCGGTCGATCTGCCCGGGCGACTCGGCGGCCAGGGCGGCGGCCAGCTTCTCGATGATGGCCTGGCCGGCCGGGTCGGACCAGGCCGCCAGCGCATCCAGGCCGGCCTGCAGGGTGTCGATCTCACCGCGCTGCAGCTGGCCGTCCAGCAGGGCCGCGCCGAATGCCGTCTGTTGCTGCTGCAGTTCCGCTTCCAATGCCGTCACGCCGGCCGCCAGCAAGGCCGGCCGGCGGACCTGCTCCAGCTGGTCGGCCGCAGCCCCGGCCGTGGCCAGGGTCTGCGCCGCATGCGCGTCCAGGTGCGCGGGCAGGGCGACCAGCAGGGCGTAATCGCGCGAGGCCGCCTCGAAGCCGCACAGCCGTGCCAGCCAGCCATCCACGCGCCGCACCAGGGCGCCGGCGCGGTAGTCGGCGCTGCCGAAGCGACGGTCGAACAGGTACATGAAAATCCGGTCCGCCTCATACGCACCGGCCTTGGCCGCGTGTTCCTCGTGGGCGGAGGCCGCCATCCGCTGCGCCGCATGCGCGGCGTCATCGGCGGCATGGAAGGCCGCCAGCAACGGCTGGTAGCGGGTCTGCCGCTCCAGCGTGGCGTCCACTCCATCGCACAGCACCTGCAGGCGGCGCGCGGCTTCATCGCGGCCGGCCTGCAGGGCAGCCATGGCCGCGTCAGCGGCGGCCATGCGGGCACGCAGCGCGGCCAGGCGCTCGCGCTGCGTGGCAATCCGGGCGTCGCGCTGGCGCAACGCCGGCAAGGTGTCGCGGGTCAGCGCGTCGGCGCCGTCCTGCGGCTGCCCGGCCAGGCCGTCCACCTGCGCGCGCGCGATCCGGGCGAACGCCTGTTGCAGCTGCGCGGCCAGCTCGGCCTGCGCCTGCACCGACTGGCTGCAGTCGGTGTCGGCCCGCTCGATGGCCGCCTCCAGGCGCGCGATCTCGGCGTCCACCTCGGCGACATTGCGGAAGGCTTCATTCATGGCTGTTTCTCCCTGCTCACCATTCGGTGATGTAGCCGCCGGCGACCGGCACGGAGAACGTGGGCGACAGGCGGCCACGCTCCTTGACCCCGATCAGGTCGTCTTCGATCAGGCCGTTGTCCTGCTTGTCCGCCGCCACCCGGTCGTACACCGCCTGGGGTACACGCACGGCAAAGGTTGAGGTGAACGTGCGGGTGCCGGTCTCCTCGTTGCGGATGTCCAGCAGGGCGGCCTGGCCGCGGTCGTCCAAGGCCTCGGCCACCAGGTAGTAGTTGCGCCCGTCGGCGGCGTTCTCGTTGTAGCGCCACACCCCCGAGCGCGTATCCCCCCGATTGACGATGCGGTACTCCAGGCGCTCGCGCAGCAGTTCGACCATGTTCGCCAGCGTTTGCTGGGCATCGCCGGCGTCGGCCAGCGAACCGGCCCGCAAGGTGGTCTCGGCACGCTGCACGGCGGCATCGAATTGCCGCTTGTCCGCGCCGCTGACCCCGCTGGCCAGGCCGTCGCTGCGCAGCTGCGCCAGCGCATCGCCCAAGGCAGCGCGCTTGCCCGCGTCCAGCACGGTCTGGCGCAGGGTCTGCACCGCCGCGCTGGCCTCGGCCAGCTGGCCGATCCGCAGCGCGGCGTCGCCGGCGGCATGGGCGCGCTGGTATAGCCGCACCGCGTCTGGCCCCAGGCCGGCCGCTCGCGCCGCCTGGAGGGCAGCCTCCAGTTGCTCGCTGGTGTCCACCGCGGTGGCCAGGGTCGCCAGCCCGTCCGCCAGCGCCGTCACGCTGGTGTCGGCCACGCCCAACTGTTTCTTCGCTGCGATGATGCCGTCGCGCACCACCGCCACGGCCTGCTGGTCGCGCGTGTCGGCGGCATCGCGCAGGTGGGTCACCGCGTTGTCGCGTGCCAGCGTCGGCAGTGTCGCGGGCACGGCCGCCAGCGCCTGCCGGGCTTCGTGCTGCAGCGTCCGCGCGTGGGCCAGCATCGCCGCAAGACGGTCCGGGTGGGCGGTCGTGGCCCGCGCCTGCAGGCGGTCCAGCGAGGCCTCCAGCGTGCGCAGCCGCGCCGCCAGTGCCCCGCCGCGGGTGCCCACGTCGGCGACCTGCTGGTTGATCGTGCCGACAAACTGCACGGCCTGGTTTTCCTTGACCGCCCGAGTGGCCACTGCCCAGCCGCCAGCCAGCACCAGCATCACCACGCCGGCCAGCAGCACCAGCAGCAGCCGCGTGAACACCCGCCGGCGTGCCACCCAGCCGCCGGCCAGCCAGGCCTTCCAGCCCGTGGGGGCCACGTACACATAGCGCCGCTCGCGCTGCGCGGCGATGCCCGCGTCCAGGATCTGGTCGGACACGTTGATGCCCTGCGCGCGGTACAGCGCGGCCAGGCGCTGCTTCACCGCGAGGCGGTCATGGCCATTCTCGGCAAGCGCCTTCAGCTCTGCATCGCGGTAGCGCAGCTGGTCGACCACATCCATGGTCAACAACGCCGCATTGAGCTGCTCCGGGGACGTGGTCGATGTCACCTCAGCGCGTTTCCTGCGCCGCCGGTGCCTGCAGCAGCGCGGCAAAACGCTGCTTGCCCTGCTCGACGTAGGCGGCGATCTCGGCCGCATCGCGGGTGGCCTGGGCGCGCAGCAGTTCGATCTCCTGCAGCGAGGTTTCCTGGAAGCTCACCACCGCATCCACCAGCTTGCGGACCGACTCCACCCCGATGGTGCTGCCGTAGCCGGCCTTCAGGCCATCGCGCAGCACCTCGTCGCCGATCGTGGCCACGGCCTCGATCCCGCGCGAGGTGCCCTCGGTCATCGCATTGAGGGTCTGGGTGGACTCATGCAGGCCCAGCTGGGTGGTGAAGGCCAGGTTCAACGCGGTGAAGCTGGTTTCATTGGTGGAGAAGAACACGATCGAGCGCTGGTTGACCCGGCGCTTGACCTCGTGGGACTGGTGCACGCGCAGCATGATGGCTTCGGAGGTGGCGTAGTTCACCTGCAGGTTCTCGGCCAGGTCCTTGGCCAGCTGGTAGCGCGCCTGTTCGTCCTGCACGCGGCGCAGCGCCTCGTCGCGGGCCATCGCCAGCCGGCCCGCGGCGGCGGCATCGTCGACCGGGGCGGCGGCGGCCTGCGCCTGCGCGTCCTGCAGCGCGGCATTGGCGGCGCCCAGCGCCTGCGACTGCAGCGCGAGCAGCTCGTGCGCCTGGATCTCGGCCGCCTTGATCGACATGCGGAAGTCGGCATACATCTCAAGCACGCGCGCCTCGCGCGCCAGCTGGTCGGTGGAATCGGCGCTCACCGCCAGGAAGGTCTGGCGGATCTTGTCGAAACGGCTGGGGATGTCGCCGCGGGTCACCTTCATCCACAGGTTCTGCAGCCGCTCGCCCATGTCGATCCGGCCATCGCGGACCTGCTCGACCATGGCCGTGGCGTCGTCACGAATGCTGTCGAAGGCGCGCACGATCCCGGTGTAGCGGTCGGAGACGCGGGCCGAGCTGATCTCCTCGCGCATGACCTGGTTGAAATGGCCGGACTGCTGCAGCACCCGCGCGATGGCGACCACGCGGGCCTCGTCCAGTTGCGCGAGCTGGGTGACCAGCGCCACCGCCGGCGCATTGTTTTCCTGCGGGGCGGCCAGGCCCAGGCTGCGCAGGGCGGCCATCGCGCGGTCCAGGTAATGGGCCGGCGCAGCGTCGGTCATCGGCGGCACGGACAGGGCGGACTCGGACATGCGGGGTGCTCCAGGAGGCGGATGAAAAAGACGGTGTCAGGACGCGCGCGCCCACCGCGCCGGACAGGCACGCGGCGGCAGGGCGAGTGGGAACGAGGAAGGCGGTGCGATGGCGGTCATCGCCGGCGGCAGGCGCGGCGGCAGGGCACAACGAGACAGACACGTGGCGGGCACGACGGACGCTTCCAATGCGCATCGCCCCCCTTGAGCGATTCCTGCGCGCATTGTAGCGGCAGCACGCGGCGTAGAGGAGACGCCAGGCAACGCGAGGCGGGTGTTGTCAGCGCTGCCAGTGCACGGCGGCCAGCGCCTTGGCCAGGGTGCCGCGGGCGGCGTCCTGGCTGAAGGGCGGCGTGCGCGGCGGGTCGTAGACCTCCGGCCGCGTGCCGGACACGATCAGGTCGATCGCATAGCAGGCACCGGCATGCACCGCGCGGTAGCTGTCGGCCGACAGGTAGTGGCTCATGGCCGCGTCGGCCGCCTTGAAGTGGGTGAAGGGCACGCCGCCGATCGCCACGGTATCGCCGGGGCCGCTCGCTTCGTCCGACGGGGTGAGGCAGGCGGCCACGTCGGCGGCGTGATCGCTGCGGCCGATCCGCATCTCCGCCGAGGTCACCGCGTTGGAGCCATCGACCACCACCGCCACCAGCGGCGTACCGCGGCTGTCCGGGGCCGGGTAGAGCTTCCACGCATCCAGGGCGAGGTAGCTGCGCTTGAAGTCATGGGCCAGATGGGTGCCGGCTACGGGGCGTACCGCGATGCCGTGACCGGGCTCGGCGAAGGCATCGCCTGCCTCCGGCGCTGCCTTGCCAGCGCGCGACGCCGGGGCGGCATCCGCGGCGCCCGTACCGGCGGGGGAGGCGGTGCAGCCGCCGGTGGCCAGCACCAGCACGGCAGCAAGGACGGGAGTGGCCAGCGGATGATTCATGGCAGTCTCGCGGGTGGGTCCAGGTCCTGTGCAGCGTGCGCCGCCGGGTGTTAAGCGCGCGCCACGCCGCACCGCCTGCTGCTTAGTGGCTGTGCGCGCCCAACGAGGCGGCGAACGCATCGGTAGCCCGCACCAGCGCATCGGCGGTGGCCGGCTCGGTCGCCCCGTGGCCGGCCAGCACCATCTCCAGCCGGGCTTCGGGCCAGGCACACGCCAGCTCCCAGGCACTGCGCGCCGGACAGATCATGTCGTAGCGGCCCTGCACGATCACTCCGGGCAGGTGGCGGATCGCCGCCACGCCGCGCAGCAGCTGGCCATGTGCCAGGAACGCGTTGTGGCGGAAGTAGTGTGCCTCGATCCGCGCCTTGGCCAACGTCTCCATGGGGTCGGCGCTGTCTACCGCATGGACGTCGTGCACCAGCGTGGCCGCGTTGTCCTCCCAGCCCAGCCACGCCTGCGCGGCGGCGATGCGGGTGGCCAGGTCGTCGCTGTCCAGCCGCTGCCAATAGGCCTGGATCATCTCGCCATGCTCGGCCTCGGGAATGTGCGCGGCATAGCGCGCCCAGCGCTCGGGAAACACCCAGCGGGCACCGCCATCGGCCTCGTTGAACCAGCGGTTCTCCTCCGCCCGGCCCAGGTACACGCCGCGCACGATCAGGCCGGTGGCCCGTCGCGGGTGGGCCTGCGCGTAGGCCAGTGCCAGCGTGGAGCCCCACGAACCACCGAACACCAGCCAGCGCTCGATGCCCAGGTGCGCGCGGATCGCCTCGATGTCGGCCACCAGGTGCGCGGTGGTGTTGTCGCGCAGCTCGCCGAACGGGGTGGAGCGACCACTGCCGCGCTGGTCGATCAGCACGATGCGATAGCGCGCCGGATCGAAGAAACGCCGATGGATCGGGGACGCGCCGGCACCGGGGCCGCCATGCAGGAACACCACCGGGATGCCATCCGGGTCGCCGCATTCCTCCACGAACAGGGTGTGCAGCGCATCGACGGCCAGGGTAAAGCTGCGGTAAGGGCTGATCGCCGGGTACAACGTGCGCATGCGACGCTCCTGCAGGGCGGGGGCAGGTCAGGATAGCGGCTGCGTTGTAGGATGCACATGGCCGGGAATGGCCGAACCAACGTGTGGAGAGAGGATGCGGCACCTGATCGAATTCGATGTAAAGGCCAACCTGCGCAACGGGCGAACGGTGGAGCAGCTGCTGCCGGGGCGCATCGAAGCCGGGGAGACGATCATCCGCCACCTGTCCATCCATCGCACGCGCGAGGGCGAGTGGATGGTGGAGGTGTACGAGGTGTACGACGACGGCCCGGACTTCATGGACCTCTATGAATTCAGCAGCGTCGATCCGGACATGCCCGCCGGCGAGGAACCGACGTTTGCCAGCGTCGAGGACGCGCTGGCCTACTGCAGCGAACAGCTGGGGGCCCGACCGGACCGCTACGTCAATCTCGGCCTCGTTTCGGAAGAGTACCGGGACCGCTACCATCCCGACGCAGCATAGGTAGGTAAACCCCTACACCACCCCCCTCCCAAATCCGATGGCTGACGATCCGCCACGGACCTACACTCGCGCCAGTGGACGACAGTCGCTGCCGGTGTGCTGCCGCGCGGGCCCGGCCATCGCAAGGGACAAGGGGGCGTTTTGTGTCAATGAAATCAAGCGTCGTGGCGCCGAGCGCTGCGGCATGGCTGCTGCTTTGCCTCGGCCTGGCCGGCAGCGCGCAGGCCGACACGGTGCTCAATGCCCAGGCCAAGGCGCTGGCCGACGGATGGATCGGGCGCGATGCCTCCGCGCTGCTGCTGCAACTGCGCGTGGATGGTGGCCGGGTCCAGATCGACGAGGACGACGCCACCCTGGAAACCCGCTACACCTGGACCACGATCCAGCCAGCCTGGACGGAGAAGGTGTACGTCAGCGGGGGCGAGTTCCTCTACAACGAACCGACGCCGCCCAGCGGCTATCGCCCCGTGTTCGCCCCGATCCATTACCGCAATGTCGAGCACCCGCCGGTGCATCGCTGCGACATCAGCTATATCGCCGACCGCGAAGGTCGGGTCCAGCGCTGGGTGGCCAACGGCATCCAGTGCGACGAGGACGTCGTGGGACCCCAACAGCGCCGCTGACGCAGCGCGCCCACATGCATTTCCAGGAGGATGAACGATGAACATGACGCGTTACGCAACAGGTGTGCTGGCCGCGGTGCTGGCCACCGCGTTCCTGGCCAGCCCGGTCGCGGCCAAGCCCCGTCACGGCGTGATCGAGGAGGTGCAGCCCATCGAGAACCGCGGCGATGACACCTCCACCAAGACCAAGCGCGGCCGCACCATCGGCGAGCGCCTGGGCAAGTTCGGCGGCGTGGCGGTCGGCAGCGGCCTGGTCTACGCGGGCGAAGCCAATGCCGGCTTTGCCGTCACCGCCGCCTCGGATACCTACGGCCAGCGGGTCGGCGGGGCGATCGGCGAAAAGGTGGCCGGCACCGGCCCGACCACCCGCTACATGGTCAAGGTGCGCCTGGACGAAGGGCGCGTCCTCAACACGACCCAGCTGCGCGAGCAGATCAACGGGCTGGCCGTCGGCAGCCGCGTCACCGTGGAAGGCAGCGGCGACGAAGCGGTCATCAGCGCCGAGTAACGGCGCAACGGGGCGGGGCAGCGCTACCCGCGCTGCCCGTCCACAGCTGCGGTCGCGCTGCACCCCGGCCCCGTTCTGGCCCCCGTTGTCGCCACCGATGCGGCGTTACTGCGGGCCGGTGCCGGTTTAC
>NZ_JAVWXA010000138.1:0-8698 GCF_036662295.1 Stenotrophomonas sp.
AGCAGGGCACCTTCGTGCTGCCGCTGGGCAACCCGGCCGCCGGCGACAAGGCCGCCCAGTACGACGACTTCAATTTCGGCTCGGCCGCCTGGACCCTGAGCGCGCATGAAGGCCGCCCAGGCCACGAGCTGCAGTTCACCGCCATGGTCGAGCGCGGCATCTCGCTGGCGCGCACCATGTTCGCGTTCAATTCGGTCAACGTCGAAGGCTGGGCGCTGTATGCCGAGGCGGAAATGGTGCCCTACGAGCCGCTGGACGGGCAGCTGATCGCACTGCAGTTCCGCCTGCTGCGCGGCGCGCGCGCCATGCTCGACCCGATGCTCAACCTGGGCCTGATCGACCGCGCCAGCGCCGAGCGCGTGCTGATCGACGAGGTCGGCCTGTCCAAGGCCATGGCCACCCAGGAACTGGACCGCTACATGGTGCGCATGCCCGGCCAGGCCGGCAGCTACTTCTACGGTTACACCCGCATCCTGGAACTGCGCATGCAGACCGAGCTGGCGCTGGGCACGCGCTTTGACCGGCTGGCCTTCAACAACTTCCTGCTCGACCAGGGCCTGTTGCCGCCGGACCAGCTGGCCCAGGCCGTCAACGAGGTCTTCGTCCCCCGATACAAGCGCTAGGTTCCGACCGGCCCGACCCTCATCCCGCCGCGGGCTTACCGCTGCGGGGTGATCGTCTGTGCCGGCAGGCGCGCTGGCGGGGCGGGGTTGGGCACCCAGATCGCCACGCCGGCCGCGCGCTTCTGCGTGGTCGGGATGCCGATGCCCACGCCACCGCCCACGTGCGAGCCGTAGCTGCCGGCGCCCACCGACATGCCCACCGGCGAGCCGCTGGAGCCCACGCCCATCAGGATCACGCCATTGGCGCCCAGTGCCGCCGCCTCGCGCTTGAGGCGCAGCACCGCCGCGTCGGTCTGGCCCTGGGTGCCGAAACCGACCGCGCTGGACGATTCCAGCTGGGCGATCTCCACCGACCCGGCCGGCGGCGTGGAATAGATCTGGACGCTGGCCGGGTCCACCGGCGCGCGCGCCTGGCCCAGCATCACCTTGGAGGTACTGGCGCAGCCGGCCACGGCCAGCAGCGCGCCCAGGACGGCCATCATTCGGATGTTCATGCATCACCCCTGTTCGGTAGGGGCCCGGGGGCCCGTGGCGCGATCATCGGTGGCGACCACTGAATCGGTGCCAACGTGCTGGTCGCCCACGCTAGCACCTGGCGGGTGAGCGCTGCGCGGCGGTCGCCTGCGGTGATGAACGCGTCAGCCTGGGCGCGGAGGCGCGCGGATTTGGGCTATGGTGGCCGCGTCCACCCTCCAAGGAGCCGCGCATGGGTTTGATCAGTCTGTTGTGGGGCATCCTGGCGCTGCTCTGGATGATCCTGGCCCTGATCCCGCTGCTGGGGTGGGGCAACTGGTTCCTGATCCCGTTTGCCGCGGTGGGCGCGGTGATCGCCGCGCTGGGCATCCTGTTCACCCATGCCAGCAAGCGCGGCCGGGCGTGGGCCGGGCTGGTCCTGAACGGCATCATGGTGGTGGTGGCCATCGTGCGGCTGGGTATCGGCGGCGGCATCGTCTGACCCGGCCCGCGCAGGCCCGGCTGCGACCATCGGTCGCAGCGGCCGGGGGCGCGTGCCCCGGAAGCGTACAATCAGCGGCTGCCGCGGCACTCCGCTCGCCGGCCCACGCCCGCTTGGGCGCCCATCCGCCTGCTCATGATCATTCGTCCTCGTCCCCACGGCTGGCAACTGCTGTACATCCTGCGCGGCTCCATCGTTCCAGCGGTGGCCCCCAAGGTGCTGGCGATCCTGCTGCTGGCCATCGCCGTGGCCGTGTTCGCCGAGGTCTGGCACCCGCCGGGCATCGAGCGCGTGTCGGTGGCCCCGTTCACCCTGCTGGGCCTGGTGCTGTCGATCTTCCTGAGCTTCCGCAACAACGCCTGCTTCGAGCGCTGGTGGGAAGGCCGCAAGCTGTGGGGCCAGCTGGTGTACGAATCGCGCAGCCTGGCGCGCCTGTGCACCGCGCTGCTGGCCGACGACGCGCCCCGGCGCGCGCGCGTCTGCCGGCTCGCCATCGGGTTCGCGCATGCGCTGGCGGCCCGGCTGCGTGGCCGGGATGCGGCGCTGGCCGCGCTGCCCTGGGTGGGTGAGTCGGACCAGGCGCGTTTCGGGCAGCGGCTCAATGCCCCGGACCAGCTGCTGGCGATGATCGCCGCCGACCTGGCCCAGCCCCTGCGCGCCGGCCAGCTCGATCCGATCCTGTATGCCCAGTTCGAAACCCGCCTGCATGCGATGTCCAGCATCCAGGCCGGTTGCGAGCGGATCCTGTCCACGCCGCTGCCGTTTGCCTACACCCTGCTGCTGCACCGCTGCGCGTGGATGTTCTGCGTGCTGCTGCCGTTCGGCCTGGCCAGCTCGCTGGGCTGGGCCACGCCGGTGGTGTCGGCGGTGCTGGCCTACGCGTTCTTCGGCCTGGACCAGCTGGGCGAGGAAATGGAAGAGCCGTTCGGGCTGGAGCCCAACGACCTGCCGCTGGATGCGCTGGTGCGCACCATCGAGATCGACCTGCTCGACAGCCTGGGCGTGGACCCGCTGCCCGCGCCGCTGCAACCGCATCGCTACCTGCTGCAGTAACCCTGCCGCGTCCCTCGTCTACCGTTCCGGAGCACCGCCATGGCCCATCCCGATTACCGCCCCCGCCGCATGCGCCACGACGAGTTCTCGCGCCGGCTCATGCGCGAGCACACGCTCACCACCGACGACCTGATCTACCCGGTGTTCGTGCACGAACTGGCCGGGCGCGCGCCGGTGGCGTCGATGCCGGGCGTGGAGCGGCTGTCCATCGACGAGCTGCTCAAGGTGGCCGAGGAAGCGCTGGAACTGGGCATCCCGGTGATCGACCTGTTCCCGGTGATCGACCCGGCCGGCAAGTCGCTCGATGCGGCCGCCGCGTGGGACGACAACGGCCTGGCGCAACGGGCGATCCGCGCGCTGAAGTCGCGCTTCCCCGAGCTGGGGGTGATGACCGACGTGGCCCTGGACCCCTACACCACCCATGGCCAGGACGGCATCATCGACGCCGCCGGTTACGTGCTCAACGACATCACCGTGGAGGCGCTGGTCAAGCAGTCGCTGTCGCACGCGGCTGCCGGCGTGGACATCATTTCGCCCTCGGACATGATGGACGGTCGGATCGGGGCCATCCGCCGCGCGCTGGATGCCGACAACCACCTCAACGTGCGCATCATGGCCTACTCGGCCAAGTATGCCTCGGCCTTCTACGGCCCGTTCCGCGATGCGGTGGGCAGCTCGGCCAGCCTTGGCAAGGCCGACAAGAAGACCTACCAGATGGACCCGGCCAACGGCGACGAGGCCATGCGCGAGATCGCGCTGGACCTGGAAGAGGGCGCGGACATGGTGATGGTCAAGCCGGGCATGCCTTACCTGGACCTGGTGCGCCGGGTGAAGCAGCAGTTCGGCGTGCCGACCTTTGCCTACCAGGTCAGTGGCGAGTACGCGATGATGAAGGCCGCCTTCGCCAACGGCTGGCTGGACGAGCGCGCCTGCGTGCTCGAGTCGCTGATCGGCTTCAAGCGCGCCGGCGCCGACGGCGTGTTGACCTATTTTGCTCCGCAGGTGGCGCGCTGGCTGCGTGAGCGCTGACAATACGCGCCGACCGCAACGCACAGGACGACGATGATGCAGACGATGGGATGGGTGCAATGGCTGACCTGGGGCACCGGGGTCGTGGTGTTCGCGGTGGTGATCGGGCTGATCATCCGCGGCGTGCTGCGCGCGGCCAAGCGACCCCCGGAGCAGCCCTCGGCCGCCGCCCGCGTGGCCCGTGACAGCCAGCTGCCGCCAGCACTGCAGGCCCAGCTGGCCGCGCTGAACCAGCGCAAGGACAACGGCGACATCAGCGAAACCGAGTACGAACAACAGCGCGCCGCGCTCCTGCGCACGGCCTGATACCGCGCCCGGCAGGCATCGACCGGTGGTCGATGCGCGCGGCCCCGGTGGTGCCACGCCATGCGTGGCATGCGCGCGATCCCGCACACATGGCCTCTCGCGGCCAGCGCAGCCACCCATGGGGTGGCTCTACCGTCGATCGCCGAGCGCCCGCGTCCCGGTAGTGCCACGCCATGCGTGGCAGGCGTGCGATCCCGCACACATGGCCGCTCGCGGCCAGCGCAGCCACCCATGGGGTGGCTCTACCGTCGTCGTTCGTCGGCGTGCGCGAAGCGCATGCCGACCGTCGCGGGGTCGTCAACGGCAAACGCCACCCGGGGCCGTGGGGGTCTTCATCCGGTACAGGTCCAGGCCGCCGGCGCGGGGGGCGCGGGCGATGCCGGCGAGCACCAGTTCGGTCGGCTTGGAGGCGTCCACCACCGGCGCACCGGTCTGGCCATCGGGGGTGTTGAACGACAGCGCCAGCGGCGCGGCCGGCGGGTGCGCATCGCAGCCGACCACCCACACCTGCGAGCCGGTGGCGGTGCGTCGGGTCACCAGCAGCGCCCCGTCGTTGCCCAGCCAGTCGCCGCCCTCCTCGTCGGCCGCGCTGTTGAACGGCGCCGGCAACGCCGTTGCCGTGCCCGCGCTGCCGCCCCGGACGCTGGCCACGTACAGGTCGTAGCCGCCCTGGGTGCCCTTGCCGTTGCGGGCAAACAGCAGCGCCTGCCCATCCGGGCGCAGGGCCGGGCGGCGCTCGTCGCTGGCGGTGTTGATCGTGGCCGGCAGCGGCGTGACCGGCCCGAAGCGGCCGTCCGGTTCGATCGCCACGGCATACAGGTCCAGCCCCCCGCGGCCGCCGTCGCGGTTGGAGGCGAAGTACAGCCAGCGCCCGTCATGGCTGAAGAACGGGTCCCGCTCATCGGCGCCGGTGTTCAACGCCAGTGCCGTGGGGTCCTGCCAGCGCCCGTCGCGCAGCACCGCCTGCCACAGGTCCCAGCCGCCCGCGCCGCCGGGCCGGTCGCTGGCCCAGACGATGCGCCGGCCATCGGGCGCGACGCTGGCCTGGGCCTCGTTGGCCCGGGTGGACACCACGCCCATGCCCTCGATCCCGAATTCGGAAAGCGCCAATGCGCCGGGTGCGAAGAGTAAACTCAGGCTCAGCGCGAGCAGTGACAAGGGAGTGCGCATGGCGGCTTCCATTGGGGTTTGCGTATCAATCCAGGCCCGGAGTTTAAGACAACCATGACCGACCGTTACGCCGTATTCGGCCAGCCCATCGCCCACTCGCAGTCGCCGCGCATCCACGCCGCGTTCGCCGCGCAGGAAGGCATTTCGCTGGACTACCGCGCCATCGAAGCCGGGCAGGACGACTTCGCCGCGGCGCTGCAGGCGTTCGTCGCCGACGGCGGCGTGGGGGCCAACATCACCGCCCCGCTCAAGGAAGCGGCCTTCGCGCTGTGCAAGACCTACACCTCGCGCGCCAAGCTGGCCGGCTCGGTCAACACGCTGCTGCGCAAGGGCGATTACTGGCACGGGGACACCACCGATGGCGTGGGCCTGGTGCGCGACCTGACCGAGCGCCACAGCCTGGACCTGCGCGGCCGCCGCGTGCTGCTGCTGGGCGCCGGCGGCTCGGCGCGCAGCGTGGCCCCGGCCCTGCTGGATGCCGGCATCCTGGAAATGGTGGTGGTCAACCGCAGCCCCGAGCGCGCCGACGCGCTGATCGATGCCATCGGCGAACCCGGCCGCGCGCGCACCCGCTACTGGGAGGACCTGCGCGAACTGGGCGACTTCGAACTGATCGTCAACGCCACCTCCGCTGGCCGCGACCGCGACGTGGAGTTCAAGCTGCCGCTGTCGCTGGTCAACAGTCTCACCACGGCGGTGGACCTCAATTACGGCGAGGCCGCCATCGCTTTCCTGGCGTGGGCGCGCGCGGCCGGCTGCCGCAACGTGGTGGACGGGCTGGGCATGCTGGTGGAGCAGGCTGCCACCAGCTTCCAGCAATGGCACGGAGTGCACCCGCAGACCAATGCGGTGTACGCCGCGCTGCGCGCCGAGCATGCGCTGGCCGGCGAGGACTGAGCACGATGAACCTGGAACTGCTGTTTGCCGTGCTCGGCACCGTGGCCATGCGCCTGCCGGTCCTGATCGCCCTGGCGGTGTCGGTGGTGTGGGTGGCCGACAGCCCGCGCGGGGCGGTCCGCAGCGTGGCGCTGTGGGCGCTGGGCCTGCTGGCGCTGGGCAGCGTGGCCGGGCTGCTGCTGAACCTGGTGCCGCAGTGGCTGGTGCAGCAGGGCAACTACGACAGCATGCAGGCCATGGTGATGTGGCTGGGCGGTGCCCGTTTCGTGCTGGGCTTGCTGGATGCGGTGGCGCTGGTGCTGCTGGTGTGGGCCATGACCCGTGCGATGCGCACGCGCGCGCAGGCGCTGGCCGGCTGAACACCGGACCTGCATCGCGGATCTGAACCGGCGCGGAAATCCGCGCCGGCCAGCACCGCCCGCTCGTGAGAAAATACCCGCCGTGATCCAGGCAGGTGCCCCCCGGCGTGACCGAAAAAGTTGAAGCCCCGCGTGCGCTGAACGACGCCATGAAGGCCGCCATCCGCGATGCCTACGCCAAGCTGCAGGCCAATACCCCCGGCTTCAGCACCCGGCGTTCGCAGAGCCAGATGATCGGGGTGGTGTCGCGTGCGCTGTCGCACAGCGGCGGCGTGGGCGTGGTCGAGGCGCCCACCGGCGTGGGCAAGTCGCTGGGCTATCTCACCGCCGGCGTTCCCATCGCGCTGGCCACGAAGAAGAAGCTGGTGATCAGCACCGGCACCGTGGCGCTGCAGTCGCAGCTGGTCGAGCGCGACATCCCCAATTTCCTCAAGGCGACCGGCATCGAGGCCACCGTCGCCCTGGCCAAGGGCCGCACCCGCTACCTGTGCACGCGCAATGCCGCCGAAGCGCACGGCGATGGCGCGCAGGAGGGCATGTTCGAGGACGAGCAGCCGCTGTTCGACCGCCCGCTGGCGCCGATCGAGATGGACCTGGCCCAGAAATTGAGCAAGGACTTCCTCGAAGGGCGCTGGAACGGCGACCTGGACAACGCCCCGGAGACGATAAGCAACACCCTGCGCTCGCGCATCACCACCCCGGCCTCGGGCTGCGCGGGGCGCAAGTGCGCCTACTCGGCGCAGTGCGCGGTGCTGCGCACGCGCAACACGGTGCGCGAGGCGCAGATCGTGGTCACCAACCACGCGCTGCTGCTGTCGGCGCTGTCCATCGGCGAGAGCGACAACGGCCAGCCGCTGATCGCCCCGCCCTCGGACATGCTGCTGGTGCTCGACGAGGGCCACCACATCGGCAACGTGGCCATCGACCAGGGCGCGGCCAGCCTGGCCTTGGACGAGATGGCCAAGCGTACCGGCCGCCTGCAGGTGCTGATCGCCGCCTCCTACCGCGCGGTGGACAAGGACAAGCTGGGCAACCTGCTGCCCAACGAGGCCATCGAGGCGGCAGCCAAGGTCAGCAAGCAGCTCAAGGCCTTCCGCGATGTGATCGACCGCAGCTGGCGCCCGGACCCGGCCGCGCAGGAGCCGATGTGGCGCGCGCCCAACGGCCGCCTGCCGGAGATCTGGAAGGACGACATCGAGGCCATCGCCGACGACACCCGCAGCCTGTTCAACTGGGCCCATGCCGCGCTGGCCCAGGTGGCCAAGGGCAAGCCCGAGGATGCCGCGCGCGAACGCCTGCAGCGCAACCTGGGCATGGCGCTGGAGATGATCGAGCAGCAGCACAACCTGTGGACGGCCTGGCGCCGCGAGGACAAGGAAGGCCAGCCGCCGATGGCGCGCTGGGTGACCCTGTCGCGCGATGGCGACCTGATCCTGCACGGCTCGCCGGTGTCGGCCGCGCACGTGCTGCGCAAGCTGCTGTGGGATGAGGTGGACTCGGTGGTGATGACCTCGGCCACGCTCACCGGCGGCGGCGATTTCCAGTCGCTGGCCATCGACAACGGCATCCCCGAGGAGGCGGAAATGGTTTCGCTTGCCTCGCCGTTCGACCTGCCCAACCAGGCCGAGCTGATCGTGCCGGCCTTCCCGGTGACGCCCGACGACAAGGTTGGCCATCCCAAGGAGATCGCCAGCTACCTGGTGCGCGAGCTGGACTGGACCAAGGGCAGCATGGTGTTGTTCACCTCGCGCTGGAAGATGGAAAAGGTGGCCGAGCTGATGCCCGCCGCGCAGCGCAAGCAGGTGCTGGTGCAGGGCGAGGGGGCCAAGCAGAAGATGATCGACGAGCACCTGCGCCGCACTGCCGCCGGCGAGGGCTCGGTGCTGTTCGGGCTCAATTCGTTCGGCGAAGGCCTCGATCTGCCCGGCGAAGCCTGCACCACGGTGGTGATCACCCAGGTGCCGTTCGCGGTGCCGACCGACCCGCAGACCTCCACCCTGAGCGAGTGGTTCGAAAGCCGCGGCCTGAACGCCTTCAACCTGATCGCGATCCCGCACGCGCTGCGCACGCTGACCCAGTTCTCCGGCCGCCTGATCCGCACCTCCACCGACACCGGCCGGGTGATCATCCTCGACTCGCGCCTGCTCACCCGCCGCTACGGCAAGCGCATCATCGACGCGCTGCCGCCGTTCAAGCGGGTGATCGGGTAGCGAGCGCATCCGGTCGTCTGAAGCACGACCGCTTCTGGTAGTGCCGGCCGCTGGCCGGCAACGCGCGGAGCCGGGGTTTCGGTAGTGCCGGCCGCT
>NZ_JAVWXA010000139.1:0-8600 GCF_036662295.1 Stenotrophomonas sp.
CTCAGGTGGTCGCCGTCGAAGAACAGCGGCCGGCCGCCGCGCTGGGCGCGACAGGCGTCGGTGTCGCACAGGATCGGCAACGGGTCCCAGATCACCGCACCGGGCAGCCCGGCGGCCACCTGCTGCAGCGCCCCCAGCGCCGGCGCGCGATAGTCCTCCATCCAGGCCCGCTGCACCTGCAGGCCGTTGCGGCAGACCGCGTTGGCGGCGTTGAAGGCATCCGAGCAGCGGTAGGGCGGCGCCGGCAGGACCGGCTTGGGCGCTTCGATCACCACGCGCACGCCCGCCTCGGCCAACGGCCGCCACTGGGCAATCGCACGCTCGGCTTCGGCGGCGCGGCCCGCCGCGCCGGCCGCGCTGTATTCGCTGTCGCGCTGGGCGCGCGCATCGAACAGGATGAACTGGTCGGACAGGCGCGGCACCCGCAGCGAGACCAGCAGCACCACATCCCCCGGGCCGGCGTGCCGCGCGATGTCCGCACGCACGGCCGCGTCGTAGGCCTGGCAGTCCGGTGGCGTCCAGCGCCATTCCTGCAGGCCCAGTTGCGGGCAACCGCCGCGGCCGTACTGCCACACCGTGGCGCCGGTCTCCAGCGCCAGCCGGCGCAGCATCTCGTTGTAGGCCATGGCATGCGAGTCGCCGGCCACGAACACGTTGCGCGGCATCCCCGCCGGCACCGGCCGGTCGCAGCGGCCACGCGAGAAGGTACGCGCGCGCCCGCCCTCGAAGCGCGCCTTGCCCACCTGCAGTGCGCAGCCGGGGTAATCGGCGGCCACCGAGTCACCGCCCGGATACCAGTCCAGCGGGT
The DNA here is from genome assembly GCF_036662295.1 of Stenotrophomonas sp. Classification (GTDB taxonomy): domain Bacteria; phylum Pseudomonadota; class Gammaproteobacteria; order Xanthomonadales; family Xanthomonadaceae; genus Stenotrophomonas. The sequence continues at coordinate 809 of NZ_JAVWXA010000139.1, forward strand.
GCCGGCTGACCGTGCTCAGCGACAGGCGCGGGGACTGCCAGTACAGCAGCGCCTGCACACCGCCGGCCAGCACCAGCGCGGCCACGCCCACCAGCACCCAGCGCGGAGCACTCAGCCGCTGGGCGAGCGGCCCGCGGAACGGTCGCTCCACCCAGCGCCAGGAGGCCCACGCCAGCACGGCCACCAGCAGCGTGGCGAACACGCGCTGGCCCGGCGTTTCCAGGCCCACCGTCCAGCGCATCAGCACGAACACCGGCCAATGCCACAGGTACAGCGAATAGGACAGCAGCCCCACCCGGCGTAGCGGCGCGCTGGACAGCAGCCGGCCCACCAGCGCGCGCGGATGATGGTGCAGCGCCAGCAGCAGCCCGGCACTGGCCAGCACCGGCCACAGCCCGTCCGGCCATGGCGAGCGCCCGGCGCGCGCCGACCACAGCGTCCAGCCCAGTGCCAGCAGCGAGGCCACGGCAAGCAACGACCACGCCACGCGCGCGCGCCCTGGTGCGGGCACCGGCCCGCCACCGCGGTGGCGCAGGTGCAGCCACTGGAACAGCAGCACGCCCACGCCCAGCTGCCAGAACCGGGTGGTGGTGGCATAGAACGCACGCACGGCCTGCTCGGGATGGCTGCCGGCATACACCGCATGGCCGATGGACAGCGCGCTGGCCAGCGCAAACAGGCCCACGCTCAGCGAGCGCCCCCGCCCGCCCCGGCTCCAGGCCAGGAACAGCAGCGGGAACAGCAGGTAGAACTGCTCCTCCACGCCCAGCGACCAGGTATGGGTGAACGGATTGAATTCGGCGCGCGGGGCGAAGTAATCGCTGCCCACGCCCACCAGCACCCAGTTGCTCAGGCCCAGGAACGCCATCAACCCGGTCATGTCGCTGGCTTCGCTCAGCCACGACTCGGGGATCAGCAGCACGCTGGCCAGCCCGGTCAGCAGCAGGCAGGCCACCAGCGCCGGCGCGATGCGGCGCAGGCGGCGCGAATAGAAGCGCTGCAGCGTCTGGCCCAGCGGCAATGCCGGCAGCCGGTGCACCGAGGCACTGACCACGAAGCCGGAAATCACGAAGAAGACGTCCACCCCGGTGAACCCGCCGGGCAGCCAGGCCGGGTCGAGGTGGAACAGGATCACGGCCAGCACGGCGATGGCCCGCAGGCCATCGATATGCGGCACATAGCCGCGACTTGGGTCAGCCGTCATGCGCGTCCCTGCAGGAGAGGGTCGCCACAGGGGCGACCCGGAGACATCACCAGACCAGGTCGTCGGGCACCTGGTAGGCCGGGTCGGCGTACGGGTCGGCCTCGGCGGTGGCGTTGGGATCCACGCGCAGGGCCACCGACGGGGCGAACACCGCTTCGGCCTGGTCCAGCACCTCGGCCGTCACCAGCATGTAGCGGCCGTTCTGCTGCAGCACGCCCAGCTCGCCGGCGTTGAGCGCCTTGAGCTGTTCGGCGGTCACGTAAACGCGCTTGATCTTGCCGCCGTAGTTGAAGTGACGGGCGATCTCGGCGCCGGCATCGTTCAACGACTTGCCTTCCAGCAGCACCTCCAGCTTGGCCTTGGCCTCGCGGCGCAGGCGCGCCTCTTCCTGCTTCAGCCGCTCGGCTTCGATGCGGTCGTCCTTTTCCTTCTGCGCGCGGATCGCATAGGCCTTGGCCAGGTCGATGTCCTCGCGCGAGCGCGGCTTGCCCTGGCCGGCGTTCGGGCTCTGGCCCTGGCCAGGACGACCGCCACCGGGGCGGCCCCGGCCATGCGGCGCGCGGCGGGCAGCATCGCCCTCGCGCGGTGGGCGCGCGGCATCGGCGGGCTTGCCCGGCGCACGGGCGCCGGCGGGTTTGTTGCCCGGGCGGCCATCGCGGCGGGCATCGGGCTTGCGTTCGGGCTTGGGCGCGGACTTGAAGCCCAGGCCCAGCAGCTGGTCGCGGAGTGTATCGCTCATGACGTTGGGTCGATCAGTAGTGCGGGGGCGGCGGTTCTTCGCCCGAATCGGAATACAGCGCGTTGCGGACCTTGCCGAGGTCCTCCAGCAGCAGGCGGGTCAGATCGGCGTTGCGGCTGCCTTCGATGCGGGCATCGGCCAGCGCTTCGCTCAGCTCGGCCAGGGCCTGCTCCTGGAAGGACACGCGCATTTCCAGCTCGACCAGGCGCGCTTCCAGCGCCTGCTCACGCGATGAGGGGGTGGAATCATGCATGCAGCGAACGTCCCCGGCCAATGCCGTAGTAGGCCAGGCCCGCGGCTTCGATCTCCTGCGGGTCATACAGGTTGCGGCCGTCGAACACGACCGCATCGGCAAGCTGCTCGCGCAACCGCGCGAAATCCGGGCTGCGGAACTGCTTCCATTCGGTAACCACGACCAGCGCATCGGCGCCGTCGAGCGCTTCATAGGCGTCTTCGCAGAACACCAGGTCATCGCGCTCGCCAAAGATCCGGCGCGCCTCCTCGGTGGCCTCCGGGTCGTAGGCACGCACGCGGGCGCCGCCTTCCCACAGCTGCGCCAGCAGGCGCCGGCTGGAGGCCTCGCGCATGTCGTCGGTGTTGGGCTTGAAGGCCAGGCCCCAGACCGCGAAGGTCTTGCCGCGCACGCCTTCATCCTCGCCACGGTCGTAGTGGCGCTGGATCAGCTGGTACAGGTGGCCCTTCTGCGCATCGTTGACCGCCTCCACCGCGTTGAGCAGCTTGGGCTCATGGCCGTACTGCTGCGCGGTGCGGGCCAGCGCCTGCACGTCCTTGGGGAAACACGAGCCGCCGTAACCGGCGCCCGGGTAGATGAAATGCCAGCCGATGCGCGGGTCCGAGCCGATGCCCTGGCGGACCTGCTCCACGTCGGCACCGACCTTCTCGGCGATGTTGGCGATCTCGTTCATGAACGAAATCTTGGTGGCCAGCATCGCGTTGGCGGCGTACTTGGTCAGTTCGGCCGAGCGCACGTCCATTTCCACCACGCGGTCGTGGTTGCGGTTGAACGGCGCATACAGGCGGCGCATCAGCGCCACCGAATCGGGGTTGGACGCGCCCACCACGATGCGGTCCGGCCGCATGCAGTCGGCGACCGCGTCACCCTCCTTCAGGAATTCCGGGTTGGAGACCACGTCGAACGCGATCTCCACCCCACGGGCAGCCAGCACCTCGGCGATGGCCGCGCGTACCTTGTCGGCCGTGCCCACCGGCACGGTCGACTTGTTCACCACCACGGTCGGCACCGCCATGTGGGTGCCGATCGTGCGCGCCACCGCCAGCACGTACTGCAGGTCGGCGCTGCCGTCCTCGTCCGGGGGCGTGCCCACGGCGATGAAGATCACCTGGCCATGGGTGATCGCGCTGGCCGCATCGGTGGTGAAGGCCAGCCGCGACGCGGCGTGGTTGGCCTTGACCATCGGCTCCAGGCCGGGCTCGTAGATCGGGATGACACCACGGTTGAGGCCGTCCACCTTCGCCTGGTCGATGTCCACGCAGACCACCTGGTGGCCGACATCGGCCAGGCAGGTGCCGGTGACCAGACCGACGTAGCCGGTACCAAAAATTGCTACACGCATGTCCGTGGTGACTCCAGTTCCGGTTACGGAAGGACGTTGAGCAGTTCGACGTCGAAGGTCAGCGTCGCGTTCGGCCCGATCGGACCGCCCGGCGTGCCCTGTTCGCCATAGGCCAGCTCGCCCGGGATCCAGAAGCGGTACTTGGAACCGGTCGGCATCAGCGAAACGCCTTCGGACCAGCCCTTGATCACCTGGTCCAGGCCGAACTCGATCGGCTGGCCACGCTCGTAGCTGCTGTCGAACACGGTGCCGTCCAGCAGCTTGCCTTCGTAGTTCACGCGCACCTTGCTGGTCGGCATCGGACGCTCGCCCGAACCCGGACGCAGCACCTGGTACTGCAGGCCCGAGGCGGTGGTGACCACGCCCGGCACGGTCTTGTTCTTGGCCAGGAAGGCGTTGCCTTCGGTGCGGTTGGTGCCGGCCTTGGCCGACGCCTGGGCCTGCATTTCGGCCTGCTTGCCGGCCATGAAGCCTTCCAGCGTGGCCTTGGCCTGCTCCGGCGTCATCTTGGTGGCGCCCTTGTTGAAGGTGGTGCTGATCGCGTCAAACAGCGCGTTCAGGTCCACGTCGTCCTTGAGCGGGGCCAGCGACGGACCCACCGCGTAGCTGCCCAGCATCAGGCCCACCTTTTCGCGGTCGACCTTCGGCGCCGGGGTCCCCGGGGCAACGCCCGGCACCGGCTGGCCACTCTTGGCGGCCATGGCCTGGCGCAGTGCGCCGTCGGTCTTCTGGGCTTCTTCCTGGCTGATCAGCGGCTGCTTGCCTTCAAAGGCATTGGTCACCGCGCGACGCAGCGCCGCCAGGTCGATCTCGCTGGAAATCGGGGCGAACGAGTTGGCCACATCGATACCGATGGCGTAGCCGAGCTTTTCCTTCTGGGAGTTCAAAGCGGAGGTCTCCTTGGCAGCCGCGGGGGCGGCCGGTTGTTGCGACATCACGGTACCGGTGGCACCCATCGCCAGAATCAGAACCGACGCCGCGGCGCCGCGCATTCCCATCTTCATTCGCTGCTTTCCTGGAAGTGACTGGACGCCGACGTCGGCGCGAAAGCGATCATTGTCGCACGCACATGCGAGATGTCGAGGTGGTCAGCGCTTTGCGGACGTGACAGACAGCTCACGTTCGATCGCCGCGACCAGATCCGCGTCATCCGGCTTGATCTTGCTGGGGAACTGGGCGACCACCCGGCCATCGCGCGCGATCAGATACTTGTGGAAGTTCCAGCCCGGCTGCACGCCGGTGGCGGCGGCCAGGCGCTGGTACAGCGGCGTGGCCTGGGCGCCGGTGACCTGCACCTTCTGGAACATCGGGAACTTGACGCCATAGGTGAGCGTGCAGAATTCCTGGATCTGGGCCTCGCTGCCCGGCTCCTGGCCCTTGAAGTCGTTGGACGGGAAGCCCAGCACCGAGAAGCCGCGCGCGGCGTACTTCTGCTGCAGCGCCTCCAGCCCTTCGTATTGCGGGGTGTAGCCGCACTTGCTGGCCGTGTTCACCACCAGCAGCACCTTGCCGCCGTACTGCTTCTGCAGGTTCACCTCGGCCTTGCCGGCCAGCGGCCGGTAGTTCACATCCAGCAGCCCGGCCGCATGGGCCGCGGTGGCCGCCAGCAGCCCGCCCAGCAACAGGGTCGCGCCCCAACGGCGGACACGGCCGGGGGCAGCACGGCGCAGGGACGGCTCGGGACGGATCTGAGGCATTGCAACACTCCACGTGGATCGAACGGGATGAACGGGCGGCGCGTCCGCGCGCGGCACAGGGCCGTCGGCAGGGCATTTCGCACTATATCACCGGCACTTTTGCCACCGCGTGGCGATCAGGCGGCGCGCGCGGCGGCGCCCGCTTTCGGGGCTGTCCACAGGGAGAAAGGTGATGGTTTCGCAACGAACGACCGGCGCCTTGCCGAGTCTGGCGGGAGTCCCGATCCGGCAACCACCCTACGGACGTTCACCTGAATAGCCACGCCGCCTGCCCTACCATGGCCGAGGCTGAACGAAACCCGGTCCAGTCACGTCATGCCACATTTCTTGAAACCCATAAAAATCAACACGTTGATTCCCCATCACCCCGATTGTCACACCCCTGCCATCAGTTGGGGTCGGTCACCGGTTGCACTTCGGCGTGCCGGTGTTATAGTTGCATACAACACCAGTCACCTGATGCAGGGGAAGCCCATGAACCGCATGCGCCGCCGCTACTCCGCCAAAGCCGTCACCGCCGCCTCCGCGCTGCTGTTGCTCGGCTGGCTGGGCACCCCTGCCGATGAGGTCGGCACCCGTGCCGCCACCGGTGCGTTTGAAAGCCCGCAGGACGCAGGCGTCATCGAGGCAGGGACCGCCGACGGCGCCCCCACGCCAACACCCCGCCGGCTGCACAGCTCCCTGTCCATGCCTTACTTCTCATTCGCACAGTCGCTGAACCCACGGAGCTGACCATGAGCGATATCCAATGGAGCGATGGCGCTCCGATCTACCGTCAGCTGAAGGAGCGCGTGATCGCCATGATGCTTGACGGCATCATCAAGCCGGGCGACGCCCTGCCCTCGGTCCGGCAGGTCGCCGCCGAGTACCAGCTCAACCCCATCACCGTATCGCGCGCCTACCAGGAACTGGCTGACGAAGGCCTGGTCGAAAAGCGCCGCGGGCTGGGCATGTTCATGACCGAGGAAGCGGCCACGCAGCTGCGCAGCAGCGAGCGCGACCGGTTCCTCAACGAAGAATGGCCGCTGGTGCTGGAGCGCATCCAACGCCTGGGCCTGAATCTCGACGAATTGCTGCCCCAGGGGAAATCCTCATGAATGCCGTTGCAAGTGATGTCGTCATCTCCGCCCGCGGCCTGCGCAAGGCCTACAAACAGACCGTGGCGCTGGACAACACCAGCTTCACCATCGCCCCGGGCCGGATCACCGGCCTGATCGGCCCCAACGGCGCCGGCAAGACCACCCTGCTCAAGGCCCTGCTCGGCCTGACCACGGTGGACGGCGAGCTGCAGGTGCTCGGGCTGGACCCGGCCGTGCAGCGCAACGCGCTGATGAACGATGTCTGCTTCATCGCCGACGTGGCCGTGCTGCCGCGCTGGATGAAGGTGCGCGAAGCCATCGATTTCGTGGCCGGCGTGCATCCGCGCTTCGACCGCGCCCGCTGCGAGCGCTTCCTGGCCTCCACCAAGCTGCAGCCGCGGCAGCGCGTGCGCGAACTGTCCAAGGGCATGATCGTGCAGCTGCACCTGGCGCTGGTGATGGCCATCGACGCCAAGGTGCTGGTGCTGGACGAGCCGACCCTGGGCCTGGACATCCTGTACCGCAAGGAGTTCTACCAGCGCCTGCTGGAGGACTACTTCGACGAGCAGAAGACGATCATCGTCACCACCCACCAGGTGGAGGAGATCGAGCACATCCTCACCGACGTCATGTTCATCCGCGATGGCCGCATCGTGCTGACCACCGACATGGAAGACATCGGCGACCGCTACAGCGAAGTGCTCGTTTCGGCCGAGACCCTGGAGGCCGCCCGCGCCCTGCAGCCGATCGATGAGCGTGCCCTGCCGTTCGGCAAGACCGTGCTGCTGTTCGACGGGGTGCCGCGCGCCCAGCTCACGCCCCTCGGCGAGATCCGCAGCCCCGGGCTGGCGGACCTGTTCGTGGCCATCATGAAGGGAACCTACGCATGAACACCGTCCACCACCCCATCAGCACGGCCAGCACCTTCAAGTGGATGCTCAAGCGCGAGTACTGGGAAAACCGCGGCGGTTTCCTGTACGCCCCGCTGATCGCCGGTGCCATCTCGCTGGTGATGAGCCTGGTCGGCATCCTGTTCGGGCTGCTGGCCATGCACCGCGCGGCCCGCAACGGCGGCATCGTGATCGATGACCAGAACGTCAACGTCAACGGGCTGGACCTGTCCCTGCTCACCCAGAAGCTGGACGCCGAGGCGATGCACAACCTGGCCAACGGCCTGGACCTGACCCTGGTGCTCAGCTCGCTGTGGCCGTTCATCGTGCTGGCCTTCGTGGTGTTCTTCTACTGCCTGGGCGCGCTGTACGACGATCGTCGCGACCGCAGCATCCTGTTCTGGAAGTCGCTGCCGCTGTCTGATACCCAGACGGTGCTGTCCAAGGCCATGAGCGCACTGCTGGTGGCCCCGGTGATCGCCGTGCTCGCCTCGATCCTGACCATGTTCGGCTTCCTGCTGATCATCAGCGTGGTCGTGCTGGCCCATGGCGGCGACCCGATGGCCCTGATCTGGGGCCCGGCCAGCC